>DATMKQ010000304.1:0-35857 GCA_035571275.1 Trebonia sp.
ATTGGTCATGATCTGGTTGCGCAGCGGGGAGTTATAGACCAGCCAGGCCGAGGAGTCGGTGAACGAGGCGCCGAAGCCGGTCATGGTCTGGTACGTGGTCGAGGGGCTGACGGTGATGACCTGGCTCTGCGAACTGGACCCCGGGGCGAACGTCGCTCCGGCCTGCGAGGTGAGCAGCTGGCTCTGGTTGGTTGTGGTCTCCGTGACGGAAACCGCCGGCCCGGATGCTGCATGCGCCGCGCTTGGACTCATCACGGCGATTCCGGCGACGAGCGCCACTGCGCCAAACGATGCCGTCATTGTTTTGATGCGGGACATGGTCCTCCTTCAGAACCTGACCGACTTTCCCGGTCCCCCCGCCAACGATGAAACAAAATGTAACACTTTGGAACGCTTTCGTTACGATGATGTAAGCAGTCTGGAATAGTGCTGTCAATAAGCAAATGCTGGGAATGGGCGGTCGTCAGGCCGGGAGCTATGCTGCCTATCGTGGAACAAATGCGTGTAACAAAATGAGTGGGGCGCGCAGCCAGCGTGTTACTGTCCGGGACCTCGCCGCGGAGACGGGCGTGTCCATCGCCACCGTCTCACGCGTGCTCAACAACCAGGCCCACGTGGCCCCGCACACGCGCGAGCTCGTCCAAGCGGCCGCCGAGCGGCTCAGCGGGCAGGCGCCCGGCCCGCTGACGATCCCGGCCCGCGTGACCCGGGGCTCCGTCTACCTGCGCTGTCCTTATCTGCTGACCGACTACTTCGGCCTCATCGTTTCGTCCATCGCCGAGACACTTGAGCTGCACGACAGGCCCCTGCTGCTCAACGCGGGAGAAGCCGCGCAGCAGGCAGCGGTCTTGCCCACCCTCGCATCCCGGCCCGGCATCAGCGGCGCCATCATCGTTTTGCCGCCGGAACCCAGCGAGCAGCTCGTGGATCTGCGAGCCCACGGGTTCCCGTTTGTCGTGGTGGATCCCCGCGTCCCGATGCCGCGCGACATCGCAGCCGTGTCGGCGGCGCACTTCGCCGGAGCCCGCACCATCACCAGGCACCTGGTCGACCTGGGACACCGGCGCCTCGGTGTGATGGCAGGGCCGCACAACTGGCTCGCGAGCGATGCGCGCCTGGCCGGGCACGCGTCGGTTCTGGCGAACGTCGGTGTGCTGCCCGATCCGGAGCTGGTCCGTAGCGGCGAGCCGACCGCGCAGTTCGGCTACCACGCGGCTGGCGAGCTGCTTGACCTGCCACAGCCCCCAACCGCGCTCATCGGCTTCAACGACAAGGTCGCCGTCGGTGCTCTGGCCGCGGCGGCGCAGCGTGGACTGCGCGTACCCGAAGACCTCTCTGTCGTCGGCTTCGACGACATCGACATCGCTCAGGCCACCCGTCCCCTGCTCACAACCGTGCGTCAGCCACTACAGGAAATGGGGCGCCTCTCAGTCAGTCTTCTCATCCGGCTCATAGAGCGTCAGCGGCTCGACGCGCTGCACGTCGAGCTGGCCACAGAACTGGTCGTGCGTGACTCCACCGGCCCGGCTCCTCCCGGATAGCTAGTGAGCCCGGGAAAGGCTACTTAAGCAGCTGCCTTGCCATGACCATGCGCTGGATCTGGTTGGTGCCCTCGTAGATCTGGGTGATCTTCGCGTCCCGCATCATCCGCTCGACCGGGTAGTCGTTGACGTAGCCGTAGCCGCCGAGCAACTGCACCGCGTCGGTCGTCACCGCCATCGCCACGTCGGACGCCAGGCACTTGCAGGCCGAGGAGAAGAACGTCAAGTCCGGCACCTGCTCGCCGGCCATGGCCCGCTCCGAGCGCGCCGCGGCCGCGTACGTGAGCTGCCGCGCGCCCTCCAGCTTCATGCCCATGTCGGCGAGCATGAACTGCACGCCCTGGAAGTCAGCCACCGGCTTGCCGAACTGCTTGCGCTCCTTGACATAGCCAACCGCGTAGTCGAGCGCGCCCTGGGCGATGCCCAGCGCCTGCGCCGCGATGGTGATGCGGGTGTGGTCAAGGGTTCGCAGCGCGATCTTGAACCCCTTCCCCTCCTCGCCAACCAGCCGGTCCGCCGGAATCTCGCAGTTGTCGAAGTAGAGTTCCCGAGTGGGCGAGCCCTTGATACCCAGCTTGTGCTCGGGCGCTCCGAAGCTGAAGCCGGTATCGCCATCCTCGACCACGAACGCGGAGATGCCGTTAGGACCTGAGGCGGGGTCGGTCACCGCCATCACGGTGTAGAACTTCGACACCCCGGCGTTGGTGATCCAGCGCTTGACGCCGTTGAGCAGGTAGCCCCCGTCCGTCCGGACGGCGCGGGTGCGCATCGCGGCCGCGTCCGAGCCGGCCTCCGGCTCGGACAGCGCGTAGGAGAACATCGCCTCGCCGCGCGCGACCTGCGGCAGGTACCGCTGGTTGACCTCGGCCGACGCGCCAAGCAGCAGCGGCATCGTGCCGAGCTTGTTCACGGCAGGGATCAGCGAGGACGTCGCGCAAGCGCGGGCGACTTCCTCGATGACCAGCACGCTCGCCAGGGCGTCGCCGCCGGCGCCGCCGTACTCTTCCGGGATGTGCAAGGCGTGAAAGTCGGCCTTGACCAGTGCCTCATAGACGTCCCACGGAAACTCCGCGGTCCGGTCGATGTCGGCTGCCCTGGGCGCGATCTTGTCATCCGCGAGCGCGCGGACCGCTTCGCGCAGTGCCTCGTGCTCTTCGGAGAGTGCGAAACTGCTCATTACCCGATCGTAACCGGGATCCTGGTCAAGCCGCCTTATCGTGCTCCCCGGCATGCGGGCCGGTTAGCCGGGGCATCGACACGGCGTGCGCCGGCCGGCGCGGCAAGAGTTCGGAACGCTGCACGATACCCCGTGGGGCGGCATGCTTCCCGCTGCTGCGATATAGCCCGAAGACACGAAACGGACGGCTTTTGGCGACCGAGAACGCCATGCTTCCCCCAACCCAACCCCAACCGTACGCAGTCCCGGCCGATCTCCCCAGACGACCGGATGCAACCAGTCCCGTTCCGGTTGCCTGCGCAACCAGAATGCCCCCATCCGTCACGGACAAAACAGGCCCACGGAGCACCGTGGCCAAACCGATATCTGACCAGGAGCGCGAGCACGTCGCCGGGGAGAGGAGGAGGGGATCCGTTCGGGATAAAGAGCTAGAGCATGGAGCGCAGCGCGGCACCTTTCGCACGGGCCTGCTCCGTGAGCCGAGCCTGGAAATCCGTCATTTTCGCCCGCAGCCCGGAGTCCGTCACAGCCAGTATCCGAACCGCGAGTAGCCCCGCATTGCGGGCGCCGCCAACCGCCACCGTCGCAACCGGAATGCCTGCGGGCATCTGCACGATCGACAACAGCGAATCCATGCCGTCCAGGTGCTTCAGCGGCACGGGGACGCCGATCACCGGCAGCGGCGTCACCGACGCCAGCATTCCCGGCAGATGCGCGGCGCCGCCCGCCCCGGCGATGATCACCTTGAGCCCTCGCTTTTCGGCCTGCTCGCCGTAGGCGATCATGTCCCTGGGCATGCGATGCGCCGATACCACGTCAGCCTCATAGCGGACGCCGAACTCCTCGAGGGCCTCCGCCGCGGCACCCATCACCGGCCAGTCCGAGTCGCTGCCCATGACGACGCCGACCGCCGCCGCTTCTGCTCGCACGGCCAATAGCGTAGCCGGTGCGCCGTCAGCGCCGACCGTTGACCACGACGCGCGACACGCTCTCCTGGTACATGCCCGCGCCGTTCGGCGGCAGCAGGGTGAACCAGATCAGCACGTACCTGGCTTGCCGCGCGGACGACAGCTTGAGCCGGACCGTTCCGCCCACGTCGTCGGCGCGCGCGGCCACCCGCAGGTCCGACGGCGTGCCGCCGAGCCTGATCTGCAGGTCCGCTCCCCGGTAGAGGCTGAGGTCGATCAGCATGCTGGTGATCGTGACCGTCCTGCCCATGTCGAGCAGCAGGCCGGTACCGCTCTTGAGCAGGCCGAACCGCGGCGAAGCGTACCAGTCGGTCTGCCACGGCGACGGCGCGCCGTCGGTGATGGCGAACTGCGCGCTCTGCGGGTTGTCACCGTCGGCCGTGCCGTCCGGGCCGAACGCCATCGCGAGCTTGATGGGCAGCCAGGTCACCGGGAGGGCGCGAGGCGCCTTCCGTGCCGCGTGCGTCTTGGGCTTCTTGGCTGGCGTGGGCTTGCTGGCTTTCGCCGGCGCCGGCTTCCCCTTCGCCGACGTCCCCGGCGAGGGCTGGTTGGCGGCCTTCTGCTGCTGGACGGTGGCCGCGTTGCCAGCGGCGTTGTGCTGGCGCAGGTGCGAGACGATGCGACTGCCCGCGAATCCGGCGACGGCCAGGGCTATGACGACGAGGATCGCGACACCCGTCACCCAACGGCGACTGCGGGTGCGGGCCCGCCACGCCGAGGGCGGGCGAGGCTTCACGGAGGCCGACACGGGAGGCTTCACGGAGGGCTGCGCGGACGGCGGCACGGAGGGCTTCACGGTGGGCGGCGCGGGCGGGGCGGTGGCGGCCGCGGGGGTTACTTCTGCGGCGGCCGTGAATTCCTCATCGCTAAACGTGAATTCAGGGTCGGCTATCGTGAAATCCGGATCTTCGATCGAGAACTCGGGGTCCGCTATCGCGAAATCCGGGTCGGCGACCGCCGGCATGTCGATCACGGTGGGAGGCTCGGGCACGGTCGCGACCGACGATCCGGCCAAGTCCTGGCCCTGCGCGAACGCGTTCCGCGCACCCGCCGCGGCGCCCGCATGTCCCGCGTCGAAGTCACGGATAAGCGGCTGAGCGTCGATGCCGACGGCACCCGCGATCGCGCGGACGTAGCCGCGCGCGTAGAGGTCACCGCCGCAAGCCGCGTAATCGTCCTGCTCAATGCAGCGGATGACCGCTTCCCGGATCTTGGTGCGCTCGCTCAGCTCATCAATCGTCAGACCGGCCCGATAACGCGCCTCGGCCAGCGCTTCGCCAATTGTCACGAACCCTCCCCTCGGGACCCTATCGCGATCAATATTGCGAGACAGGTTAGTTCGGAGATGATCGGTCAGTGGGCGTAATCGATACTTTTGCGCGGCTAGTCGCCGTCTTCGGTTCCCCAGCGCAGGTAGCTCGCCGCGCGCCGGGCGCGGTCCCGCACCGCCACTAGGTCGTCCCCGGGTTCGCCGACGATCGTGACGTGCCCGATTTTCCGGCCAAGGCGCACTTCCTTGCCATAGAAATGCACCTTGACGGCGGGATCCGCGGCCATCACGTGGATATACCTGTCGTAAATGTCCGGATCCGTGCCGCCCAGCAAGTTGGCCATCACGGTGAATCCGCCCGGCGAGGACAGCGCGCAAGAGCCCAGCGGCAGGTCGAGCACCGCCCGCAGGTGCTGCTCGAACTGCGAGGTTCCGGCCCCCTCGATCGTCCAGTGGCCGCTGTTGTGCGGCCGCATCGCCAGCTCGTTCACCAGGAGCCCGCCAGACCGGGTCTCGAACAACTCGACCGCCAGCAGGCCGAACACGCCGAGCGACGAGGCGATCCGCAACGCCATGGCCTGCGCGGACTCGGCCGACGAGGCGTTCAGGCCCGGCGCGGGGGCGATCACCTCCCGGCAGATGCCGTCCACCTGCACGGTCTCCACGACCGGGTACGCCGCGCCCTGGCCGGACGGCGAGCACGCGACGAGGGCGGCAAGCTCCCGCCGGAACGGCACGAACTCCTCGGCGAGCAGCGCGACGCCGTGCCCAAGCACGTCGGCGGCCTCGGCGGGAGACGAGCACACCCACACCCCCTTGCCGTCGTACCCACCACTCACGGCCTTGAGCACAACCGGCCACGAGCCGCCGGGCGCGCGGCAGAACGCCTCGACATCCGCCACAGAAGACACCGGCGCGTATCGCGGGCACGGCACGCCGAGCGCGGTCAGCCGGTCCCGCATCGCCAGCTTGTCCTGGGTATACCGCAGCGCGACCGATCCCGGCCGGACCAGGAGGCCAGCGGACTCGAGGCTGGTCAGGATTTCCGCGGGCACGTGCTCGTGGTCGAACGTGACCACATCGCACTCGCCGGCGAAGGACTCGACGTCGGACAGCGACAGGTGCGACCCGATCGCCACGTCGTGTGTTACAAGCGCCGCGCTCTCCGAAGCCGACTCCGCGAGCACGCGGAACGTCGCGCCCAGACCGATCGCGGCCTGCGCCGTCATCCGCGCCAGCTGTCCGCCGCCGACCATGCCCACGATGGGCATCCCGGTGCCCGATTTACGGGGAATTGGACCAGCGGATGTTGATGCAGAAAACACGCGCTGTAGCCTACGCGGAACAACGCAATCCTGGGTACAACCACCATGGCGACTCGAGACCGCGACGTTGCGAGACGCGACCGCCAGCCACGCCACGCATCCTTGCTAGTCATGGGAGAGATGATGACGACGGTCAGCGACGCAGATATTGAAGTTCGCGAGGGAACGTACGGCGACAAAGTCATCGCCGTCGAGCCTGGAGGCGCGGAGTTCATCCCGCTGGAGGAGCGCCACGGACGCCCGCTTCAGCTTTTCTGGACGTGGACATCTCCGAACATGGAGTTCGCCACTATTTTCGTCGGCATCCTGGCGATCGCCGCGTTCGGCCTGAGCTTCTGGGAAGCCGTCATCGCGATCCTGCTCGGAAGCGCGCTCGGCGGCATCACCCAGGGCATCCTCTCTGCCCGCGGCCCGACGTTCGGCGTGCCGCAGATGGTGCTGAGCCGCCTCGGCTTCGGCTACTGGGGGAACGCGCTGCCCGCCGGGATCAACGCCGTCGTCGCGGGGATCGGCTGGTTCGCGGTCAACAGCGTCAGCGGCGCGCTCGCACTGAACACCCTCACCCACTTGCCGCAGGTGGTCTGCCTGCTGATCATCGTGGTCATTCAGATCGCGGTCGCGTACCTCGGGTACAACCTGATCCACGTCTTCGAGCGGTACGCGTTCCCTGTGCTGGCGATCATCTTCCTGATCGCGAGCGGGGTAATACTCTCCAAGGCGCACCCGGCCGCGACCCACTCGACGTTCCCCGGCGCGTTCTTGATCGAGCTCGGCGCGACGTTCGGGTACGCGGTGGGCTGGAACCCGTATGCGGCGGACTACACCCGCTACTTCAAACCGGACACCAGCAAGGTCGCGATCGCCTGGTGGGCCGGGTTCGGCCTGTTCCTGTCCTGCGCGCTCCTTGAGATCGTCGGGGCGGCGGCCGGGACGGCGGTCAAGGACTCGGGCGTGTTCCTGGGCAGCAACCCGACCGGCGCGTTCACCGGCCTGATGCCGAGCGTGCTCGCCGACTTCACGCTGCTGGCGATCGCGCTCGGCGCCGTGGCGGCAAACGCGCTGAACATCTACTCCGGGGCGATCTCGTTCACCGCGCTCGGCTTCAAGCTGCCGCTGGCGCTGCGCCGGGCGCTCGTAGCCCTGGTGTTCGGCGCGATCGGGTTCTTCCTCGCCTGGTCCGGGCTGCACAACGCGGGCACGAAGTACAACAACTTCCTGCTGATCATCGCCTACTGGATCGCGCCCTGGCTGGCCGTCGTGTTCTGCGACCAGATCCTGCGCCGCCGTCAGCGGCCAGACCGGATCGAGCACCTGCTCTTCGACAGGAAGTACTCGAACTGGGCAGGCCCGGTCGCCATGGCGGTCGGGGCGGGCGTCTCGATCTGGCTCTTCGCGAATCAGACGGAATACCTCGGATTGGTTCCCAAGCACATCGGTTCTGCCGGCGATCTCACGTTTGAGGTCGGCTTCGTGCTCACTGCCGTGATATACCTCACGTGGCGGCTTGTAGCGGACCGCTCGTCTCGCGCGGCGCTGGCCACCGAAACTCACGCGCATCAGGTGTAACGGAACTTTTAGACGGTTCACAGCTTCTCGTGAAAAAACGTCGACTACGTTAGATGCGCAGCATGAGGAGAGAGGCAGTCTGCGCATGGCCCGACGCGTCGCCGGTCTTTACGACCGTGTGCGGCACCTCATACCGGAACTCGCCAAGTTCGGTGTCGTCGGCGGCATCGGCGCCGTCATCGACTTGGGCGGCGCCGCGGTACTGCACGGGCGCTACCACCAGGAACCGCTCACCGCCAAGGCCGTCTCGATCTCGATCGCGACGGTCGTCACGTACATCGGTTCCCGGTTCTGGACGTTCCGGCACCGGGAGAACCAGGCGCTGCACCGTGAGACGGTGCTCTTCTTCGCGCTTAACCTGGTGGGCCTGATCATCGCCGAGGTGGTGATCGCATGTACCACCTACGTCCTCGGTTTCAAGGACCCGATCGCGTACAACCTCGCCAGCCTGATCGGCACCGGTCTCGGCACCATCTTCCGATTCTTCGCGTACCGCAAGTGGGTGTTCCTCGCGCCCGCCGCGCCGCAGGCCCCGGCTGTGGAGACGGCCACCTACGCGCCGTGGGAGCCGATGCGGCAACAGTCATCGTCTCTGGCGTGGGAGCAGGAGCCGGTCATGGCGTCGCCGTACTTCGCTCCGCAGGCGCAGCAGCCGCGCGAGGTCAGGCTGGAAAATTCAGTCTTCCCGAACGGTGTCGTGGCACCTCATCTCGCGACCGCCACCGCCCCTCCGGTGTCGTCCGGCCAGGGGTGGTCCACCGCCCCGTCCAGGCCGGCGGCCCGCCCGGCGAACCCTGGCCCGCGCACCCCGGGCCGCCACCGCAAGACCCGTTGAGCTCTGCTAGCCCCGTTGAAGTTAGGCCGGGCCGGCGCGGGTTTGGCCGCGGTCGCCTGGGGGGTGACGCGGGAGAAATACCGCGAAGACCGGGGGCCTGCGGCGCGCGAGCACTATGCGGCCGCCGTCTGCCGCCGCCATCGTGCGAGCTAGCGCGAGGCCGAGGCCCGTCCCTTCCGGCCGTCCGCTGACGCTGCGCTCGAAGATGCGGGACACGAGTTCGGCCGGAACCCCCTCGCCCTCGTCCTCGACCTCGATCACGACCGAGCTAGCGGAC
The DNA here is from genome assembly GCA_035571275.1 of Trebonia sp. Classification (GTDB taxonomy): domain Bacteria; phylum Actinomycetota; class Actinomycetes; order Streptosporangiales; family Streptosporangiaceae; genus Trebonia. Next base: position 8,960 of record DATMKQ010000304.1, read on the forward strand.
TGCGATCGGCGGATCGTCACCGTCCCCTTACCGTGCATCAGCGCGTTGTCCAGCAGGGTCGCGATCACCTGGGCCAGACCGCCGGGAGTCACGTACGCCTGCAGCCGGGACTCGCCGATGAGCACCATCTTCCGGCCGGCCCGCCGGAACGCCGGTTCCCACTCGGTGATCTGCTGCAGCACGATCCTGTCGACGCTGATGTAGGCCGCGGACCCCGCGGCCACCCGGCGCGCCGGGCTCAGCAGTTGGCTGACGACGTCGGCGAGGCGCTCCGCCTGGGCGAGCGCGGCGGTGCCCTCGTCGCGAACCACCTCCGGGTCGTCGGCCGAGGCGATCATCTCCTCCAGCCGCATCGACAGCGCCGTCAGCGGCGTCCGCAGCTGGTGTGAGGCGTCGATCGCGAGCTCCCTGTCGGCGGTCAGCAGGTGCGTGACCCGGCGGGCCGCGCTGTCCAGGCCGTCCGCGACCTGGTCAAGCTCGGGCACGCCATACCGGCGGCCCACCGGCCGCGGGTCACCGGTGGCGAGCCGTCCGGCCGCCTCCGCGAGCTCCTCTACCGGCCGGGCCGCCCGGCGGGCGAACAGCCAGGCGAGGACCACCGTCACGCAGCCGGAGGCCACGAGCAGGGGCAGGCCAAGCCACAGCAAATCGGGATCCCGGTTCGCGGCGACGACCAGCAGCGGGACGCTGGCCACCAGCGCCGCGACCGCGGCGACGGCCGCCGCGGTCAACCACAGCCGCCGCCGCACCGCATCAGCTCCCCGGCTCAGTCGCCACGCTCGAAGCGGAACCCGACGCCGCGAACGGTCGTGATGAACCGCGGGCTGTGCGCGTCGTCGCCCAGCTTGCGGCGCAGCCACGAGATGTGCATGTCCAGCGTTTTGGTCGACGTCCACCACTTGGCGTCCCAGACCTCTCTCATGATCTGCTCGCGCGTGACGACCTTTCCGGCGTCCCGCAGCAGGATCCACAGCAGGTCGAATTCCTTGGTGGTGAGGTCGAGCTCGACGTCGCCATGCCAGGCACGGCGCGCCTCCGCGTCGACCCGCACGCCGTGCACAGAACCGGGGCTCTCGGCGGTGCCCCGGCGCAATAGCGCGCGGACCCGCGCGAGCAGTTCAGCGAGCCGGAACGGCTTCGTCACGTAGTCGTCGGCGCCGGCGTCAAGCCCGACCACCGTATCCACCTCGTCGGCGCGGGCGGTCAGGATGAGCACGGGTACCGAGTGCCCCTCGGCCCGGACACGGCGGCACACCTCGAGGCCGTCCAGTTCGGGCAGGCCTATGTCCAGCAAGATCAGGTCGACCCCGTCGGACAGTGCCCGGCCGAGTGTGGCCGGCCCGTCCTCGGTGACCTCCACCTGATACCCCTCCCGGCGCAGCGCGCGGGATAGAGGCTCGGAGATGGAGGTGTCGTCCTCGGCGAGCAGCACTCGGGTCATGACTAAATAGTAAAGCCACGGTAAAACTCTGTTGCCCCCGGGGGACGACCCCCCGGTGACCCCCCATATGAGGGGACTGCCCGTCCCCCCATACCCCCCTGGGCCGGCATCGCCGGCGAATCACGCCTTGATCGTGCGCGTGCGCGGGCCCGCTCGCAGGACCTGGGAGGGGAGTGTGTGCCCGACCGCGGCTTCGGCTTGCGCGGCCGCCTCGAGCAGCGCGGCGAGCGAGATTCCGGTGTCGATGCCCATGTCTTCGGCCATGTGGACCAGTTCCTCTGTCGCGATGTTGCCGGTCGCGCCGGGGGCGTACGGGCAGCCGCCGAGCCCGCCCACAGAGGCGTCGAAGTCGGCGACGCCGAGCTCCATCGCGGCGAGCACGTTGGCCAGGCCGGTGCCGCGGGTGTTGTGGAAGTGCAGGTTGAGCGGCACGTCGGGATGGGCGTCGCGGAAGGCCCCGACGAGCGCTCGCACCCGCGTCGGCGTGGCCATCCCGGTCGTGTCGCCGAACGACACCGAGTCCGCGCCGTCACGGATCGCCCGGGACGCGACCGCCACCACGCGCTCGACGGGCACGTCTCCCTCGTACGGGCAGCCCCACGCGGTGGACACGATCGCCTGCACGGTCGCGCCTTTGACGTGCGCCATGTCGAGGACGGCCGCGATCTCGTCGAGCGACTCGCCGGTCGTGCGGTTCACGTTCTTCAGGTTGTGAGTCTCCGAGGCCGACACGACGACCTCGAGCTCAGTCACCCCGGAGTCAAGGGCGCGGACCGCGCCGCGAAGGTTGGGCACGAGCGCCGAGTACCGCACGCCCGGCGAGCGACTGATCCGCGACCACACCTCATCCGCGTCGGCCATTTGCGGTATCGCCGACGGGCGGACGAACGAGACCGCCTCGATCCGCTCCACCCCGGTCTGCGACAGCGCGTCGACCAGCGACACCTTGGCTTCGGTGGAAATGGGGTCCTCGTTCTGCAGCCCGTCCCTGGGTCCGACCTCCCGCAGGGAGATCGTTGACGGCAGTTCCCAGCTCACAGTCCCAGGCTAACCCCATCTCTGGGACTATTGCTCAGCCGGCCACCGCGGGGGCCGCTTCTCGGCGAAGGCCGCGATCCCCTCCCGCCGGTCAGCCGACAACACCGCGGTACGCCAGGCCGCGTCCTCGATGTCCAGCGCGGGCTGCAGCGTGACCCCCCAGCCGTTGCGCAGGGCCCGCTTGGCCGCTCGCACGGCCACCGGCGAGTTCGCCGCGATCGTGGATGCCACCTCCAGGGCTGCCGCACCTGCCTGACCGGCCGGGACGCGGCGAGCGACGAGACCGATCCGGGTCGCTTCGTCGATCGCGACGCGGCGGCCGGTCAGCACGAGGTCGGCGGCGACGCCGGCGCCTAGCCTGCGCAGCGCTAGCTGCGTGCCACCGCCGCCGGGGACGAGCCCGACGGTCACCTCGGGCAACCCGAACACAGCCGTTTCGTCGGCGACGATGATGTCGCAGCTCATCGCGAATTCGCAGCCGCCGCCAAGGGCGTATCCCTGAACCGCGGCCACAGTGGGCTGCGGAAGCCCCAGCACCCCGCCGAACGCCGCGCGGAACACCTTTCGCTGCCGCAGGATCTCCGCGTCCGTCATGGCGTTGCGTTCCTTCAGGTCCGCCCCCGCACAGAACGCCTTCGTCCCCGTCGCGCTCACCACGACGGCGCGCACGGTCATGTCGGCGCCTAGCGCGGCGGTCGCGACGGCCAGCGACTCCGCCATCGCGGTATTCAGCGCGTTCAGCGCCTCAGGGCGGTTCAGCACGATCTCCGCTACGAATCCCTCATGACGGCGCACGCTGATGCCGCTGTGAACGTCGGTCACGGACCGTACGTTAGCCCATCACCCGCGCGGTCCTCCCGGTCGGCCCGCAGTCGCTCCTCCTCGACAAGCTGGAACAACGTGGACTGCACGTGCTCCACGTGCGGGATCTCGGTCAGCATGATCTCGCCGTGCTCACCGGCCGACTCCACGATCAGCGTGCCGCAGCCGAGCATGCGGTCAAGCAGTCCTTTGCGGAATGAGACGTCAGTGATCCGCGACAACGGGATGTCCCGGCCGGTACGCGCGATAATGCCGTCCCGCAGCCGCATCCGGCGCGTGGTCAGTTGGTACACGGTCGTGCGCCAGCGGAGCAGCGGATACGTCAGCCACCACATGAGCAGCACGATCGCGACCGCGGCCGCCGCCAGCCGCTCAATCGCCGCGGCCTTGCCCGGCGGGATCAGCACCTCTCCCACGAGCAGCGCGGCGACCACGATGAACGCGAGCGCGAGCGGCCGGACCAGCGTCTTCCAGTGCGGATGCAAGACTTCCACGGACTCCTCGCCCGGCGACAGCCGCCGTTCATGTTCCATACCGGACATGTTAGGACGCCAAGCCGCCCAATAGTCGGAGACACAAGGTGCCACCGAAACGTGTTGCAACTCTTGGGATCGGACGCTGCGATTTATTTGCGATTTGCGGTGCTCTAACACCGCAAATCGCAAATAAATACCAGACGCCCCCGGCGACAGCAAGCCACTCGTGGCGGGGCTGTGGACAATCGTGATGGTTATCCACAGACCGTAGTCTGCTAGGGCCTCCGGGTGGAGTACTGGCGGATGGTTTCTTCATGACATCGATAAGTGACCGCTCTCAGACGCTCGACGATCTTCTCGCTTCGCGAGATGGTGTCCTTGACAGCCGTTCAGTTCTTGCGCATATGACACAGGATGCGCTTCGATGGCGCTTGAAGTCAGGCCGCTGGCAGCAGCCATGCCGCGGCGTCATCGTGGCCCAGTCTGGCCCGCTGAGCAAGATGCAGATACTCCGTGTCGCGGCCTTGTGGGCTGGGAGCGGCTCGGCATTAGGCGGCCTTACGGCCGCGAAACTCCATGGATTTCGCGGTTTCGACGATAAAGACGATCAAATACACGTGGTCCTGCCCGCCGGTCGGGCTAAGCGGAGCACGCGCCCGCCTATGCACTTGGTTCTCCACTACTCCAGTAGGCTTACACCGGCGGACATTCAGCCGGTCAGACAGCCGCCGCGGACTCGTATCGCCCGTTCCCTGGTGGACGCCGCCGCCTGGATGCCAACCGACCGCGGCGCTCGAGCTGTCCTCGCCGCTGGAGTACAGCAGCGACTGGTACGCGCCACAGACTTGATGGCCGTGGTTGACCGCAACGAACGCCTGCCTCGACGCAAGGAGATCCGGTCTGTCCTCGCCGACATCGCCGGCGGCTCGCACGCGCTGTCGGAGCTTGACTTCACCGCGCTGGTAGTTCGGCAGTTCGGGCTGCCCGAACCCTCCAGGCAGGTGCCTCGGCTGGACGGACAGGGGCGGCGCAGGTGGCTGGACGTGTGCTGGGAAAGAGCCGGGCTTGTCGTCGAGATCGACGGCGCGGCGCACATCGATGTACTCCAGTACTGGGACGACATGGATCGCGGCAATGACCTGACGCTGGAGCACCATCGGGTCCTGCGGTTCCCGGCCTGGGTCATTCGCTATCGCCCGGCCTACGTCGCCGCCAAGATCAGGCAGCCCCTGCGCGAGGCCGGGTACGCCTGCTAGCGCACGTGGATTACGTCGCCGGCTGAGATGGGCGCGGTGGTGTGCGCTTCGCGGACGAGAAGCCTGCCGTCCGCGTCCACGTCTTCCGCGACGCCGGCCAGCGAGCGGTTACCGGGGAGTTCGACACGGACCTGGCGGCCGAGGGTGTCGCACAGCGCGCGGTACTCCGCAAGCAGGCCGGTGCGCTCCGGGTCAGGGTCGGAACGGAAGGGCAGGTAGTAGTGCTCGAGTTGGCGCAGCACCTCGCTCAACAGCACGTCCCTGGCGACATCCGCGCCTTCTACGTGGAGCGACGTGGCAGGAAGCCCGCTTGGCGACAAGGGCAGCGCGTCAGCCGCCGTGGCCACGTTGACGCCGACGCCGATCACGACGGTCTCGCCGGATTGCTCGGCCAGGATGCCGGCCAGCTTCCTGTCCGCGACCAAGACATCGTTCGGCCACTTCAGGGTGGCCGGCACGACCGCCACGGACCGCACGGCCGTCGCGACCGCGACACCGGTCAGCAACGGCAGCCAGCCGCGGCGGGCGGGCGGTACGGTCACCGGGCGCAGCAAGACCGAGAACGTTAGCGACGCACCCGGCTGGCTCACCCAGGACCGGCCCATCCGGCCGCGGCCCGCGGTCTGTTCCTCGGCGACCAGCACCTGCCCCTCGGGCCCGCCGCGGGCCAGCAGGTCCGCGTTGGTGGACCCGGTGCGCTGCACGACGTCGACGCAGGTCCAGAGTTCCATCAGTCGGCGATGGCGATGCGCAGGCGGCGGAAGCCCTTGCCCTTGTTCTCCACCTTCACCACCGACATGCGCCCGACCTGGGACGTGGACGCCACGTGGGTGCCGCCGTCCGCCTGCTGGTCGAGACCGACGATGTCAACGATCCTGACCTCCTTGACGTCCTCAGGTACCAGGTTCGTCGCCGTCCTGATGATGTCGGGGATCTGGAACGCCTCCTCGCGCGGCAGTTCGCGCACCACGATGCGCCGGTCACGACGCAGTTCCGCGTTGCACGCGTCCTCGACGGCCTCCTTGAAGCCGGGTGGCACAGCGTCCAGGTTGAAGTCCATCCGAGCGGAAAGCACGTCCATGTTCCCGCCGGTCACCAGGGCGCCGAAGTCGCGGAACACCACTCCGCAGAGCACGTGCAGCCCCGAATGCGTGCGCATGAGCGAGGTTCGCCGCGCATCCTCCACGGCGCCGCGCACCACGGTGCCCGGGGGCGGTAGCGGATCACCGTCCCCAGGCAACAGGTAGAGGTCGTCGCCCTTACGCGCGTCCACGATGCTGGTCTGCACACCACCCCACAACAGCACCCCGTGGTCCGGCGGCTGGCCGCCGCCACCCGGATAGAAGGCCGAACGGTCGAGCACGATCCCGTCTGGTCCGGAGTCCAGCACGATCGCGTCCCATTCGCGCAGCGTCTGGTCGTCTAGCTCGAGTCGATGGGTCCTACTCACGCCCCCAACCTACTGCTCCGCACGTGCCCGAGAGCGAGCACCATCCCAACGACGGCCAGCCCGGCGAGCGCCACCGAGGTGGTCTGGTACGCGTGCGCCGAGGAAAGGGCGAACGCGGCCGACACGTGCGCGGGCAGTTTTCCCGCCAGGTTCAGGTACAAGGACCCGAACGTCGCGACACCGACGACGATCCCCAGCTGGTTGACGGTCACGATCACGCCGCTCGCGTCGGCGGCGATCGCCACCGGCACCCGCGACAGGACCCGGGTCATCAGCGGCCCGAAGGCGGCCGCCATCCCGCCGCCCGCGATCGCGGCCACCACGTACACCAAGACGCCGCCGTTGCCGCCGGAGCCAAGCAGCAGGCCGACCCCGAGCAGCCCGGCACCATTCAGTACGAAGCCGGACATGATCAGCTGAGCCTGGTACCGAGCGGGCACACGCTGCCAGTTGAGGCTGACCAGCGCGAAGGCCACCGCGGCCGGCGCGAACGTCAGCCCCGCGTGCAGCGCCGAATCCCCGAGCCCGTCCTGCAACTGCAGAGCGAACCCGAACAGCCAGCCGCCGAACCCGGTCATCAGCGCGAACAGCCCAGCGATGCCGGTCGCCATGCCGGGCAAGCCGAGCAGGGCGCGGGGCAGGATCGGCTGTCCGCCGCGCGCGGCGACGCGCCGCTCCACGAACCTGAGCGCCCCGAAGCCGACGACCGACGCGGCCAGCAGCGCCCAGCCCCAGGCCGGCCAGCCAAGTGGCTGACCGAGCACCAGCGGCAGCACGAACGCCAGCACAGCTGGTGTCAGCGTGAGCAGACCGGGCAGGTCGAGGGAACGCGGGCCGTCGAACCGGCCCGAAGGCAGCTTCCTGGCAAAGGAAAGCACCGCGATGCCGACAGGCACGTTGACGAGGAAGACCGGCCGCCACGTGCTGTCCGCGATGTTGGCGCTGATCAGGAGGCCGCCGACCACCTGTCCAAGGACAGCCCCGCCGGAGATCACGGCGGCGTACAGGCTCATGGCCCGCGCCCGCGGCCCCGGGGAGGTGTACGTCCGCTGGAGCAGGCTCAGCACCTGCGGGATCATCGTGGCGGCGCCGACACCCTGCACGAAGCGCAGCCCGATCAGGACTCCAGTGGACGGTGCGAGGCCACAGCCGAGCGAGGCCAGCGTGAACAGGATTACCCCGGATAGGAACATCCGCCGGTGCCCCAGGATGTCACCGAGCCGCGCTCCGGTGACGAGGAGGACGGCGTACGCGATCGTGTACCCCGCGACGATAAGCTGCAGCCCCGCCCCGGAAGCGTGCAGATCGGCATGTATCGAGGGCGCCGCGACATTAACGATCGTGGCGTCCAGCACCGCCATGAGCTGTCCCGTGAGGACGATCGCGAGCACGACACCCGGGCGGGGCCCCCGGGCCGCGGGGCGCGAACTCGTCGCCGCCGGCGAAAGCACTTCAGTGGTGTTGGTCATGACACCGAGTCTCCGTCGTATCTTATGCTGGTACCAAGAGCCTGCTTATCCTGGTAGTAGCAACACCTGGCACGACTTGTAGACGCACGGGATGATGAGAGCGTGAGTATCGCGACCGGAATCGACCAGAAGGCGAGCAGCGCGCGGCGCACGGAACTCGCCGCGTTCCTGCGCACCCGCAGGGAACGCATCACCCCGGAGGACGTCGGGCTGCCGCCTGGCACCAGGCGGCGCACCAGCGGCCTGCGCCGCGAGGAGCTCGCGCAGCTCGCCGGCGTCGGCGTCACCTGGTACACCTGGCTGGAACAGGGGCGCCCGATCAACGCGAGCGTCCAGGTGCTCGACGCGGTGTCCCGCACCCTGCGGCTCGACGCGACCGAGCGCGCGCACTTGTTCAGGCTCGCCGACGTCCCTGGCTCGGCCAGCCTCCCCGGCTGCGATGACTGCCAGCTGCCCGCCGAAGTCCAGCAGATCCTCGACGCGCTGCCGCTGCCCGCCAGCGTCGTGACCGAGCGCTTCGACCTGCTGGCCTGGAACCGCACGTACGCCGCGCTGTTCCCGCGCCTCACATCCGCCCCGCCCGACGAGCGGAACACCCTTCTGTCCCTCTACACCGCCTCCGCCTGCTGTGCCCCGGTAAGCAACCAGCAGGCGCACTGCGAGTCCATGGTGGGCCAGCTGCGCGCCGCCTACGGCCGCCACGTCGGCGATCCCGCGTGGACCCATTTCATCCGCCGTCTCGAGGCGATAAGCCCCGCGTTCGCGCAGGCGTGGGCGGCGCAGGACGTGGCCAAGCCGAGCACCGTCGTCAAGACCTTCCGCCACCCGGGCGTCGGCGAGATCACCGCCTCGTCCACCAGCTTCGCCGTACACGCGGTGCCCGGCGCCCGCTTGCAGGTCTACACCCCCGGCGACGAGCCAAGCAGGAAGGCGCTCGCCCGGCTGGCCGCCGGTGAAGAGGCCGACGCCCGTTTCGCTTGCTGGTCCCTCCATCATCCGGAACGGACCGTGGCGGCTGCCCTCGCCCTCTGACCCTGTACCGCTGCGGTGGCCCGCGGTTATGGTAACGGCTGTGAAGCGGTCCGCGACTGGTGCCGTGCCTGGCGGCGTCCATGGCTTTCCTGCCGCGCTGACCACTTTCGTGGGCCGGACGAGAGCGGTGACTGAGGTCGCGGGCCTGCTGGACCAGCACCGGCTGGTGACGCTGACCGGGGCAGGCGGGGTGGGCAAGACCCGGCTGGCCGGTGAGGTGGCCAAACGGGTAGCCGACCGGTTCGCGGACGGGGCGTGGCTGGTGGAGCTGGCGACGGTGCGGGACGCCGAGCAGGTGCCGGCGGCCGTGGCGGCGGCGCTGGGGATACGGGACCTGCCGAGCGTGGCGGCGGCCGATGCGCTGGGGCGGGCGCTGGCCCGACAGCAGCTGCTCCTCGTGCTGGACAACTGCGAGCATGTGATCGGCGCGGCCGCCGTGCTGTGCACGGGTCTGCTGCTTGCCTGCGATGACGTGCGGGTGCTTGCGACCAGCCGGGAGCCGCTGCGGGTGGCCGGGGAGTCCAGGTACCGGCTTGCGCCGCTGACCTTGCCCGATCCAGACAATGCGGCCGATCCTGACCAGTCGGAGGCGGTTGCGCTGTTCGCGGACCGGGCCCGCCTGGCCGACGCGGGTTTCGAGCTGACGGCCGAGACCGCGCCGGCGGTGGCCCGGCTGATGGCGCGCTTGGACGGGATGCCCCTGGCGATTGAGCTGGCGGCGGCGCGCGTAGAGGCGCTGGGCGTGGCGCAGCTGCTAAACCGGATCGATGACCGGTTCACGCTGCTGGAGGCCGCGGATCGGCTCGCGGCGGGTCGCCAGCGATCGCTGGCCGCCACGGTGGAGTGGAGTTACCGGCTGCTGACTGAACCAGAGCAGCGAGTCTTCCGCGCGGTGTCGGTGTTTCCTGGGCCGTTCACACTGGAGGCAGCCGAGGCGGTCGCGGGGACTGGCGCGGGGCCAGCCGTTTTGCACCTAGTGGACTGCTCGCTGCTCGTGCCGCCCCGGTCCGATCCTGACGGCCGGTCCCGGTACTTGATGCTGGAGACGCTGCGCGCCTACGGGGCCGGGCTGCTGGCCCAGGCAGCCGAGGACGACGCCGTCGCGGCCGCGCTGGCCCGGCACGCGCTGCGCGTGGCCGAGGATGCCTTGACGGGGCTGGCCACAGGCACCGGGGAGGTGGCCGCCGCCCGCTGGCTGGACGCCGAAGACGCCACTTTGCGCCAGGCGCTGCACTGGGCCATGGAGCACGATACGGACGTGGCGCCGCGGCTAGCGACCGCGCTGGCGTGGTGGTGGCAAGTCAGGGGCCAGCTGGCGAGTCAGGTGCCGCTGCTGCGGGAAGCCACCGACCGCGCGCCCGCGGGCAGCGACGCGTGGTGCAACGGGCACACCTGGCTCGGTCAGGCGGCGCTGAATTCGGCCAATCCGGCCGAGGCGCTGCGCCACTTCACCGCGGTGCGCGACGCCATGGGGGGCCGGGGGCCGATCCCGCTACTGGCCAGATGCCTCAGTGGCCGGTCAGCGACGTTGCTTGGAATGAGCCGGATCAGCGAGGCGGCCAACGATGCCCGGCACGCCCTGGCCGTGGCCAGGCAGGGTGACCACCCCGCTTCCCAGGCGCTGGCGCTGGCGGTCCTCAGCCTCGTCGCCTGCGCCGGCGGCGACCCTGACGGCGCCGTGCAGCTAGCCAGTCAGGTGGAGCAGTTCACCACCGACATGCACGGCCCGACGGCCCGGGTGTGCAGCCATATCTTGACGACCGTGCTGATCGCGGTGGATGACCCGGCTGCCGCCGAGCGTGTCTGCGCGGCCGGGCTCGCTCGATCCAGGGACACGGGCGACCTTTGGAACCTGGGGAACATGCTGGAGAAGATGGTGGTCCTCGACCTCGGCTCGGGCCGTTTCGAGGACGCCGCGGCCCACCTGCGGGAAGCGCTCCAGACCGCCCTGCGGATCGGCGGACGGGCAAGACTGCTCGACGACCTGGACTGCTGCGGGTACCTGTGCGCCATGACCGGCCGGTACGCCGACGCCGTCACGGCCTGGGCAGCGGTGGTGGCGCTCCAAGGGCACGAGGGGTTCTCGGTCCCGTCACGTCCGGATATGCCCGAGGGCTGGTTCCAGCGGCAGGAACCCCTGCGTGCGGCGCGGGAGGCGCTCGGACCGGACGAGGCGCGGGCGGCCGAGGAACGCGGCGCGACGATGAGCCTGGCCACCGCGGCCGAGTACGCCCTCATGCTGACCGCCCCTGACCCGCAGTCGACGGCCGCGGCACCGGGCCAGGAAAGGCTGAGCACCCGGGAACGGGAGCTGGTCACCCTGGTCGCCCAGGGATATACCGACGCACAGATCGCCGCCCAGCTGTACATCAGCGTGCGCACCGTCCGCTCCCACCTGGACCGCATCCGCGATAAGACCGGCTGCCGGCGTCGCGCCGACCTCACCCGCCTCGCCCTCAGCGCCGGCCTCGTCTAACGCTGCCGCTGTGGGTAATTCGGCCCCGGCCGCGACCGCGCGGCAAGAGGGGTAACTCGGCCCCTGCCGCGAACCCCGGCGGGCGAGCGAGCCTGTAGCTCAGGGGCCGGGGAACCGGCCAGATCCGAGCAGACAGGACAAGGCAATGGTCACACAACTCAACCGCCAGGGAACTCAGGCCAGGACGACAGAGCAGAGCGCCTCGGGGCGTCGCGGACGGCTCCGGCGAGCATGGCACCGCATTCGCCTGACCGTTGACGAGATGAACTACGCGGGGCGGCGGATCGTCGAGCTGCAAGCGCCGTGGATCGTTGACGACCAGTGGCACAGGAGATAACCATCGAGGCTGTGGACTCGTTCACAGGCAAGCTCGCGGTAGTGACCGGCGGCGGCTCCGGCATGGGCCGCGAGCTTGTCCGCCAACTGGCGGCGCAAGGATGCTCGGTCGCGACGTGCGACCTGAACGCGGACGCGGTCGCGGTGACCGCGGCTACGGCCTGGGCGGCCGCACCGCGCGACGTCCAGGTCACCAGCTTTGCCTGCGACGTCTCCGACGAGGCGCAGGTCCTGCGGTTCCGCGACGCGCTGGTCGACGAGCACGCCACCGATCACGTCGACCTGGTCTTCAACAACGCGGGTATCGGCGGCGGTGAAAGCTTCGTCACCAGCCGCCGGGAGGTTTGGGAGCGTACGTTCGCCATTGACTGGCTGGGCGTCTATTACTGCACCCGAGCGTTCCTGCCCCTGCTCATGGCGAGCGGCGAGGGCGTTCTGGTCAACACAAGCAGCCTGAATGGCTTCTTCGCGTCCTTGGGGCCTGGGATGCCGAATACCGCCTACAGCACGGCCAAGTTCGCCGTGCGGGGCTTTTCTGAGGCGCTCATCGAAGACCTGCGCGCCAACGCGCCCAATGTCCGGGTCGCCGTGGTGATGCCAGGGCACGTGGGCACGGACATCGTGGTCAACAGCCTCCGCGCCCGCGGTCTGCCGGAGCCGGAGCAAATGAGCGATGCCCAGATTGAGGAGCTGATCCCCCCCGATGTGCGAGCCAAACTGATCGGCGCCGGCATTGTGGCCGAGGGCGCGTCGGCGGATGACCTGCGCCGGCTGATCGTCCAGGGGAACGCCGAACTTCCGGGACAAGGCTCCGCTCAGCGCGGCCGAGGCGGCGATCATCATTCTTGACGGGGTGCGGTCGGGGGCCTGGCGGATCCTCGTCGGCGAGGACGCCAAGAGCCTTGACGCGGCGGTGCGCGGGGCCCCCGAGGACGCCTACGACTGGGCCAAGCTGGTCAAGAGAATGACAGCAACGGCGGACGAACCACCTGAGCAGTAGCAGCCGACCGCCAACCCTGGTCAACCGGTGTTCTGCAGGCCGGCGGCGATGCCGCTGACCGTGAGCAGCAGCAGGCGCTCGTTGGACTCGCGTTCCTCGGGAGCCTTGTCCGCGCGCAGCGCGGACAAGGCCCGCAGCTGGAGGTAGGACAGCGCGTCCACGTACGGGTCGCGCAGCACGACCGCGCGGGACAGCACGGGGCGGTTGGCGAGCAGCCGGTCGTGCTCGGTGACGGCCAGCACGAACTGCCTGGTCAGGTCGTATTCTGCGAGCACCGTGGCGGTCAGGTCGTCCCGGCCGCCGAGGTCGAGGTAGCGGGCGGCGATCGCACGGTCCGTCTTTGCCAGGCTCATCTCGGCGTTGTCGAGCAGCGTGGCGAGCAGCGGCCACTCGTGGTACGCGCGGCGCAGCTCGCCCATCCCCGCCTCCGCGTCGGCCGCGGCCAGGCCGCTGCCGAGGCCGTACCAGCCGGGCAGGTTGAGCCTAGTCTGCGCCCACGCGAACACCCACGGGATAGCCCGCAGGTCCTCAAGACCCATCGGCCCCCCACCGTGCCCGCGCCGGGCAGGCCGTGAGCCTATCCGCAGCCCGGAAATCTCCTCAAGCGGGCTGACCCGCGCGAACCAGCCCGCGAACCCGTCGGTCTCCACCAGCGCGCGGAACGCCGTCCGCGCCGCGTCGTCGACCTTGGTGGTGAGCGCGCGAAACGCGGTCGCCGCCGCGCCGTTGCGTGCGGCCACCGACGGCGAGGACGCCAGCAGCACCGCGGAGGTGACCTGCTCCAGGTGGCGCAGCCCGATCGCCGACCTGCCGTACCTGGCGAAGATCACCTCGCCCTGCTCGGTGACCTTGAACCGGCCGTCCACCGACCCGGGCGCCTGCGCGAGCACCGCCCGGCCCGCCGGCCCGCCACCCCGGCCGAGCGCGCCGCCACGCCCGTGGAACAGCGTCAGCTTCACGTCGTGCTCGGCCGCCCAGGCGGCCAGCTTCGCCTGCGCGTCGAACAGCCGCAGCGTCGCCGAAGCGGGCCCGAGCTCCTTCGCCGAGTCCGAATAGCCGAGCATCACCTCAAGGTGGCGCCCGTTCTCCTTCAGCCGGGCGGCGACCGACGGGAGCGAGAGCATGCCCGTCAGCACGGCCGGCGCGTTGGCCAGGTCCGCACCGCTCTCGAACAGCGGCACCACGTCGAGCACCGGCCCGCCGCCGTCGGGGAACGCGTATCCCGCTAGCTCGTACACCGCCGCGATGTCCTCAGCGGAGGTGGTGAACGAGACGATGTACCTGCTGCACGCGGCGACCCCGAACCGCCGCTGGATCCACGCGATCACGCGGATCGTGTCCAGGATCTCCTCGGTCATCGGGGACGGCGTCGCCGGCGGCTGGTCAGGCGAGGCGCCACTGGAAACCCGCAGGTCGGCCAGCGCCCGGGCGTGCACCTGCGAATGCTGGCGCACCTCCAGGCCCGCCAGGTGGAACCCGAACGTTTCGGCCAGCCAGATCAGTTGCTGAAGTTCTCCGTACGCCTGGCGGGGCGCCCCGGCAGCGGCCAGCGACGACTGGACCATGCGCAGATCGGCCAGAAACTCCGCGGGCCCGGCGTAGGCGAGGTCGGCGTCGCGGGTGCGGGTGGCCAAGATACGTTCGGCCGCGTACAGCAGGTACGTGCGGTACGGCTCCTGCGGCGAGCGCGCGGATATCTCACCAACCAGGTCAGGGTGCGCGGCGGAGGCAGCCGCGAGCGCACGGCGCAACTCGGCGGACGGCGGCGTGGAGCCCGCGGTCACCGTCAGCGCCCGGCCGATCCTGGTGCAGGCCGCCTCGAGCGCCCGCAGCGCGTGATCGGCCTGGATGATCGCCGCCTCCCTGGTGACCGACGCGGTCACCGTCGGGTTGCCGTCCCGGTCGGCGCCGACCCAGCTGCCGAACCGGACGAACGCCGGCACCGGCGAGCTCACCCGCCCGCTGTCCGGGCCGAGCAGGACATGGTCCAGCGCCCGGTACAGCGCCGGCACCACCCGGAACAGCGTCTCGTCGAACGCGGTCATCACCGTCCGGACCTCGTCCAGCGGCGTCATTCCCTTGACCCGCAACTGCGCGGTCCGCCATAGCAAGTCGACCTCTTCGCGCAGCCGCCTGCGCGCCTCCTTTTCCTGCGGCGAGCTCGCCCGCTCATCGTCGACGGCGGCCAGCAGCCCGCTGGCCCGGCGCAGCGACTCGACCACCGCGCGGCGGCGCGCCTCGGTCGGGTGCGCGGTGAACACCGAGTGCACGCGCAGCCCGGCGAGCAGCTCGTCCAGGTGGAGGCGGCCCTGCTCAACGGTGATCTGCGCGACCGCGTCGGCGAGCGACTCTCGCGGCGGGCTGTCACCGGATTCGCGCTCGCGGAGCGTCCGCACGCGCTGCTGCTCTTCGGCCAGGTTGACCAGGTGGAAGTAGACCGTGAAGGCGCGGGCGACGTGTTCGGCGCGTTCCTGTGGCCAGGAGGCGACGAGCGCGGCGATGGTGTCGGCCGCGGCCGCGGCCGACGCGCGGTCAGGCACCCGGCGGGCCTCGATCACCGCATGCCGCAGGCGTTCCACGTCGGCCAGCAGGTCCGGCCCCTCAGACTCGCTGATCATCTCGCCGAGAATGTCGCCGAGCAGCCGGACGTCCCGGCGCATCAGCCCAGGCAACTCGGCCGAGTCACGTTCCCTGTCGACGCTAGCTGTACTCACGCCAAGAGCCTAACCGGGCGACAGCGCGACCCCGCTAATCTTTCACCCATGACCGCAGCTGACACGATTCCTGGCGACATGCCGGACCGGCATACCACCGCGGGAAAGATCGCCGACTTGGAGCGCCGCCGCTACGAGGCAGTGCACGCCGGTTCCGCGCAGGCGGTGGAAAAACAGCACGCCCGCGGGAAGCTGACCGCCAGGGAGCGGATCGACCTGCTGCTCGACGAGGGTTCGTTTATCGAGTTCGACGAGCTGGCCAGGCACCGGGCGCACGACTTCGGGATCCAGGCGAACCGGCCGTACGGCGACGGCGTGGTCACCGGGTACGGCACGGTAGACGGCCGCCCGGTCTGCGTGTTCAGCCAGGACTTCACCGTGTTCGGCGGGTCGCTCGGCGAGGTCTACGGCGAGAAGATCGTCAAGGTCATGGACCACGCGATGAAGACCGGCTGCCCGGTGATCGGGATCAACGACGGGGGCGGCGCCCGGATCCAGGAAGGCGTCGCCGCGCTCGGGCTGTTCGCGGAGATCTTCTTCCGCAACACCCGCGCGTCCGGTGTGATCCCGCAGATCTCGCTGATCATGGGGCCGGCCGCGGGGGGCGCCGTGTACTCTCCCGCGATCACCGACTTCACCCTCATGGTCCGGGGAACCAGCCACATGTTCATCACAGGGCCTGACGTCATCAAGACGGTGACCGGCGAGGACGTCACCTTCGAGGACCTGGGCGGGGCGTACGCGCACGCGGCCAAGTCCGGCGTCGCGCACTACCAGGCGGAATCGGAGGAGGACTGCATCTCCTTCGCCAGGGACCTGCTGTCCTACCTGCCGTCGAACAACCTGGACGAGCCGCCCGTTCGCGTCCCCCTCGGAAACACGGTCATCACGGACCTCGAGATCTCAGCCGAGGACCGGGCGCTCGACACGCTCATCCCAGACTCGCCGAACCAGCCCTACGACATGCACACGGTCATCGAGACCATCCTCGACGAGGGCGAGTTCCTCGAGATCCACGCGGCATTCGCGCCGAACATCCTCGTCGGCTTCGGCCGGATCGCCGGGGCGCCTGTCGGCGTGGTGGCCAACCAGCCGATGCACTTCGCCGGCTGCCTCGACATCGACGCCTCAGAGAAGGCGGCCCGCTTCGTCAGGACCTGCGACGCGTTCAGCATCCCCATCCTCACGCTTGTCGACGTGCCGGGCTTCCTGCCCGGGGTCAGCCAGGAGTGGCGCGGCATCATCCGCCGCGGCGCCAAGCTGATCTACGCCTACGCGGAGGCCACGGTCCCGAAGGTCACCGTGATCACGCGCAAGGCCTACGGCGGCGCCTACGACGTCATGGGGTCCAAGCACCTGGGCGGCGACGTCAACCTGGCCTGGCCGACCGCGCAGATCGCGGTGATGGGCGCCCAGGGGGCGGTCAACATCCTGTACCGCAGGGAACTCGCGTCGGCCGAGAACCCCGAACAGCTCAGGGCGCAGCGCACCAGCGAATACGAGGACACCCTCGCCAACCCGTATATAGCGGCCGAACGCGGGTACCTGGACGCGGTGATCACCCCGGCCGAAACCCGAGTCGCCGTCACCAAGGCGCTGCGGTCGCTGCGCACCAAGCGGGAGACGCTGCCGCCGAAGAAGCACGGCAACATCCCGCTGTGAGCACCGCGATGATGGCAGACACGGAAGCTGCGGACACGAAGAGTAACCGAACGGGAGAGTTGCGCAAGCAATCCCAGCCCAACTGGCACGCGCACCGGCCTAGCTGGCCTAGAGTCATAAGACGATGAGCGAATTCGCCGCCCCGATACCCGTCCTCGCCAGATATGCGGTCATGGTTGACGTCGGGTATATCTACGCGGCCGCGGGTGAATTGCTCTTCGGCACGAGCTCACGACGAGACTACCGGGTCGACGCGGTCGGGCTGATACAGGCCGTTACCAAGCACGCGGACGAACTGTTCCGCGGCGAACTGCTCCGCGTCTACTGGTACGACGCCGCCCGCGACCGGGTGCCGACCATCGACCAGCGTGTCGTCGCGCAAATGGCCTGGGTGAAACTCCGTCTCGGCAACCTCAACGCGCGCGGCCAGCAAAAGGGCGTGGACGCCAACATCCGCGCCGACATGGAAGCGCTGGCCCGGCATCGCGCGATCACCGACGCGGTGCTCATCGCCGGGGACGAGGACATGGTGCCGGCCGTCGAGGCCGCTCAGGCCTTCGGGGTACGGGTGCACCTGTGGGGCATCGAGCCGCCGTATGGCACCAACCAGGCCGAACGCCTCGTCTGGGAGTCGGACACGGTGGACGTGCTTGATGCCGCGTTCCTCCGGCCGTACTTCACCAGGAACCCGGTGACCGAGCAGCCGCGGCCGGACATCCAGACCGTGCCGTCACCGGCCCAACTGTTCGGCGAGCGACAGCACGTCCGCCCGCCTGCCCCGCTCGGCCGCAACTCACACGTCTCCGGCACCGGCCCGATGCCGAGGCTCGGCCCCGACCGGCGGCACGTCGAAGAGGCCGGCGAGCACGTCGCGCACAAGTGGATCCTCACCCGCGGCGCCGACAACATCCGCGACCTGCTACCAGGACCGATCCTGCCGCCGGTCATCGACAAGGAACTCCTCGTCGAGGCGGAGAAGGAACTCGGCCAGTCGCTGCGCCCGTACCAGGAGGCCCGCGAGTGGCTGCGGGACGCGTTCTGGGCGCGGGTGCACCGCGAATTCGGCATCGGCGTAGGCAAGTCCCGTGGCTGAAGCATACGCGCAAGCGCCATTCCTCCGGCTCGTGCGGGGCGACGCCTCGGACGACGAGATTGCGGCGCTCGTCGCCGCCCTCGCGGCTATCGTCGCTGCTCGGAGTGGAATTTCGGCTGGAGAGCCGGCACCTTCCGTTCGGGAAAACTGGAATGACAGAAGCTGGCTGATGCGGTCAGCCGTGCACCCATCCCCCGGGGGCTGGCGGCGTTCTGCCCTGCCCCACTGAGCCCTCTCCGGGCATTGCTGCCAGATAGCCAAGGCGTCCGGCGAGTTAATAACTTACTACAGTCCGGTAAAAACTCGTTCGCGCGGCACCAGCCGATCCCTGCGTAGAAGTCTTATTCGCTTTCTATATCTTCTGGACCGAAATAGCAGATATGATCTCGCGAGGCAGAATTGACGGTCCTGGATGTGAGGGCCGCACGAGTTCCGCAGGCGGCACCGAGGCTGGCGAGCACCGAGGTGGCGGCGCGAGAGGAGAACCACATGACGGAGCCCACCTCCGGTACGGTCATAGCGGCACCTCCCGCGGCACGGCTTGAACCGGACGCGATTGGTGTCGCGCAAGACACCGTCATCGGGATGGCCTCTGCCGCACCAACGGTATCCGTAGGGCTCACCCTGGCCGCTCTGGCCGCGACGGCGGCGTACGGCGGCGGGCCGATCATCGTCCTGTGCGGCATACCCATGCTGATCATCGCCAACGCTTACCGCAGGCTGAACTTGTGGAACGCGAATTGCGGCGCTTCGTTCGAATGGGTCGGCCGGTCTATCAACCCTTACCTCGGATTCATGACCGGCTGGCTAATGATCGCGGCTTACATCACCGGCGCGGTCAGTGGCGTCGAGGTCCTCGGCCCGTCGGTGCTCGCCGTCTTCGGCGTGAACACCAGCAGCAACTGGGACTATATCGGCATCGCTGTCGCGGTGACCCTGATCATGCTGGTCATCGCGATTATCGGGATCAAGATCACGGCGCGCACCCAGGTCGGAATAGCCGCGATAGAGTACGCGATCCTGATCGGCTTCGCGATTGTCGGCCTCACGTTCGTGCTCAACCATCATGCGGGCACCTACCCCATCACGAGGGACTGGTTCAGTCTCACCGGCATCGGCGGGCACGGCAGCGTCGCTGTAGGACTCATCTCCGCCGTGTACATCTACAGCGGCTGGGAAGGCACGGTCTACGTCAACGAGGAAGTCAAGCACCGGCACACCAACCCGGGCCGGGCGGCGATCATCGCGGTCTCGCTGCTGATCGTTATCTACACGTTCGCGCAGATGGGCCTGCAGGGCGTGGTCTCCCCTGGCAAGCTGCAGCAAGCGGGCAGCAATGGCGACGCGCTCGTCTACGTGGCTAACGCTATCGGCGGCGGAGGCTGGGCCAAGGTGATGGCGCTCGCGCTGGCGCTATCGGTCATCGCCGCGACCGGGACGTCCATCGTGCTTACCGCCCGGATCATCTACGGGATGGCGAGCTACCGGACCCTACCGGACTTCCTCGCCAACGTCTCGCGCCGGTTCGCGACACCCGTCGCCGCCAGCGTTCTCACCGGCATCCTCGTCATCGTGATCACGGTCGTGTACCTGGCCGCCAGCTCGGTCGAGAGTGCTTTCGATGACGTCGTCGGGCTCAGCGGCCAGCTATTCGCGGCCTTCTACATCCTGACCGCGCTCGCCACGATCGTGTACTACCGGCGACGGGTGATCTCGAGTGTGTGGAACGCGATCGTCCTCGGGATCCTGCCCCTCGCGGCGGCCGGCTTCCTGGTCTGGGTCCTGTTCAAGTTCCTGCAGGGCGCGAGCAGCCCGTCGCTGTACTCGATCCTGGGCATCGTGGTCGTGGGCCTCGTGCTCATGGTGGTCGCCCGGTGGTTGCTGCGGTCGTCGTTCTTCGCGATCCCCCGGGAGAGCGACCCCGGTCAGCCCGCGAGGAAGCACTGACGGCAACTGGGAACCCTCGGCTTGGACCGGCGAGGACGTGACCTTCGACGAGCGTTACCGGCAGTGGGCACGGCGCTCTGGTGAGCTATTCACCGAGGCAAGCCGCCTCATTCCCGGCGGCGCCGACAGCGCCGCCCGCACGGTGCAGCTCGGCTGGAAACCGTATCCGCCGTTCATGGCCGAGGGCGCCGGGTCGCGAGTGCGCGACGTCGACGGGCACGAGTACGTCGACTACCTGCTTGGGCTCGGCCCGATGATCCTGGGCCACCGGCACCCGGCGGTGACCCGGGCCGTCACCGACGCGGTGGGCACGCTGGGCACCTGCTTCGGGCTGCCCTACGAGCTGGAGGTCGAGGCCGCCCGCAAGGTCACCGAGGCGGTCCCGGGAGTGGAGCAGGTCCGGTTCTCCAACTCCGGCAGCGAGGCGGTCGGGACGGCTGTCCGGCTTGCCCGCGCGCACACCGGGCGGCGGCTGATCATCCGCTTCGAAGGGCACTACCACGGCTGGCAGGACACCGTCTACTGGAGCGACCACGCGGATCCGGGGCTGGCCGGCCCGGCCCGGATGCCGCGCCCGGTCCCGTCCGGCCCCGGCGTGCCGGCCGAGCTCGAGACCACCCTTATCGTGCTGACCTGGAACGACCCCGACAGCTTCGGCGCGGTGATGGAAGAGCGCGGCGACCGGGTGGCCGCGGTGATCACCGAGCCCGCCGTGTTCAACACCGGCTGTATCCTGCCGTCACCGGGGTATCTCGAACTGCTGCGCGAGCAAACCAGCAAGCACGGGGCGCTGCTGATCTTCGACGAGGTCATCACCGGCTTCCGCATCGCGCGTGGCGGCGCGCAGGAGTACTTCGGGGTCACGCCGGACCTGACCACGATGGCCAAGGGCCTGGGCGGGGGCTTCCCGGCCGCGGCCATCGGCGGATCCCGCGAGGCGATGTCGATGATCGCCGACGGCCGCTACGCGCACTCGGGCACCTACAACGGCAACACGGTCGCGTGCGCCGCCGTGAGCGCGACCATGGACGTGCTGGCGGAGCCCGGCCTGTTCGAGCGGCAGCGCGCGCTCGGGGACAGGCTGATGAACGGACTGCGCGGGCTGGCCGCCGAAGCGGGGCTGGCGGTCATCGTGGAGGGGCTTGGCACGGTCTTCCAGGTGTGGTTCAGCGAGCGGCCGATCAGGAACTGGCGGGACGCGCAGCGGTACGCCGACGAATCGCTCTTCACCCAGTGGTGGCAGGAGATGTTGCTGCGCGGGATCTTGTTCCACCCGAGCCAGTACGAGAACCTGTTCCTCTCGCTTGTGCACACGGACAGGGACGTGGACGACATGCTTGGCGCGGCGCAGGAGGCGTTCGCAGTGATCGCGCGCGGGCGGCCGACGCGGACGCGGTGAACTCGCGGCGCCCGAGCCGGCCTTGTCCTGCCGCAGCAAAGTCATATATGTTCCGGTCGTTGGCTGATCCGGTGAGGCGGGCGCGATGAAGAAGTCAAACCTCAACGAGCTCAAGGTGAGCGACGTACGGCCAGGGGTGACCAGGCGATCGTTCTCCGGCGCGGGCGCGACGCTGGCCTGGGGCACGCTCAGCCCCGGTCACGAGCCGCGGCCGCATACCCATCCGCACGAACAGATCGTGTACATCGTCTCCGGCCACGGCACGTTCACCGTAGGCGACGAGACGGTCGACGTGGCACAGGGCGACATGCTCGTCGTCCCGTCCGGCGTGCTGCACTACGCGGTGGCGGCTGGCGACGAGCCGATGGTCGACCTGAGCGTGTTCAACCCGCGGCGCGATGACTACTACGCGATCGACGAGGCCGACTCCGCCGCTGATGCGTGACCGACCCGAGCCGCCGGGCGCCGGACGCCGGCGGGCGCTGGCGGGCGCTGGCATCACCTGTCACACCAGCCTCTACTGCTCACTTCGCACACCGTGTGACCAAAATGCCGCCCGAAATGTCCCGAATGTGGGTGCGTAAGGTGTGCGAAGTCGCCGCCGCGCGCCGCGAACAGGGTTCGGGCCGGGGTCTCGCAAGGCCGTGGGAGGCGTGAAGATCACGATCGCCGGGGCGGGGGCGATGGGGTGCCGGTTCGGGAGCGCGCTGTTCGCGGCGGGTCACGAGGTGCTGCTGCTTGACGGGTGGCCTGAGCACGTGGCTGCCATCAACACGCGCGGGCTGCGGGTGGACGACCCGGGCGGCTCGCGGATGGTGCGGGTGCCGGCGCGGGCCTTCCCGGCCGATGAGCCCGCCGACCTGGTCATCGTTTTCGGCAAGGCCACCCAGACCGCGGCCGTGGCGGCCGCCGCGGCGGCCGCTATCGGCCCGTCCACGCTTGTCCTCACGCTGCAGAACGGCCTGGGCAACATCGAGGCGCTGCGGTCCCACGTCCCCGAGACTCGCCTGCTCGCCGGGACCACCACTCTCGGCACCGAACTCATCGGTCCTGGGCACATCCGGGCGCTGGGCTCAGGGGAAACAGTCCTCGGCGCGCTCCAGGCGAGCCCTTCCGATCATGCCGAACGGACCGCGCTGACTCTGTCCGCCGCCGGCCTGCCGACCCGGGCGGCCGACGACGTGCTGAGCGTGATCTGGGCGAAGGTCGCCTTCAACTGCGTGATGAACACCCTGTGCGCGATCGCCTCGATCCCGGTTTCCGCGCTGGCGCGTTACGACGGGTTCGACGAGCTAGCCGGCTCGATCCTGCGGGAGGTCGCCGAAGTGGCCTCGGCGGAAGGCGTCGCGGTCGACACGGCGGCGGCCTTGCGGCTGATGAAGGCCCAGTTCGACCCGGCCGCGTCCGGCGACCACCTGGCGTCGACGCTGCAAGACCTGATGAACGGGCGGCCGACGGAGATCGCCCACCTCAGCGGCGCGATCGCCGACCGCGCGCAGTCCCACGGCATCGAAGCACCGCTGAACACCCTCGTCACTCAGCTGATCGGGCTACTAGAAGCCACCTGGCCCCGCCGCGTAACCCGCCTCCACCCCAACACGCAATAGCTTGCCCGACCTGGATTTCGCACACTCTTCCGGCTCGCGGGGGCATAATTGACATGTGGACAGCATCTCGGTGTCAATCTCTCGTGCTGCGGTTATGGAGGAGCGTTACCGCAGCAGGTTGCCGCGATCGCTGGATGACCTCACCGGCCCGGATCACGGGACTATACAGCTGCCTTTGCACGTCGCTTGGTCGGGCATGACAGCGTTCGATGTTGATCTGCCTAAGCGCTGTATGAGCATGTATCACATCGTCCTCACCGAGGGACAGCGGGACGACGTAGCCGCCTACATTAATCGCCAGCTCTTGCTTAGCTATTGGCCCGTCCTGCGCAAGATGATCGGGCGCATCATCCGTGAAGTCTGGGAGTCGGCGTTCCCGGAACTCAACGGTGGGCAGCCAGAAGCCGCGTGAACCTAAACGACCTGCACAGGCGCCTGCTGCAGGACGTTTTGGTCATCGGCAACACTTTTCCGTTTGTCATCACGGGAGGGTACGCCGTTCAGGCTCATGGCCTCGTTGATCGCCTCAGCCGGGATATCGACGTTGCCACCGAAACCTCTACGTCGATGGATGGCATCGCCTCAACTCTTGTTACAGGCCTGCGTGACCGCGGCTGGCGCGTCAGGATCATCGGGATTGAGCCTCTTTCAGCCCGGTTCATGGTTACCGATCCAGAACTCGACCAGGATTGCGAAGTCGACATCCTCAAGGAAGCGTTCAACCAACCGCCGAAAGACACTCCCTGGGGGCCTGTCCTCGCATTGGACGACGTGATCGGCACCAAGGTCCGAGCGCTCGCCAACAGGGGGTACCCACGAGACCTGATCGACATCAAAGCCGCGTCCGGGCTACGTTCACGCGCTGAGCTGGAATCGCTAGGCAGATTGCACGCCCGCGACGCGTTCAACCTTGAAGACCTCGCGGCTCGCTTGGACGCCGCCCAGTTTCTCGACGATGAAGACTTCGCAGCTTACGGCTTGACCGAAGGCGACATCGCGGGTCTGCGCCGTTGGGCACAGGACTGGTCCGACGATATCAACCAACGCATCTACGGGATGCGGCTCGAGGAGGACAACTTGCCCTGATGAGCCGTCACGACCGCCGACGAACTGGAGGGGGATGTGTGGGCTGATATCGCAGGGGCAGCAGCCATCACTGGCGCGCCACCGCGTACCATCACCGGGTGGCTCAACCGTCGGGGGCCCAAGCGCTGCCCCTTCCCCGAGCCGCGGAGAAGTCTCTATCGCCTGTACTGGCCCGTGTCTGTCTTGCAGTCCTGGCGCAACGATTATGCCGCGAGCGTCGGCCGCCGTGCCGGTGAGCGGGTGTCGATATGAAGGGCCCTTGCGCGGGACCGTAACCACTCTGACTTGCGCTTTCCGCTGCCAAAGGAAGGCATAGACCCGGGACTGCCCCGGGAGGATGGCGCGCCAGCGTGGGGAACGACACGAAAACTTGTGCGTAAAGATGATGGAACTAGGAGATCCGAATCTGTAGTGTGCAAGTTCATGGGACAGCCTGTAGGAGACATTGGGATGAACCGGTCATGCAGGCTCCTTCCTGCTACTGGTGGGCCACGACCTCGATTGACGATGACCTTGCCTGGCCACTTTGGGGGGATCCCATGCATGAGCTGACCTGCCTCGAAATCTGCGCCGGAGCCGGCGGGCAGTCCCTAGGACTAGAGAATGCGGAATTCTCCCATGTCGCGGCCGTCGAGATTGACCCGGACGCCTGTGAGACGCTACGCGTCAACCGGCCTCAGTGGAAAGTCGTCGAGATGGACGTCCACAACTTCGACGGCTACCCCCACCGCGGTGTTGACCTCTTGGCTGGTGGGGTCCCGTGCCCGCCGTTCTCGGTAGCAGGCAAGCAACTCGGTGCCGATGACGAGCGCGACCTGTTCCCGCAGGCCCTGCGACTGGTCAGGGAATGCGAGCCGACTGCTGTAATGCTTGAGAACGTCCCCGGCCTCTCCCAGGCAAGGTTCGCCAGCTACCGCGAGCAGGTTCTCCGCGAACTGCATGACGAGTTGGGCTACAAGGCGGACTGGCAGGTGCTGAACGCTTGCGAGTTCGGCGTCCCGCAGCTACGACCGCGTTTCATCCTGGTGGCGATGAAGCCGGATGCGTACCCGCACTTTGAGTGGCCGAACGCGATCGGGACGCCCCCGACCGTAGGCGAGACCCTGCACGCCATGATGGCCGAAGACGGCTGGAAGGGCGCGGAGGCGTGGGCTAGGAAGGCTAACGGCGTCGGCCCGACGCTGGTGGGAGGATCGCGTAAGCACGGGGGCCCCGATCTTGGTCCCACCCGTGCCCGCGAAGCCTGGAGCAAGCTCAGCGTCGATGGTAGGGGACTGGCCGACGCGCCACCTCCTGCGGATGCTCCTCTCGACTACACGCCGAGGTTGACTCGCGAGATGGCGGCCGCCGTTCAAGGTTTCCCGGCGGACTGGGAGTTCTACGGCCGCAAGACGGCAGCGTATCGGCAGATCGGCAATGCCTTCCCTCCACCCGTCGCACGGGCGGTGGGCACGAGGATCCGCATGGCGATCCAGTCCGCACGTGGCGCGAGCGGCTCTGAGCGGCAGAACCTACTGTGCGCCATTTGAATTGGGATTGTTTCCCACCTAAGGCTTCCCAGCCTTGCGGCGCTTCGCCTCTGCTGTGATGGCCGCGTGTATGTTCTCCGGCCAGGGCGCCGACTGCACCAGCTGGTAGTAGACCCTGACTCTGGCGCCTTCCCCGTGTACCTTGCGCGACTTGTAGTCCCATCCCAGCGCCCGAAGTTCCCTAAGCCGCCTCTCGTAGTCCGTCTGGAACTCCTTGGCGCTGGCCACGATCCCGATCAGCTCACTGGGCACCCACTCGCTTTGAAGGGCCAGGAGCAGTTCGCCGATTCGGCGCTGGGGCTCCCACTCGGGAGGTACCTTCAGGTCCACCTCAAGGACCACGCCGTGCTTCACCGGTGACTTGCCGCACTGGGCACAGAAGCCAGGAGACAGCGCTTGCGCCCGGCGGCGGAGGCTCAGTACGGAGGCCTTCCCGTCGCAGGTTGATGAGGCGCCCAGCCGCGCAATGCGTATTGCTCACCGCCATCACGGACGACCGACGCGATGGCAAAGTAGTTCCTGAGGCTCCGGAGTACCCGGTCGATGGACATACCAGCCGAGGCCGCGGCGTCCAGGAAAAAGCGGATCTCGGAGGCACTTGGCGGGTTAGATTTGCGCCGGTATAGGAGCCCGTAAACCAGTCGGGCACTGCCCTCCCCTAGCAGCGCGGCAATCTGCTCGCTTTCCGGCTCCGGCAACGGCTCGTTGGACATAGCATCGGACGGTAGCCGGCCGGACATACCAGTCCCAAGCGTCCGTGGCCCTGTAGGAAGGCAGTCTCCCACCAAGGATGAGTAAGGCTTCCCCGTGATCAACGAGCCGCTGTTTCCTGTCCCGTCCGACGATCCCGACACGGAAAGGGACGCGGTTGAGGGGGAACTGTACCGGCTCGACCCGACGGGCGACCGAGTAGCGATGGTGCTCCGCGACACGCTCGACCAACTGTATGACGGGCAGCGCACCGGCCGGTGGAAGTACGACCAGTTGCACAAGACTGAGAAGACCTACATGGGCACCCTCGTTGAGATCAACCTGCACCGGCAGTTCGGCTTCGGCGACGGCGAC
>DATMKQ010000305.1:0-4744 GCA_035571275.1 Trebonia sp.
GCCGCGTCGGCGTCCAGGTCCAGGTCCAGGTCACGATCCACTACTGCTCCTTGTCGGGGGTGCGGGGGTCGTCCGCCGCGAGCCAACACTGCTCCTTGTCGGGGGTGCGGGGGGCGTCCCCCGCGAGCCAACACCGCCTCAACCTACAGGGTCTCCGGAGCGACGACCCGGTGCGACATGGAGCGTGCCGCCCCGCGCAGGGCGCTGACGATGACCGCCACCGACGGGCGCAGTACGCTCGCGGTGCGCGCCACCGCGAACACGTCCCTGGCCAGGTCAAGGCCCGCGGGCAGTTCCCGCACGACGAGCCGCCGCTCGTAGGCGCCGACCGACAGCCTGGGCATGATCGCGATGCCAAGCCCGCGCGCGACCAGGTTCGCGACTGTGCCGAGCCCTTCGAACTCCGACGGCACCGGCGGAGTCAGCCCGACCGCCGCGAGCAGCCTGTCCACCGCCTGCCTGGACGGCTCGCCGGACGGCGCGGCCAGCCAGGGCTCGTTGCGCAGTGCCCGCAGGTCGACCGGGCGGTCCGGGTCGGCGGCCGGGTGCCCGCGCGCGACCACGAGCACCAGCGGGTCACGCACCAAGTGGTAGTAGCTGAGCACTCCCGCCCCGTGGTCCGCGGCCTCCGTCCCGTTCATGGTGGCCGTCAGCCGCCCGGTCCAGTCATCGATGATCGCGACCTCTACCTCGCCGGTGCGGACGAGTTGCAGCCCCTCGGCGGGCGAGGACTGGCGCAGCAGCAGCGACAGCCGCGGGTGCGCCCGCAGCGACCGGGCGAGCGCGGGCGCGAACGCGACCGCCGCGGACGGGAACGCTGTCACCACGACACGGCCCGACGGCTGGTTGGCCTGCGCGGATAGGTCTGCCTCGGCCTCCTCGACCATAGCCAGGATCCGTTCGGCGTGGACGGCTAGGCGGCGGCCGGCGTCGGTCAGCCCGGCACTGCGCGCCGTGCGGTCAAGCAGCTGCGTGCCCGCCTCCCGCTCCAGGACGGCGAGCTGCTGTGACACCGCCGATGGCGTGTAGCCGAGCGCGTCCGCGGTCCGCGCGATGCTTCCCCGGGTGGCGAATTCGTGCAACATCCGCAGCCTTCGGATATCTAGCATTAACAAATCTTAACCTCTCCCCAAGGCATCGGCTCTTGCCCTAACGCTCAACCCGGGGAATCCTTGGGTAGTCGTCGAGACATCCTCATCCCCGCAGCTTGGAGTACCCCTCGACATGGCAGTCACCGCGCCATTGCCTGTCCTCAACATAGAGCAACAAGAAGCGACAAGAACGTGGTCGCCACCGGCGTTCAAGGGGACCGCGACGGGCGCGGACCGCACCAATGGGGTCGGCGTCTCGGCGACGCTGGCCGCCAATGAGGCGCTCGATGAGCGCCGACGGCGCGGCGAACGGGTGCTGCCGATGGCGTTCGGTGAGGCTGGAGTGCCTGTCGCGCGGATCCTGCGGGACGCCCTCGCCACCGCCAGCCACCTGGCCGGGTACGGCCCGGTCGCGGGGTCAGCGGAACTGCGTACCGCCGCCGCCGGGTACTGGGCACGCCGCGGGCTGCCCACGGATCCGTCCGACGTGGTCTGCGGCCCTGGCAGCAAAGCGCTGCTGTACGGGCTGCTGCTCAGCCTGCAGGCAGGCGACGTGGCGATTCCGCGGCCGAGCTGGGTCAGCTATGCCGCGCAGGCGTCGCTGACCGGGGTCCGCCCCGTATACGTGCCGATCCTGCCCGGTGAGGGCGGCGTGCCCGACCCCGAACTGCTGTCCGCCGCGGCGATCTCCGCCCGGCGGGAAGGGCGCCGGATCGGCGCGGTGATCGTCACGATGCCGGACAACCCGACCGGGACGCTGGCGGCCGCCGGCACCGTACGCGAGCTGTGCTCGGTCGCGAGGCAGCATGACCTGCTGATCATCTCCGATGAGATCTATCGCGACCTCGCCTACAACGGGACGAGCCTGCTCAGCCCGGCCGACGTGGCGCCAGAACGGACCGTGATCACCTCCGGCCTGAGCAAGAACCTCGCCCTTGGCGGCTGGCGGCTCGGTGTCGCCCGGCTGCCCGGCGGTTCCCCGGCCATCGCGGCGCTGCGGGACCGGTTGCTCGCCACCTGCAGCGAGATCTGGTCGGCGCCCGCCGCCCCGGTGCAAAAGGCCGCCGCGCTCGCGTTCAGCGAGCCGCCCGAGATCGTCGAGCGCGTCGCCAGATCCCGGCACCTGCACGAGGCGATCGCACACGCGGTCGCGGCCCGGTTCGCCGCCGCCGGCGCCCACGTGCCGCCGCCCCGCGGCGCGTTCTACCTG
The DNA here is from genome assembly GCA_035571275.1 of Trebonia sp. Classification (GTDB taxonomy): domain Bacteria; phylum Actinomycetota; class Actinomycetes; order Streptosporangiales; family Streptosporangiaceae; genus Trebonia. Next base: position 2,302 of record DATMKQ010000305.1, read on the forward strand.
TACCCGGACTTCGCGGCGCATCGACGCGGATTCGGAATGTTCGGCGTGCGGACATCCGCGGACCTCGCCGGGCTGCTGCTGCGCCGGCACGGCGTCGGGGTGCTCCCCGGCAGCGCCTTCGGCGACCTCGAGCGGGCGCTGCGGCTGCGCGTGGCCACGTCGCAGCTGTATGGCGAGGCCGAATGGCAGCGGGAAGCCGCCCTCGCCGCCGACGACCCGGCCGAACTGCCGTGGATCGCCGACAGCCTCGCCTGGTTGGACGAGGCGCTGACCGCGATCACGGCCTAACGCGGCTGAGCGCGGATCACGCGCGGCTCAGCGCGGCCAAGCGCGGGGTCAGACAGCAGCGGCGATGCTCGTGCCGGCGAGCGCGAGCATGATCAGCGCGGCGACCCGGGTCAGCCAGCGGACGGGGATAAGGTGCAACAGTCGCCAGCCGACCATGATCGCAAGGCCCGCTGCCACCCACAGCGCGAGCAGCGCGCCAACGCCTACCGCCAGCGGGTCATGGTACCGGGCCGCCAGGCTAACGGTCATGAACTGGGTAAGGTCGCCAAACTCGGCGAGAAACACGACCGCGAAAGATGTGCCCACCACCGGCCACACTCCGTCGCGCACGCCATCTCGCCCAGCGTCCTCCTCCTCCTCCTCTTCCTTTTCGCCCGTGTGCCGCCACAGCAGCACGGCCCCGACCAGGAACGCCGCGGCCGCCAGGGACTCGACGACACGGTGCGGCAGCAGGCTGATCGCTCCCCCGGCGGCTACCGCCAGGACTACCTGGGCGGCGAAGGCCGTCGCGGCTCCGGCAAAGACCAGGCCGGGGCGGTACCGGCTGCTCAGGATCAGGCAGGCCAGGACGGTCTTATCCGGAAGTTCTGCGGGCAGCACAGCGAGGAACGACGTGACTGCGACGGTGACCATCATCCGGGGCTGCTCCGTGGGTCCGGGCCGGGCCGGACCTTGCCCGGCGAACCCGGGACCTCCGGCACGGCAGCATACTGCTGCGGCCGAAGGTCTCACTCGGGCCGGATATGGCCCCCCGGACACCGGGTCCTGGCGGACGGCTAGCCAATGCGGCGTTACCGACTGCAGGGCCGAGATTGTCGGCGTCCGACGACGGAGCTACTCCCCTTCGCGTTCCTCTATAGTAGCGCGAACCGGGCTTTTACGACATGCGTTGCGTCTGGCGGGCCCGCAAAAGAGCGAACGACGTTCGCCGGGCCGCCAGCCTGATCTGCCGCGCTGCACGCAGCTCGGCAGACCCTGGCAGGCAGGCCCCGGTGAGGCAATCCCCGTCCGCTGGCATGGATCCAGCAACTCAGGGGCTGAGCGACTGACGCCGCCCCCGGCTTGGCCAATCTGAACGTCCCTCCGCAAGGACATCTTCCGCAATACGAACGACCTTAGGTCGCGGCCCGCCACGCGGACACCCTCGGGCAAGGGATTCGCAGGGTTCCGTTATGAAAACCTGATACTGCCCAGGAAAGCCATGTCACGGACGGCTATCTCCCGGTATCCGGTCGCGATGACGCCTTCCTTGCGGAGCGCGCCAAGGACTCGCTCCGTGGTCGACACCGCCACACCCGCCAGTTCCCCCAGTTCCATCTGGGTGAGCGGGAGCGGGATCAGCACGGTCCCGTCGGCGGTCCGCTCGCCGTAGTCCTCCGCCAGTCCGTAGATGACCTGGGCGAGCCGTTCTCTCGCGCCCCAGGTGCGTTCCGCGGCGTGACGTTCGGTCGCCGAGCGCATCTTGGCCACTAGGGACCGCGTGATCGTCGCCAGGGCCTCCGGGCACCGCTGCCCGAAGGCCGCGAAGCCCGCCGGGCTGATCCGGACGGCGCCGACCGGCCCGACCGCGCGGGCGGTAGCCGTGCGGCGGTTGCCGTCGAGCACGGCGAACTCCCCGATCAGGTCTCCACGTGACCGCACCGCGAGCGTCGTCTCGATGCCGGTCTCCGCGGCCACGATGACCTTCACCATGCCGCTGGTCAGCACGTACAGCCCATTACCGACGTCGCCCTGGAGCACCAGGATGGCGTCATCGTCGAAGTGGACATGGGTACCAGCGGCCAGCAGGGCCGCGCGATCACCCTCGGTAAGCGATGCCACCAGGCTGCCGTGCGGCCATGTGCCGTGAGTCAGCGAATTGGGTGGCTTGCGCAGCGCCGGATGTCCGGCGTGCGGGGATAGCGGGAGGGACACAGCAGAGATTTTGCCAGGTCTACGCTGTGGGCCGGGCGGACACCGGGAATCCGGCAACGTGAATGTGACGAAATCTATTCTTCCGCATGACGGGGGTTAGCTATTACGCTGCAGTAACAGGGAGCGTGGGGGAATGGGAGACGGCGTGGCCGCCGAGCCCCGGGGGCATGGTCAGGCGCCACCAGCACGAAGTCAATCGGGCCGCAAGCTGCGAATGGGATTCGTTCTGGATGTCGCCGGT
>DATMKQ010000306.1:0-12345 GCA_035571275.1 Trebonia sp.
CGGGCAGGGTGACCGGCAATCGCCCGAGTGGTATGAATTCACCGGATAGAGAGTGCTCTTCCCGCTGCGGTACCCTGAACCTAAGCGGAACGCTCTTCCAGAACTATACGGATAGGGTATCCGTTTAGCAAGCTGGACCAGTACGTGACGGAGAACATCTTGTGACAGAGAACGCGGGGCAGGCGCAGGCGCAGGCGCAGGCGGGGGCCGGGGCCGACTTGGCGGCTTCGGGCGCGGGCGAGCACGCGCCGCGCCGGCTGCGCGCCGACGCGCAGCGCAACATCGACGCGCTGCTTGAGGCGGCGAAGAAGGTCTTTGGCGCCTCAGGCGTGGACGCGCCCCCGAAGGAGATCGCCGACCTGGCAGGCGTCGGGGTCGGAACGCTGTACCGGCACTTCCCGCAGCGCTCGGACCTGGTCACGGCCGTATTCCAGCACGAGGTGGACGCCTGCGCCGCCGCGGCCCCGGCGCTGGCGGCGGCCCACGGGCCCGGAGAAGCGCTCGCGATGTGGCTCCATCGGTACACCGAGTTTGTCGCGACCAAGCGAGGACTCGCGGCGGCCCTGCACTCCGGCGACCCGGCATTCGACGCCCTGCCCGGTTACTTCATGGGGCATCTCGGGCCTGCCCTCGGGGCGCTGCTGGAAGCCGCGGCAGCAAGCGGCGAGATCCGGGCCGGCGTGAGCGCCAAGGACCTCCTGTACGCCGTGGCCAACCTGTGCCTGCCGGTGGCGGACGAAGGAGTCACCTACAACCAGCGCATGGTCGCGCTCCTCATCGACGGGCTCCGCTACGGCGCGCAGCGATAAGCGCCCACCCGCCGATCTCGGCGGCTCAGCTCCAGTCGGATCAGCGCAGTGTCGACCGGTAGGCGCGATAGGCCAGCACGAAGTTCGCCACCGCGCCCGCGAGCGTCAGCAACGACCAGCCCCAGTACCCGTAGGCCACAAGGATGCCGGTCAGGGCGAGCAGCCAGGCCGTGACCAGCCCACGGATGATTATCACGCCACGCGGATGTCTGCGGTCGAAGCCCGTTGCCATGTTCATGATGATCTCCCTATACCGGAGGGACAGGCAAGAGTCGCGCCGTCAGGACCCGGCCACCGTCAGCGATCCGCCAGACACACCGTCAGCGTGATCCCGCCAGGCACACCGTCAGCGTGATCCCGCCAGACACATCAGCCTCTGGTTTTGACTTTGCATACCCTGTGACATTTTGTCGGGGGTATATATGCTGATATGTCCGGTAGGTTGTGGTCACAGGGTGAGCTAAGTGCCCGCGCAGACATAACATGTCAGTTCCCGCTCCGGACGCCTCACATATGCCAGTTACCAAGATCGTCCGCCTAGGAGAAGCCCAGTTTTCGATACTGCTGAACGTTTGACCGGTCAGAGCCGGTCAAATATTCAGCAGTACGTTCTATCTTGGTCACCATGCAGGACTGATAGCACGCCCACGCAAGAGAAGCGGGCAGCGGCGTTACCAGCGAGGCTGAGGTTGCCCGAAGGGCTAGATGCGGCCCGGCGCTGAGTCCTGGAAATCAGCGTGTTGTTTATCCGCGAGCCTAAGTCGTGTTCAGGCCCCTTGCGTGGGCGCTTGCCGCACGGTCGAGTGCTGAGCGCCGAGCCCTGAGTGCTGAGCGCCGAGCGCCTCGGTTGGTTAGAACTTGCCGGACTCGATGTCGGCCACCGTTACGCGGGAGACCTGGAAGGTGGTCATGGACGGAGGCGTCGGCTGTCCATGCGTACCCGGTGGCAGGTCGCCCGTCCAGGAACTGATCGGCATGCCGGTCTTGGCGTTGATCACGACCACGTTCTTGCCCGTGCCGCCGAACACCTCCGGTCCGGCCGTCAGGGTCAGCGTGGACCGCCCATCGGTTGTCGAATTCACGACGGTGAGCCCGGAAATGGTGGACAACAAGCGCAGGACGCCTGCCCGGACCAGCGGGGAGCCGCCGCCCTCGGTCAGCGCGTCAACACTGTCCATCCAGACCAGGTTGTCGACGTCTGACCGCAGTACCTTGCCGGTAGGCGGGTTCACCGGGACCGTGAAGTTCGCACCCTTTTCCTTAAGAATTTGATCGGCCTGGACCCTGGCCGCATCCCATATCTTCTTCCGTGCGGCCGGGCTGAGGCCGAGCCCGAGGTCGTTGGGCGTGACGTTGGCCATTCGCATCCGGGCGGCGGGGAGGTCGCCGGTCGCGGCGTCGCGCGCCACCGCGACCTGGCGGGCGTCGGTGCCGTTGTCGAGGTTGGCATGCTGCTCGACCGCCGCCTTCAGGCCCTGCTTGGTGTCGCTGACATAGTAGGCGCCGCTGTCGGTGTACAGGTTGTAGAGGACCTCCATCTGCTTGCCGCCAATGGTCTGGGTGCTGATGATCAGCGACGCGTTACCCGGCAGCGGGCCGCTGCTGGCCTGGATGAAGGCGGCCAGGGACACCAGCTTGGAGACCACCGCGGGCGCGCGGGAAGGCGACTTGCCTGTCGCCACCGGCCGCGGCGGCGACGAGTGCCAGGGGACGACGGCGATCACGCCGGCCGCCGCGCCGAGCGCCGCGCCCGTGGCCGCGATGGACACGACGCGGCGGCGGTCCTTGTACCGCTGGCGGGCCGCTACTTCTGTCGCGATCGACGCGGGCGGGCGCACCGCGGCGGTGTACCGGTGCAGAAGGTCACGGATGATGTCCTCATCGGTGGTGGGCATTGTCGGTCCTTTCACAGCAAGCTGTCGGTGCAGAAGATGGCCGCGAGGCCAGGGAAGTCGCGCAGGTGCGCGATGGCGCGCGACGATGTGCTTTTGACGGTCCCGACGGAGATGCCGAGCAGCTGGGCTACCTCGGTCTCGCTGCGATCGTCGAAGTAGCGGAGCACGAGGACCGTGCGCTGCTGCACGGTCAGGCTGTCAAGCGCCGCGCGCAGCGACGGCCACAGTTCGACGGAATGATGCGCGTCCGCGGACCGCGGGTCGCTCTTCTCCGCGTGGTCGAAAAGGCGCAACTCGTGCGGCCGCCGGGCTCGTGCCCGGGTCTGGTCGACGACGATGTTGTGCATGACCCGGCGGCAGAACGCCTTCGGGTTATCCACCCGGGACCAGCGCGCCGCGAGCCGTTGCAGCGTTTCCTGGTAGACGTCTTCGGCGGTATGCGGGTCGGGCGCGAGCAGTGTCGCGATCCGCAGCAGCTCAGCCCCCGATTCGGCGGCGAACTCTTCGAAGGCTCGCAGCTGCCGTTTGTTCATCCAGCCTCCCTAGCTCCTGGTCACCGCTAAGACGACAGCTGCACGAATCAGGTTGCTTGGGTAAGCCGGACCGGCGTCACTTGGTGAGGTGGTCGAAGACCAAGGCCGTCGCCCCGCATGCTGACGCCCACTGGCCCAGCCGGGCGACCTTGATGGTCATGCCGCCGGTGGCCGCGGCGAACGCCGTCTGGTCCAGGGCCGTGCGCAGCGGCCCGGTGAGCAGGTCACCGGCGGCGCTCAGGCTGCCGCCGAGGACGACAAGTTCCGGGCCGTTGAGGTTGGCGAGGGTGCCCACGGCGATGCCGATCAGCGACGCGGCCTCGTAGATGATGCGGCGGCACGCCGCGTCGCCGGCGCGGGCCCTGGAGACCAGGCTCGTCAGGTCCTCGATCTCCAGGCCGTCGTTGCGGGCACTGGCGAGCAATTCGCGGCCGCCGACGTAGCGCTCCAGGCAGCCGCGATTGCCGCACGGGCAGCGCCGGCCCTGGTAGTCCATGGTGATGTGGCCGATCTCCATCGCGGGTCCGCCGCTGCTGCGGTGCAGACGGCCGCCAAGCACCATGCCCCCGCCGATGCCGGTGCCGAGCTTCACGTAGGTGAGGTCGTGCCGCCCTTCTCCCCAGCCGAAGGCGTACTCGCCGAGCGCACCCAGGTCGGCCTCGTTCGCCACGTGGACGGAGAAGCCGGGCAGCAGCGCGCCCAGTTGCCGCTGCGGGTCGACTTGCGCCCAGGCCGGCAGCAGGGTTCCGCTGGCGACCGTCCCGTCGCGAGTCAGCGGCACCGGCAGCCCGAACCCGATCCCGAGCACGGCCGAGACATCGCCGGATTGCTCCAGGGCCACCTGGACCTGCTCGGCGGCCTGCTTCAGGACCGCCAGCGGATCCAGGTCGGCGTCCGCGTTGATCTTGCTGCCCAGCCTGATGACCTGTCGGTGGGCCGCGTCCATGATCACGACGGTGATGTGCCGACGGCCGATGTCGACGCCTACCGCGTGGCCGGCCCGGGCGGTCAGCTGGTAGTGATGCGGCCGCCGCCCCGTGGTGCGGGCGTCATCTTGTCCGGGGACCATCTCCGCCAGGCCCCGCGCGGTCAGCCTCGTCAGCGCCGCCGCCACGGTGGGCCGGGACAGCCCGGTGGCGGCGACCAGCGTGGTCTGGGCCGCCTGGCCGCGGCCCAGCAGGCAGTATGCGACGATCCGGTCGGACTTACCGAGGCTCTCGAGCTCCGCGGGCGCTCCCCCTTCGGTAGGTGACCCCACGTTGGGCCGTGCCGACAGCATAGGCGTATGATCCGCCACCCCTGTTCGTTCGTCAAGTTTGATCGATCGTTACGGTGTCAGAAATCCACTGGATACGAAATATTTACAGTTTGATTGCCTTGATCAAGATCATTTTTGTAAGAACTTGACGAAAGTATCTTTCGGATGGCATTGTCGCAACCGAGCGCGGTAAGCGCTTTCCGCAGGCGCGGCGACGTCGGCCGCGTGTGCCGGATGTCGGCAAAGCCGAGGGGTCGGCCGAGGTGAGTTCAGCGGGGAACTCCTGGTCGGCAGCGTTTTTTTGGCTGGCCTTTCCTGACGTATGCGGGCGGGGTCGGCGAACGGGGAAGCGAATCGCTGTTCAGCCAAGGGAGAATGTCAATGAAAGATCTGCATAATGCGCCGCCAGCGATAGTGCTGTGCGGCGGCGCTGGCCAGCGCATGGGAGAGCTCGCCGCCGCCGTGCCGAAGCCGATGCTGACGGTCGGCGGCACGCCGCTCCTGATCCACATCATGCGAACGCTCGCCGCCGGCGGCAGCGACGAGTTCGTCCTGGCCGTCGGACATCTCGGGCACGTGGTGAAGGACTTCTTCCTCCAGTTCCAGGCGCACGCGGGGGACTTCACCGTCCGGCTGGGGCGCCGTCCTTCTGTGGAGCTGCACGACAGCTTCCCCGAGGAAGGCTGGGAGGTCACCTGCGCGAACACCGGCGAGCAAGCGGGCACGGGCACTCGTATCCGGGCCGCCGCCAGGCTCGTGCCCAGCTGGCCGGTCATCGTCGCCTACGGCGACGTGCTGGCCGACGTCGACATCGAGGAGCTGCTCGCGTTCCACCGCGGTCACGGCCGCCTGGCCACGGTGACCGCGGCGGTCCCGCCCGCCAGGTTCGGTCACCTCGCCATCGCCGATGACCACCGGGTGTCGCGCTTCGACGAGAAGCGGTTCCAGGAAGAGCCGCAAGCTGAGCCCGGGCTGGTGAGCATCGGCTTCTTCGTCCTCGAGAAGGCGGCCGTCGAGGGCTTCATCCCCACCGACAGGGAGGAAGTGATGTTCGAAGAGGATCCGATCCGCACGCTGGCGGCCGAGGGCGAGCTGATGGCGTACCGGCACGACGGTTACTGGCGGCCGGTGGACACGCCGAAGGAACTCGCCCTCGCGCGCAGCGAGTGGGACTCGGGCAACGCGCCATGGAAGGTGCCCGCGTGAGCGGCGAGCCGACGCCGGAATACCGGGTGCGGTTCGAACGGGTTCGGGAGTCGTGGTTCCTCGGCTGGGGGTACTACCTGTACCTGGTCGTGCTGCTGCCGTTCATCGCGTGGCGCGCCTCGATCGTGAACTGGCACATCTGGCTCGGGCCGGTGGCCCTGGCCGCGGATCTTTTCGCCGCGATCATGTTCATGTTCTTCCTCGGGTTCACCCGGTACCTCTACCTGCCGGTGCACCGGCCCGCCGACCCGTGGGCGCGGACGGTCGACTGCCTGATCCCCACGCATACCGAACCGGTCTCCGTCGTCGAGCCCACGGTTCTCGCGGCGCTGGCGGTGCGCGGGATCAGGAGGGTGCTGGTGCTGGGCAACTCCGACCGGCCCGACGTCCGCGCCATGGCCACCCGGCTCGGCGCCGAGTACCACGCGCGTAACTCCAATACTCACGGCAAGGCAGGCAACCTCAATAACGGCCTGGCTCTCACCGACGCCGAATTCGTCCTCACCATGGACGCGGATCACATGGCGTTGCCGCAAATTCTCGAACGGACGATGGGCTACTTCGATGACCCGTCGGTGGCGTTCGTACAAACCCCGCAGTCATTCCACAACACCAAGACCCTGCTTTTCCGGCGAGCCTACGGCGAGGAGGCCAAATGGTCGGAGAGCAATGTTTTCTACAAAACCATCCTGCCAGCCAAGAACGGCTTTAACGCCAGCATCTACGTTGGCACGAGCGCGGTGCTGCGGCGCGGTGCCCTGGACGATGTCGGTGGCTTCGCCACCGGCACGGTGACCGAAGACATCCACACCTCGCTGCGTATGCACGCGAACGGGTGGCGTTCGGTGTTCGTGCCGGAGCCGCAGGCGTTCGGCCTGGAGGCGCAGAGCCTGAAGGAGTTCTACGCCCAGCGCCGCCGCTGGGCGCTCGGCGCGCTGACCCTGCTGCTGCGCAGCCCGGATTCGCCGCTGCGGCGCAAGGGCCTGACGCTGCGCCAGCGGCTGAGCTACCTCGACTCGACGGTGTCGCACCTTGGTGGCCTGCAGCGGCTGATCCACTTCCTGCTGCCGGCCCTGACCATCTTCCTGCTGGGCTCGCCGGTGGTCATCCCGTTCGCCCTCTACGGCCTGGTCTTCGTCTGCTACTTCCTGGTCTCGTTCACGATGGTCGCCATCTACAGCAGGGGCACCTACCACTTCCTGCACAGCGACGCCTACAGTCTCGCCAACCTGGTCGCCCAGGTGAGCGCGCTGCCGGGCCTGCTGCGCAGAGCCCGCCGTCAGAACGCGGCCCGCAAGGACGCGCCGCATCGTGAGCGCACGACGGTGAAGGCCGTCCTGTGGCTGCTCGGGCTCACCGCCCTCGCGGGCGTGGCGGACGGTCTCTACCGGTACACGTCGGGAAACCACTCCTGGCTGGTGATCATGGCGACCTTCTGGGGCGTCGTGAACTCCGTCTGGATGTGGTGGATCCTCGGCTACCTCGAGGTCTACGAGCGCCGGCCGACCGGCGCCGACCCGGACGAGCTGACCGCAGTCGATCGGTACCAGCTGATCGTGGAGCGGTTCGGCCGCCAGGCGGAACTGCCGGTCGCCACGGCAGCCTCTCCGGCAACTCGTAGCCACGCCTCCGTTCCGAATAATGAGATGAGATGAGATGAACCAGTTCCATATCGACCACACCGACATCCCTGGACTGATGACCATCCGCCCGCATCCGATAGCGGATGACCGTGGCTGGTTCATGCGTTCGTTCTCCGCGCAGGAGTACGCGACGGCAGGCATCGACCAGTCCTCGCAGGTGCAGGAGAATCACTCCCGTTCCCGGCACGGCGTGCTGCGCGGCCTGCACACCCGGTCCGAGCTCAGCGAGGCCAAGCTCGTCCGGGCCGCCCGCGGCAAGGTCTTCGACGTTGTCGCCGACCTGCGGCCAGGCTCGCCCACCTTTCTGCAGTGGCGCGGCTTCGTGCTCGACGATGAAGAGCACCTCCAGGTCCGGGTGCCCGCTGGGTGCGCGCACGGCTTCCAGGTGCTCAGCGACGTGGCGGACGTCTGCTACAAGGTGGACGCTCCCTACGACAAGTCGCTCGACGTCACCATCGCGTGGAACGACCCCGCGCTCGGCATCACCTGGCCGCTCGGCAATCCGGTGCTGTCCGAGCGCGACAGGACCGCGCCGCCGTTGAGTGCCGTGCGCGAGCACCTGCCCGAATGGTTCGGGGCGGGCCGTGACTGGTGAGCTCTTCGCCGGCGGCTACGCCGGGCGCCGCGTCCTAGTGACCGGCCATACCGGGTTCCTCGGGAGCTGGGCGGTGCGCTGGCTCAGCGCGCTCGGCGCGGAGGTGGCCGGGTACAGCCGGGGACAGCGGACGGGGGACACCCTGGATACCTCGGACACGGCGAGCGGGCGGATGCGGGTGTTCGCCGGGGACGTCGCCGATGCCGGGCGCGTCGCGGCGGCGATGGCCGCGTTCCGGCCGGAGATCGTGCTGCACCTGGCCGGAAACACGGTCGTCGCGGCGGGGTTCCGTGACCCGGCGGCGACGTTCCGCGGCAACGTCGGCGGCACCGCCGCGGTGCTCGACGCCGCGACCCGGCAGGAGTCGGTGCGGTGCGTCGTCGTGACCGGGACACCCGCCGTGTCACGCCTGGATGACAACCTGCAACTCGGGCCGTACGCCGCGTCCAAGCTGGCGGTGGAGGCGTGTGTGGCGGCCTTCGCGCATTCCCGAACTCAGCAGGACGCCGGACGCGTCTCGCCGCTGGGCATCGGGCTGGCCCGTCCTGGCGTCATGATCGGCGGGGACTGGGCCGAAGGGCGGCTGCTCGCGGACGTCGTTCGGGCGATCAGGCAGGAGCGGCCGGTGACGCTGGCGGCGCCGGCGGCGGTACGGCCGTGGCAGCACGTGCTGGACGGGCTGGGCGGAGCGCTGATGCTCGCCGCCCGGCTCTGCGCGGGACCGGCCCCGCGGCGCCGGTATGAGTTCGGCTGCGGCGAGCACGTGACCGGGATGTCCGTGCAGGACGTCGTGGCCGGCTTCCTCTGCGCCTACGGGCTGCCCGGCTGGCCGGTGCGCGTCGGCGATGGGACCGGCCAGCCGGTCAACCGCGGCGCGGACGACATCGTGGAACTTGGCTACACCGCCGCGCGGGCGGACCTCGGCTGGCAGCCGGCCTGGGACCTGTCCCGCGCGCTGCGAGCGTGTGCGGCCTGGTACCAGGCGGCGCAGGCCTATCCCGATTCGCTCGCCGCCGTCATGAACGAGCAGATCGCCGCGTACACCGCCGACGCCAGCCGGGTCTGGGCCGCCGGCGCCGCCCCCGTCGGCGCCGCCGCCACCGCCGCCACCGCCGCGGTGCGGGCGGCGGCGACCTGACCGACAGCGACAACCCCACACCTCGACTAAGAACGACAACCTGAAGGAGCGTTTGAAATGCGTGTTCTGGTTACCGGCCACGAGGGGTACATCGGCACGGTCCTGGTGCCCATGCTTCAGCAGGCCGGCCACGATGTGACCGGGCTCGACACCGGCCTGTTCGAGCCCTGCCTGCTGGGTCCGGCGCCGGACCCGGTGCCGGCGCTGGCCATGGACCTGCGCGAGGTGCGCGCTGAGCACTGCCAGGGCTATGACGCCGTGATACACCTTGCCGCCCTCAGCAATGACCCGGTGGGGAACCTCGACCCGGAACTGACCTACGACATCAACTACCGTTCGACGGTTAACCTGGCGCGGGCCGCCAGGCAAGCCGGCGTCGCGCGCTTCCTCTTCTCCTCATCGTGCTCGCTTTACGGCGCCGGCGCGGACGACACGCCGCTCACGGAAGACGCGGACTTCGCGCCGGTCACCCCCTACGGCGAGTCGAAGATACGAGCAGAACACGACCTGCTGGACCTCGCCGATGAGCACTTCTCCCCGGTGTTCTTGCGCAACGCGACGGCTTACGGCTACTCGCCCCGGCTCCGCGGCGACCTCGTGGTGAACGACCTGGTCGCTAACGCGCTGCTGTCCGGTCAGGTGCGGCTGAGGTCCGACGGGCAGGCCTGGCGGCCGCTGGTGCACCTAGACGACATCGCCGCCGCCTTCACCGCCCTGCTGGCAGCACCGCGCGAGCGCGTGCATGCCGCGGCGTACAACGTCGGGCAGTCGGCGGAGAACTACCGGATCATCGATGTGGCGCGGATCGTGATGGAACTCGTGCCGGGCAGTGAGATCGTCTTTTCCGGCGACTCGGCCGCGGACACCAGGAACTACCGGGTCTCCTGCGACCTGATCGCGGCGCGGGTACCGGAGTTCTCGCCGCGGTGGACGCTGCGAGACGGCGTGCGCCAGCTCGCCGAGGCATACCGTCGGCACGGCCTGACCCGGGCGGCGTTCGACAGCGACCGCTACCAGCGGCTGCGGCGGATCCAGACGCTACAGAAGGCCGGGCACCTCGATGACCAGCTTCGCTGGCTGGGCACCGAGCGGCCCCAGGCGTCCGAGGCGGCCGCATGACGGGGCGCCGACGGCACGTGATAGTGATCGGCGGCGGCATCCTCGGCCTGGCGGTCGCGCGCGAGCTGGCGGTGCACCGCGGTCATACCGTGACGGTGCTCGAGAAGGAGGGCACCTGGGCATCGCATCAGACGGGCCGCAACAGCGGGGTGATCCACGCCGGCCTTTACTACAAGCCCGGCAGCCTGAAAGCACGCATGTGCGTCGCGGGCAACCGGTCCATGGTTGAGTTCGCCAAGGACCGCGGGATCCCGTTCGACGTCTGCGGCAAGCTGGTGGTTGCGGTCGATGATTCCGAACGGCCCCGGCTGGCGGCCCTGCTGGACCGGGCTCGGGCCAACGGTGTCCCCGCGCGGATGGTCGGTCCGGCCGAAGCCAGGGAGTACGAACCCGCGGTGGCGGTGGCGGCGGCAGTGCGGGTGGAGTCGACCGCGATCATCAGCTATCGCGGGGTCTGCGAGAGTCTTGCGGCCGAGCTCGCGGAGGCCGATGTCACGTTGCACACCGGTCAGCCGGTAACCGGGATCACCACCGGTCGCGGCAGGCGCGGCGGGCGCGGCGGGCGCGGTCCGGAGATCGTCGTCCAGGCGCGCTCCACGGAAGTTCGCGCGGACGCGCTGGTCAACTGCGCGGGCCTGTACAGCGACCGGATCGCCAGGCTGGCTGGGCTGCGGCCTGGGGTGCGGATCGTGCCGTTTCGCGGCGAGTACTACGAACTCCGTCCGGCGAGCCGGTCGCTGGTCAAGGGGCTGATCTATCCGGTCCCTGATCCGGCCTTCCCGTTCCTCGGCGTGCACCTGACCAGGATGGTCGACGGCTCCGTGCACGCGGGGCCGAACGCCGTTCCGGCCCTGTGCCGCGAAGGCTACCAATGGCGGGACGTGTCGGCACGCGACATCGCCAGCACGCTGTCATATCCGGGTTGGTGGCGGCTCGCCCGCCGCCACTACCGGGCGGGCGCGGCGGAGATAGCGAGGTCGCTGTCCACCGCCCGGTTCGCGGCCAGCGTGGCCCGGCTCGTCCCGGCTGTTGTGGAAGAGGACCTGATCCGGGCCGGCGCCGGCGTGCGCGCGCAGGTGGTCACCCGGTCCGGCGCGCTCGCCGACGACTTCCTCATCCAGACCGCCCCGCACCAGGTGCACGTGCTGAACGCCCCCTCCCCCGCCGCGACCGGGGCATTCGAGATCGCTCGCTATGTCGCCGGGCAGCTCGAGGGTGCCATGTCCTAGGTTGCGGGGCCATCAAGCGGGCCGGTGATTGCGCGGGGCAGGGGAATACCCTGCCCCGCGCGATCATTATGATGGCTGAAGCGAAGGGGAGTAGCTCTGCAGCCGGTCCATCGACATGCTGGCCCCGCGATCGGGGCCCGGTGACCGGGAGCCGCCAGGCTTGAGCGAGACCTTCAAGGCCCTAGCCGCACGCTGCCGTGCCGGAGCGCCCCTTCCTGACCAGGCCAGGGGCCGTGACGGGGCGGCCAGACCGATGAGGAACCCTTGATAAGCCTGGCCATCGTCGCGACAGTGTTCATCGTCGTCTTTCCGGCCGAACTGCCGGACAAGACCGCGCTCGCGAGCCTGATCCTGGGCAGCCGCTACCGTCCCGCCTACGTTTTCGCCGGCGTCGCCACCGCGTTCGCCGTGCATGTCGTGCTGGCGGTCGCCGTCGGCAGCCTGCTCACCCTGCTGCCGCACCGGCCACTGGAGATCGTGGTCGCCGTCTTGTTCGCGCTCGGCGCGGCGCTGCTGCTGCGCGGGCGGCACGACAACGACAGTGATGAGCACGTCGAGTTGCACGGCAGGCCGCCTGGATTCTGGCGGATCGCCTGGACCAGCTTCGCCGTCATCCTAGTCGCCGAGTTCGGCGACCTGACGCAGATCGCCACCGCCAGCCTGGCCGCGCGCTACCACGACCCGCTGTCGGTGGGGATCGGCGCGGTCCTGGCCCTGTGGGCCGTCGCGGCGCTCGCCATCGCCGGCGGCCGCGGCTTGCTCAAGGTCCTCCCGCTGACCTGGATCACTCGCATCGCCGCCGCCATCATGCTTGTCCTGGCCGGCGTCAGCCTCGCCGCCGCCTTCTCCTGACCCGTCCTGACCCCGGGAGCGGGCAGGGAGCGGGCAGGGAGCGGGCAGGGAGCGGGCAGGGAGAGGGA
>DATMKQ010000307.1:0-20575 GCA_035571275.1 Trebonia sp.
GCAACCTCACGAGCGCGGGACCCGATGAGTTCACCGCGACGTTCGCGCTCAACGCCGGCCACGCGGCCGAGCTCATCCGGGTCGGCCTGCCGCACCTGCGTGGTGTGGCCAGGGGGGGCTGGGAGGACGGGCAGTCCCCCCATGGAGGGGCCAGGGGGGGATGGGGGGACGGGCAGGCCCCCCATGCGGGGGCCAGGGGGGGATGGGGGGACGGGCAGGCCCCCCATGCGGGGGGAGGCGCGGTGGTGATCGTCTCCTCGATCACCGGCATGCGCCCGGCACCGCGTACCGCGTACGCGGCCGCCAAGGCGGCGGAGATCCAGCTCGCCGCGACCGCGGCGGCCGAGCTTGCCCAGTACGGCATCCGCGTCAACGCGGTCAGCCCCGGCTCGATCATGTTCCCCGGCGGTGCCTGGGACACCTTCAGGCATGACAATCCCGAGGATTTCGAGACGTTCTTGAAGGGGGAGTTCCCGTTCGGCCGCCTCGGCCACGTTGAGGAAGTGGCAGACGTGGTGACCTTCCTGCTCTCCGACCGCGCTTCCTGGGTCACCGGCGCGAACGTGGTCGTAGACGGCGGCCAGCGCTACCCAAGCGGCCGCCGCTTCGACTAACCTCGCGCGCCCCGGCGCCCCCCGCTACCCCTTGCGCGCCAGGTGCAGCGAGCTCGGCACGTGCAGCGAGCCGGGGATGAGCAACCGCGCGCCCAGCACCAGCGCTGCCACGGCGACCAGGCCGAACAGCGCGACCCAGAGCCCGCCTGCCACGCCGGTCAGGCGGGCTAGCTGGTCGGCGTCGGAGTTACCCGCCCGGCCGCGCCGCCGCTGCCGCTGCAGCTCAACAATCGGTCGCGCCCCGCCGAACAGCAGGAACCACGCGACCCCGTAGCCGAACACCGCCTGCACCGCCGCGGCCGCGAACCACGTCACCGCCCAGACGGCCGCCGCGGTCGCCAGCACGGCGAACACGCCGAAAGCGTTGCGGACCGCCAGGAAGGTCGCCGCGAGCAGCACGAGCAGCAGCCACAGCGTCGCGGTCACGTGGTGCGTCGCGAGCAGCCAGGCCGCGCCCGCGCCGAGCAGCGGCGGCGTCAGGTAGCCCGCGACCGCGGTGAGCACCGCGCCCGGCCCGGCCAGCCTGCCCCGCGTGATCGTCACGCCCGAGGTGTCCGAATGCAGCCGGATGCCGTCCAGCCGCCGCCCGCTGAGCAACGACACGAGCGCGTGCCCGCCCTCGTGCGCGATCGTGATCGTGTTCCTCGCCAGCGGCCAGGACCGCCCGTCGAGGACAACGAGCAGGGCGATGGCGCCGCTGGCGGCAACCACCCACGCCGCGGGCACTGGCTGGGTTCCGGCCAGCCGCTCCCAGAACGCCGACATACCGGACAGGCTAAGCGCCCCGGGGGACTCGCCGGGACGGGTTTTGACCTTCTTGCCGCGACAGGTCACCGAATTGTGATAACCGTTGGTACTCAGACGGACACGTACGGCTAACCGGCGGCGGGAGTGGTGCATGGGCGCGCGGACCAGGCATGCCGCGCGGACGCTGGCGGCCAGGCAGCGGCTGACCGTACTGCTCGCCGCGGCCCTCGCGTCGACCGGGGTGGTGATCGCGGCGGCCGTCGCGTCCCCCCATCCCGCCGGCGTCCGGGCCAGCATGCTGAGCTGGTCGCGCACGGCGCCAACGCTCAAGCGATCAGGCACGACGTCGAAGATCGCGACCCCGGTGAGCGCCGGATCGCGGCCGCCCCAGCCCGCGACGTCAGGCACGCTGGTGCTGACCGCCCGCGATTTGCGGATGTGCCCGCGGGCCGCCACCGCGTGCGTGGACCTGACCAGGCATCTCACCTGGCTGCAGTCCGGCGGCCGGGTCAGCTTCGGCCCGGTCAGGATGGAACCCGGGCCGCCAGGGTCGGCGCACGCGACGCCACGCGGCACGTTCCAGGTGTCGTGGAAGGCGGGCCCGCACTACATCAGCACCATTTACCACGACCCGATGCCATGGGCGGTCTTCTTCGCCCCGGGCGGTGTCGCCTTCCACGGCGGCAGCCTCACCGTCCCGTCGCACGGCTGCGTGCACCTGACCGTGGCGAACGCCCACTACTACAACGAGCACCTGGCGGTCGGCGCCGAGGTCGTGGTGTTCTGACCCGCTTACGGGAACATCGGGATGCGCCGGTGCCTGGCCCATTCGGCCAGTTGGTCGGCGAAGTGCGGGCTGTCAGGATCGCCGGAACCGCCGCCAGGGATCGCGTAGCTGGCGCTCGCCGGGTCGGCGAGGTCGACGACCTGGCGGTAGACAGAAAGGCTGACGACCGTGAACGGGCGGCCGAGCCGCCAGTTGTACCCGGCCGCCTGGACGGTGTCCGCGTCACCGCCCATCGGCACACCGGGCAGCGTCCCGCCACCAGCCCCGGCGTCAAGTCCGGCGGCCTCCAACGGGTGCACGCGCACCGCCTGGTGCACGTCACCCCAGCGCCACTGCGCCGGGTCCGTCCCGCCGTAGCCGACCGCGGCGGACCACGCGCCGGCCAGCGCAGCGGGCACCACGGCCAGCACCCGCTGCCCTCGCGACCCGTCCGACGGGTCCCGCACCGGCCCGCCGAGAAGCTCCCACGTGTCGTTGGCCAGCCACCGCCGCACCATGCTGATCGTCGGCGAATGGACGCCGGAGGCCAGCCACTCCCAGGTAGCGGTCCCGAGCACCGGCCGGTACAGCGCGTCGGCCAGCGTCCGCTGGAAGCACCCGAACAGCAAGGCCGGTCCCGACCCGGCGGCGAGATCCCCGTCCCAGCCGGCCAGCATCGCGCGCGCCTGCTCCGCGTCGCCGTCGAACGGCCCGAGGCCGCCGAGCACCCGGGTCCACGCGACCCCCGCCCACGAGACGGTGTCCGCCTGCAGCCCCTGGAGTTCGGCGACGCTCAGCGCCGTCGGCCCGGCGAGGACCGACCGCAGCCGCTCGGCCCGGTACGGCTGTGAGAACGTGTAGGAGATGTACGGCTCGTCCCCGTCCACGATCACGTGGTTCGCGCTCGTCACGAATCCGGCGTCAGGATCGAGCAGCCGCGGCATGTCACTGAACGGCACCGTTCCCGTCCACTCGCAGGACCCGTCCCAGCCGGGCACCGGCAGCCGCCGGTGCGCGGCCGACGAGCGGACGGGCAGTTCCCCCCGGCTCTGATACGCGATCGCGCCGCTGGTGTCCGCGCAGACCAGGTTGTTGACCGGGTCGACCCAGCCGTCCTGCGCGTCGGCCATCGCGGTGACGTCGCCCGCGGTGAGCATCGGCAGCATGCACTCCAAGCCGCGGTCCGTCCGGTACGTCGCGGTGTACTTCAGCACCACCGCCATCCCCGCCAGCGGATCGCCGTGCACGACCGGCCCGTGCCTGGTCTCCCACACCGGCACCTCCACGGGGTCGGCGCCGCGGACGCAGACGAGTTCGCTGCGCACGGCCGCCGCCACCCAGCCGTCCTCGGTCAGGTACCGGTCCCCGTCGAACCGTTCGATGTACAGATCCTGGTTGTCG
This sequence comes from Trebonia sp., assembly GCA_035571275.1. GTDB lineage: Bacteria > Actinomycetota > Actinomycetes > Streptosporangiales > Streptosporangiaceae > Trebonia. Next base: position 3,529 of record DATMKQ010000307.1, read on the forward strand.
GCGTCGGCGTGGGTGATCGCCCACGCGACCGACCCGTTGAACCCGAAATGCGGGAACCCCGGCAGCCCGGGAAAGGTAGCACCCGCCACGTCGAAGTCCGGGCAGCTCACGCGGCACTGCCAGTACACGTTCGGGGTGTCGAGGGCGCGATGCGAGTCGTTGCAGAGCACCGCCCCGCCATGCGCGGTCCGCCGCCCGCTGACCGCCCACGCGTTAGAGCCGGGCTCTACTTCGGCCAGGAAGCCCAGGTGGCCGGTCACGTCGGCGAGCGCGTCGTCCAACAGCCGGGACACCCGTCCGTCCGGCGGCACGGTAACCGGCGACCCGAACGGCGGCCGCGTCTCAAGCCGCCCGAACGCCTCCGGCCCGATACGCGCGTACAGCACCGCCTGCACCAGCTTCATCTGCCACTGGCCCATAAGCACGTGCCGCACCTTGTACGCCGCAACCGAATGCCACGGCTGCCACGGCTCGACCGGATACCGCCCGGGCAGCGGCCGGGCACCGTCGGCGAGCGCCTGGTTGACGCCGCGTGCGTACGCCTCGAACGCCGCGCCGAGCGCGGGCGACATCGCGGCGACGTCGCGCTTGGCTGCCGCCGCCAGGCTCAGCCGCCGCGCCAGGACGTCGGCGCTGACCGCCGTGGCCCCGGCGATCTCCGCCCACCGGCCGCAGGCGCGCCGCCGGTCATAGTCCATCTGGAACATGCGATCCCGCGCGCACGCGTACCCCATCCCGAACCACGCGCCGGCCGCCGTCTCGGCCCGCACATGCGGAACCCCGTACCCGTCCCGCTCGATAGCGACTTCCCCAGCGACGTCAGTGACTCCCACCCGGTTATTATGCGGCCAGCGCGCACGCGACGAGCACCGTCGCGGTGCTGACCTCGAGGATCGCGCCGAATACGTCGCCCGTCATCCCGCCCAGCCGCCGCCAGGCCACGAACTGCAGGCACGCGCCTGCGAGCAGTCCGGCTAGCGCCGCGACGAGCCCGCGGGCCGCGAGCGCCCAGCCACCGCCGAACGCGCCCGCTACGGCGATCGCGCCGAACAGCGCCGCCACGGTCAGCGCCCGGCCAGGCCCCGCGGTCCGCCCCGCGACCAGCGCGCCGAACCCGCCGGGACGCGCGGCGGGAAAGCCTGTCGCGACGACCACGGCCACCCGCCCGGTCACCGCAGCGAGCACGAGCGCCGCGGCCGGGGCCGGGGTCCGCGCGATCGCCGCGAGCGACGCCACCTGGATGAGCAGTACCAGGACAAGCGCCGCCACCCCCATCGGGCCGACATCGGAGCGGCGCATGATGTCGAGCGCCTGCGCCGCCGGGCGGCGGCTGCCAAGACCGTCCGCCGTGTCGGCCAGGCCATCCAGGTGCAGCCCCCCGGTCAGCAGGGCGAGCAGCGCGACCGCCAGCACGGCGCCGAGCAGCCGGCGCGGTCCGGCGTCGCCCCCCGCGCCGACGGCCAGCATCACCCCGGCGCCGAGCCCGCCGAGCAGCAACCCGACCGCGGGCAGCCAGAACACCGCCGCGGCGGCGTCGCCCTCCGCAAGTTCGGCGCTGCCGCCCGCCGGAAGTACGGTGAACAAGCTGAGCGCGGTCCGCAGCCCGCGGGCCCTCACCGCAGCCGCCGCGCGATCCCCGCCGTGCACAGCCAGACCTGCTCGCACTCGGCGGCGATCCGGGTGTTCAGCACGCCGAGTTCGTCGCGGAACCGGCCGCCAGAGGCAGTGGCAGGGACGACACCCGAGCCGACCTCATTGCTGACCGCCACCACGTGCCGTCGCGTCGACCGCCAGGCGTCGACCAGGCCGTCGACGCGTTCCGCGACCTTTTTGCCGGCGCCCGTGGCGCCGTCCCAGAGCCCGGATTCCGCCATCACGCCGGCCAGCCAGGTGGACAGGCAATCCACGAGCACAGGGACATCGGCCCTCGCCCCGGTGAGCACACGGTCGAGCTCGAGCGTCTCCAGCGTGGTCCAGTGCGCGGGGCGCCGCTCTTGGTGCAGCCGGATCCGTTCGGCCCATTCGGGGTCCGCGGCGTCAGGAACAGGGCCGGTGGCCAGGTAGTCCACCTGATCTCGGCCGGAGAGCAGTCGCTCGGCGGTCACGGACTTGCCGGAGCGGGCTCCGCCGAGAATGAGCACCCGGAAGGGCTTCCCGCGGCGCGGCCGGCCCGGCCACGGCAGCAGGCCGGGCCGCGGCAGCGGAGCGGGGCCGTGGCCCGGGTCGGTGCGCATGACGAAACCCTACGCTGCGCTTTCAGGCGCCAGGGCACCGTGAACCACAAATAGATCAAGTGAGGGAGGATCATGGCGGCATGACGTCCGGTTCAGAAAATCTTGCTTCACAGCGAATCGGGCCGCTCCTCAATGTCCCTGTTACTGAGGTCCGCGCGGTGGGCGCACAGCACGGGTACGAGCACCTGACCGCCAGGCTTGCTGACGGCCGCGAGCTGTTCGCGAAGGCCGCCCTCGGGGCCGGCGGCGGGCAGGCCGCCGCGTTCGCCGCGGAGGCCAACGGTCTGCGCTGGCTCGCGGCGGCGGGCGCGCTACCCGTCCCTGAGGTGCTCGGCGTCGACGAGCACGTGCTCGTCATGGAGTTGCTGCCGCCAGGACATCCCACCGAGCAGGCCGCGCTCGAGTTCGGCGCCGGGCTGGCCCGGACGCACGCCGCGGGCGCGTTTTGCTTTCCTGCTGGCGCGGACCAGCCGGCGTTCGGCGCGCCGTGGCCAGGGTTCATCGCGAGCCTTCCGCTGGACAACGGCCCGGGACGGGAGTGGGCGCCGTGGTACGCGGAGCAGCGCATCGTTCCGTACCTTCGGAAGGCGAGTGATTACGGCGCGCTGTCCGGAGCGGACGTCCGCCTGGTCGAGGCCGTGGTCGCCAGGATCGGGCAGCTCGCCGGGCCGCCAGAGCCGCCGAGCCGCATCCACGGCGACCTGTGGTCGGGCAACCTCCTGTGGTCGGGCGGGCGCGGCTGGCTGATCGACCCGGCGGCGCACGGCGGCCACCGCGAGACGGACCTGGCGATGCTGGCGCTGTTCGGCGCGCCGCACCTGGACGCGATACTGCACGCCTACGCGCAGACCTCGCCGCTCGCGGACGGCTGGCGGGACCGGGTCCCGCTGCACCAGCTGCATCCGCTGCTGGTGCACGCGTGCCTGTTCGGCGCGTCCTACGCGAGCCAGGTCCGCGCCGCCGCCCGCGCGGCCCTGGCAGCCTAAGAGCCCACGCAGCCTAAGAGCCCACGCAGCCTAAGAGCCCACGCAGCCTAAGAGCCCACGCAGCCTAAGCGAGCCCTCGCAGCCTAAGAGCCCACGCAGCCTAAGCGAGCCCACGCAGCCTAAACGAGCCCACGCAGCCAGACGGTGGTGTCGGGCGGGAGGAGGGAGTTGGTGAGGGGGGCGCTCGCGAGCAGGACCTCGGCGTGCGGCGGGAACCCGATCGGACCGTCCGACAAGTTGGCGATGCAGGTCACGCCGGCGCCGCGGGCGAAGGCCAGCACACCGTCTTGCGACGGCAGCCAGGTCATCGGGCCGTCGCCGAGGGCAGGCTCGGACCGGCGCAGCCGCAGCGCGTCCCGGTACAGCCTTAGCATCGATCCGGCGTTCGCGGACTCGGCCTCTACGGTGAGGTCCCGCCACTGCTTGGGCTGGGGCAGCCACGGCTCGTTCGCGGCGCCGGCCGGCGAGAACCCGAACGGCGCTTCTGTGCCCGACCACGGCAGCGGCACCCGGCACCCGTCGCGGCCAGGATCGGCGCCGCCCGTGCGCTGCCAGATCGGATCCTGGCGCAGCTCATCCGGGATGTCCTCGACCTCCCACAGGCCCAGTTCCTCGCCCTGGTAGATGTACACGGACCCGGGGAGCGCCATCGTCAGCAGCGCTGCCGCCCTGGCCCGGCGGGCGCCAAGGTCGAAGTCGGCGGGGAAGCTGTGGAAGTACGGCCGCCGCCCTAGGTCGAACGCGGTGTCCGCCCGGCCGTACCTGGACACGATCCGGTCCACGTCGTGGTTGGACAGCACCCAGATCGCCGGCGCCCCGGCGGGCGCGTTGAGCGCCAGCGTCTGGTCGATGACCTGCCGCAGCTCCGGAGCGTCCCAGGGACAGCTCAGGTACGGGAAGTTGAAGACGGTGTGCAGTTCACCCGGGTTGACGTAGCGGGCGAGCCGCGCGGCGTCAGGCAGCCAGATCTCGCCGATGAGCACCCGGTCGCCCGGGTACTCGTCCGCGACGGCGCGCCAGGCCCGGTAGATGTCGTGCACCTCGTCCCGGTCGGAGTACGGGTGGTCAGGACCCGGCGGCAGCTCCGGGCTGACGTCTGGCAGGTTCGGGTCCTTGGATAGCAGCGCGGCCGAGTCGATCCTGATGCCGTCCACGCCGCGGCCGAACCAGAACCGCAGCACGTCCTCGAATTCGGCGCGCACGCTGGCATTGGCCCAGTTGAAGTCGGGCTGCTCAGGCGCGAACAAATGCAGGTACCACTGGCCGGGCGAGCCATCGGGTTCGGTGATCCTGGTCCAGGCCGGCCCGCCGAAGATCGATTGCCACTCGTTCGGCGGCAGGTCGCCGCCGGGTCCGCGGCCGGGCCGGAACCAGAACCTGTCGCGCGCCGCGGAGCCCGGCCCCGCGGCCAGCGCCTCGGCGAACCAGGGGTGCTGGTCGGAACCATGATTGGGGACGACGTCGATGATGATCTTGATCCCGTACTCGTGCGCCTCGCTGATCAAGGCGTCCGCGTCCGCCAGCGTGCCGAAGACGGGCTCGATGCCCCGGTAGTCGCTAATGTCGTACCCGGCGTCGGACATCGGCGAGGGGTACCACGGGTTGAACCAGATCGCGTCGACGCCAAGGTCGGCCAGGTACGGCAGGTGAGCCCGCGCGCCGGCTAGATCTCCGATCCCGTCGCCGTTGCCGTCCGCGAAGCTGCGCACGTAGAGCTGGTAAATCGCGGCGCGGCGCCACCAGGGTTGCCTGGGCGCGGTCGACCCGCCGGGTGTGGCCGGCTTGTGCACGTGAAACCTGCTTTCTCAGTTGCGGGGATCAGCCCCGGATGCCGCCAGCGGTGAGGCCCGCCATGATGTTGCGCTGGAAGATCAGGAAGAACACGATCGTGGGGACCGCGGCCATCGCCGACGCGGCGATGATCAGGTTCTGCGGCGTTCCCACGTACGCCTGCCAGATGCCGACGTTCAGGGTTTCCCTGGTCGGGGTGTACCCGTACTCGACCAGCAGCGGCCACAGGAAGTCCTTCCAGACCGCCACCAGCGAGAAGATGGAAACCACGGCGATGATCGGTCGTGATATCGGCAGCACGATCCGCCACAAGATCATCAGCCGGGACGCCCCGTCGATCTGCGCGGCGTCGATGTAGTCGGACGGGATCGAATCGAAGAACCGCTTGAGCAGGAAGATGTTGAAGGCGTTGGCGACCGACGGTAGCCAGATGGCCTCCGGTGTGCCGATCAGGTTCCAGTGCAGGATGGGCAGGTCGGCTACCGTCACATACTGCGGCACGACCAGGACCGTGGTCGGGATCATGAGCGTGGCCAGCATCAGGAAGAAGATCGCGTTCCCGAGGAAGGGACGCAGCCGGGACAGTGAGTACGCGGCGGACACGTCGAAGACGAGCTGGAACGCCAGCGCGCCGAACGCGTAGTACACGGTGTTCCACAGCATCCGGCCCACATCGAGCCGGTTGTACGCCTGCAGGTAGCTGCTCGGGTACACGTGATGCGGGTAGAGCGTCGGCGGCGTCGCGATCGCTTCCTGCGTCGACTTGAGCCCGTCGCTGAACAAGAAGTACAACGGCCCGATGAAGATCAGCGTGAACACCACGATCACCAGGGTCAGCACAACCCGGTAGCCGATCTTGCCTCTCCCGCGGCTGATCTGCGCGCTGGAGATCAGCGTCCTGGTCGAGGTCGTCTCGCGGCGCCGGGGCAGCCTGGCACGAGTGCTCGCGGTGGCAAGTCCAGCCATCGGGTTTCCTTTCCTAGCCGCGCTCGCGGGTGGCCCACAGGAACCCGCCGGAGAAGACGGCGAGCACCAGCATGAGAACCACGCCCAGTGCGGAGGCGCTGTTGTAGTTGCTGGCGCCGCTCATCGCGAATGCGTACTGGTAGATGAGCATCACGACCGACTGGGTGTTGTCCCCGACGCCGCCGCCCTGGTTGGTGAGCACGAACGACTCGATGAACATCTGCATGGTCGCGACGATCTGCAGCATCAGCAGCATGATCAGGATCAGCCTGGTCTGCGGGATGGTGATGTGCCTGATCCGGCGGAGCACCCCCGCGCCGTCGAGCTCGGCGGCCTCGTACAGCTCGCCGGGTATGTTCTGCAGCGCGGCCAGGTAGATCAGCGTCGCCGCGCCCATGTTCATCCACGTGGAGGCGATGACCACCGAGAGCATCGCGATGCTGAAGAAGCCGGTGCCGGGCGTGAACACCCACTGCGACGTCGGCAGGTGCAAGATGCGCAAGATGTCGTCGAACAGCCCGTACTGCGGGTTGTAAAAGTAGGCGAACAGCAGCAGCGCCGAGGCCGGGGGCAGCATCACCGGCAGGTAGACCAGGGCCCGCAGGTACCCCCTGGCGTGCCGCAGCTCGTTGAGCAGGATCGCCACGCAGAACGGGACCGCGTATCCGATGACCAGCGCGAGCAGCGTGAATTCCAGCGTGTTCCGCCAGGCCTGCCAGAAGGTCGGATCGTGGAAGATCCGGACGAAGTTGGACCAGCCCGCCCACGTGTAGCCGCCCCCGTAGATCGGCTTCTGGAAGCTCATGATGACTTCGCGGACGATCGGATACCACGAGAAGAACGTGAAGCAGAGCACCGCGCCGATCAGGAACCCGTAGGCCGACGCGTTGCGTCGCACCTTCGGCGCCATGCGGGCCCGGTAGCCGGGCGCGGGCGAGGGCATGCCCTCGTTCCGCGCCCGGCTACGCCGGCTATCCAGCGCTGTTAGCGAGGATTGTGTTGACATTGGATGCAGCGGTCTTGAGCAGCGCCGGGATGTCGGCGTTCGCCTCGGTGAGCACGGCCAGCATGATCGGGTCGAGGGTCTTGTAAACGGCCTGCGCGTCCGTCGGCTCGCCATCGCCGGATTCGTTGGCGTTGAGGAACGGCGTGTAGTACGAGGTGTTGATCGTGGCGTACTGGGTCCGGAGCTGGTTGATCTTCGCGCCGGTCGCACCGCCGAACAGCTCGGGCTCGGGGAAGCCGACGGGCAATGCGTCCGCCTTCTGCCTGGCGTAGTTGAACTGGCCGTCGCCCGGGGTCAGGTCTTCGAAGTCGATGAACTTGATGCCGGCCTCGATCTGGGCGGGGGTGTCGTGCTTGGCGAAGACGTAATCGTTGCCGCCGGACAGCGAGCCCGCCGGGGTGCCGCTCACGCTGGGCAGCGCGCCCATCCCGATGTTGTTGACGTTGCCCTTGTCGGTCGGCACGATCACGTTGTAGATGTCGTCGGGCGCGGCGATGTACATCCCCAGTTTGCCTGCGGCGAACTGCTGCTGGAGCGTGCCCCAGGCCAGTCCCTGAGTCGCGCTCATCGCGTGGTCGGTGAACCGCAGCGCATGCAGCGCTTCGAGGACCGCCATGCCGTCTGAGTTGTCGAAGCTCGCCGACGGGGGCGACGTGGTGTTGTTCACCATCGTCCCGCCGAGCGCGTCGATGTAGGAGGAGAAGTGCCACCCGCCGTTGTTGCCGGCGCTGTAGTCACCCCAGCCCTCGATGCCATTGCCGAGCTTGGCGATCGCGGTCGCGTCCTGCTCCACCTGGGCCCACGTGGTCGGCGGGTCGCTCGGGTTCAGGCCAGCCTCGGAGAATAGCTGCCTGTTGTAGATCAGACCCTGGGTGTAGTTCGAGGTGGGCAGGCCGTAGACCGTGCTGCCCGCCGTCACCGCCTTCATCGAGCTCGGCACGATGTCGTTAAGTGTCGGCACGGTCTTGGAGTTCACGTACGGGGTGATGTCCGCGGCCTGGCCGGCGAGGAGCACCTGGGGCAGGTCGGTGAAATAGGTGTAGTAGATGTCGGGTTCGGTGCCGCCCCGCAGCATCGCGGTGAACGTAGCGGGCACTTCACAGGGGTAGTTGTAGACGCTGTTGATGGTGATGTTGGGGTTGGCCTTCTCGAAGATGGCCACGTCCTCCACCCATTCCTTATGCTGCACCGGCGTCTGGGCCGCTGGCGGCGCGCAGTCGATGCTGACGGTCACGTGGCCGCCAGCGGGGGCGGCCGGCTGACTGCTGCTCGGAGCCGTCTTGCTTGAGCAGGCCGTGGCGGCGAGTGCGAGGCCCGCCACGGCGGCGACTGCGACTACCGGGCGGTAGCTCAATCGGTAACGCTGTCTGCTCATGGATCGATCCCTTTCCGTGGGCTGAGCGAGGGCGATGTCCGCGCCCGCGCCGCTATAGCGGTTGGGCGCCGTCGCCGTTAGGGTCAACATACTGACGCTGACATCTGGCAGCAATATCTTGATGAGATATTGCAAAATCACAACTTTGTCACGGTGATCTCCGACTACGGGTCGGTTGCCGAAGCGGATGGGTCGTTGCAGCGTCTCGTTGCACAGCTGTGCCAAGGCCTCCCGTACACCACCTGCAGGGACTTTCGTAAGAACTTGCCGCCGTGAGCCAGGTCATGCAATCTCTTGCGGCAGATGCCGTATTGTTTGCGGCATGACGCGAACTCCTGTCCGGCGCCTAGCTGACGTCGCCAAGAAGGTCGGGGTCAGCGAGGCCACGGTGAGCCGGGTACTCAATGGCAAAGCCGGCGTGTCCGACAGCACGAGAGAAGCCGTCCTTACCGCGCTCGACGTGCTCGGGTACGAACGGCCCACGCAGCTGCGCGGGCAGCGTGCCAGGCTCATCGGCCTTGTGCTGCCCGAGCTGCAAAACCCGATCTTCCCCGCGCTCGCCGAGGTCATCGGCGGCGCGCTGGCCCAGCGCGGGTTCACCCCGGTTCTTTGCACCCGCACCGCGGGCGGTCTCTCCGAGGCCGACTACGTGGACATGCTGCTTGAGCAGCACGCCTCAGGGGTGGTGTTCGCCGGCGGGCACTTTGCCGAGGTCGCTGCTCCGCATGACCATTACCGGCTGCTGCGCAGCCGTGGCATCCCTGTCGTGCTCGTCAACGCGGCCATCGACAACCTCGATTTCCCGTGCGTGGCGACCGACGACGTCACCGCGGCCGGTCAGGCGTTCGGCCACCTCGCTGCCCTGGGGCACGAGCGCATCGGCCTGGTGCTCGGCCCAGAGGACCACATGCCCTCGCGCCGCAAGCTGGCCGGATTCCGCGAGCAGGTCCAGCGTGCCGGGTTCTCCGTCGCGCCCGTGGAGCACGCCCTGTTCTCGCTCGAGGGCGGCCAGGCAGCCACCACCCGTATCCTGCGTCAGGGGGTGACCGGCATCATCTGCGGCAGCGACGTCCTCGCGCTCGGCGCGATCCGGGCCGTGCGCCGGGCGGGCATGTCGGTGCCCGGTGACGCGTCCGTCGTCGGCTATGACGACTCCGGCTGGCTGAACTGCACCGATCCGCCGCTCACCACGGTGCGCCAGCCCATCGAGTCGATGGGTAAGGCCGCCGTCGCGCTGCTCGTCAACCAGATGGAGACGGTGATAGCGAACCCGGAAGAACTGCTCTTCGAGCCTGAACTCGTCGTCCGCGGCTCGACCGGCCCCGCCCGGGTTCGCGCCCAGGCGTCGGTCGAGGCAGCCAGCTGACCCCACCCGCCCCTGGCACCCCTGGCGCCCCACTGTTTTAGTCCCTGACCGTTCGGGGTAGAGCGGCTTTGCCGGGCGGTTGTCGACGGGGCGGGGGCCCCTGACGTCGCTGGCCGCTGGTCAGGAGGGGGCGCGATCATGACCTATGACCCATTTGGGTCCGGCGAATTCGGGGCTGGCCCGTTCGACGACTTCTTCAACCGTTACTTCGGCGGCTCGGTGCCGCAGCGCCCGGCGCGGCGCGTCGACATCGGTCAGCTGCTGACCGAGCAAGCCCGGGAGCTGCTGCGAGACGCGGCGACCGAGGCCGCCCGGTGGGGCGACCCCGACCTTGACACCGACCACCTCCTATGGGCGGCCACCAAGCAGGAGCCGACCCGTCGGCTGCTCGCCGCGGCCGGCGCCGACCCCGACGCCATCGCCCGCGACATCGAGTCGCGTGCTCGCCGCGGCCCGGCCCGGGAGGAAGCGCCCAGCCTGACGCCGTCGGCCAAGCGGGCGCTGCTCGACGCCAGGCAGATCTCCCGTGCGCTGGGCAGCTCCTACATCGGCCCCGAGCACCTGCTGTTCGCGCTGGCCGTCAACCCTGAGTCCGCCGCGGGCAGGCAGCTGCGCGACGCCCACATCACGCCGGAAACGCTGAGCGAGGCGGCCGCCGGGGGCGGCCGCCAGGGCGGCCAGCCGCCGTCGGAAACGCCGACGGTCGACCAGTACGGCAACGACTTGACGGCGATGGCCCGGGAGGGCCGGGTCGACCCGGTGGTCGGCCGCGACCAGGAGATCGAGCAGACCGTCGAGGTGCTCTCCCGGCGCACCAAGAACAACCCGGTGCTGATCGGCGAGCCAGGCGTCGGCAAGACCGCGATCGTAGAGGGCATCGCGCAGCGCATCGTCGACGGAGACGTGCCCGACACGCTGCGCGACAAGCGGCTGGTGCAGCTCGACCTGGCCGGCATGCTCGCGGGGACCAGGTACCGCGGCGACTTCGAGGAGCGGCTGAAGAAGGTCATCGACGAGATCCGGGCGCACGCGGACGAGCTGATCATCTTCATCGACGAGCTGCACACCGTGGTCGGCGCCGGCGCGGCGGAGGGCGCGGTGAGCGCCTCCAACATGCTCAAGCCCGCGCTGGCCCGCGGCGAGCTGCACATAGTCGGCGCCACGACGATCGACGAATATCGCAAGGACATCGAGAAGGACGCGGCGCTCGAGCGGCGTTTCCAGCCGATCCTGGTTCCCGAGCCCTCGGTGAGCGACACCATCGGGATCCTGCACGGCCTGCGTGACCGCTACGAGGCGCACCACCAGGTCCGCTTCACCGACGAGGCGCTGGTCGCGGCGGCCGAGCTCGCCGACCGTTACATCTCCGACCGGTTCCTGCCTGACAAGGCGATCGACCTGGTCGACCAGGCGGGCGCCCGGGTCCGGCTGCGCACGAAGACGCCGGCCAGGGACCGCCGCGAGCTCGAGCAGCGGCTCGAGCGGCTGCGCCGGGAGAAGGACGAGGCAGTGGCAGTGGAGGACTACACGCGAGCCTCCACGCTGCGCGACGAGATCGCCGAGCTGACCCAGCGTGCGGAAAACCCCGCCGGTGAGGACAAGACGGTACCCGAGGTCACCCCGGCCGACATCGCCGAGGTCGTCTCCCGCGCCACCGGGATCCCCGTCGCCCAGCTCACCGCCGAAGAGAAGGACCGTCTGCTGCGGCTTGAAGATCGCCTGCACCAGCGCGTGGTCGGCCAGGACGAAGCGGTATCGGTGGTCGCCGAGGCGGTCCGGCGCTCGCGCGCGGGGCTCGGCGACCCGAACCGGCCCATCGGCAGCTTCCTGTTCCTCGGCCCGACAGGAGTCGGCAAGACCGAGCTGGCCAGGGCGCTGGCCGAGGCGCTGTTCGGCAGCGAGGACCGGATGATCCGGATCGACATGAGCGAGTTCCAGGAGCGGCACACCGTCAGCAGGCTGGTGGGCGCGCCACCCGGGTACGTCGGGTACGAGGAGGCCGGCCAGCTAACCGAGGCGGTCCGCCGTACGCCGTACGCCGTCCTGCTCCTAGACGAGATCGAGAAGGCGAACGCGGACGTCTTCAACATCCTGCTGCAGGTGCTCGACGACGGTCGGCTCACCGACGGCCAGGGCCGCACGGTCGACTTCAAGAACACGGTCGTCATCATGACGAGCAACCTCGGCTCGGACGTGATCAGCAGGCGGTCGCTGGGCTTCGGCGGCGACGGCGGCACGGACGGGGCGCAACTGCGCGACCGGATCATGTCCCGGCTGCGGGAGTCGTTCCGGCCCGAGTTCCTCAACCGCATCGACGAGATCATCGTTTTCCGCCAGCTCGACGAGACACAGTTGCGGCAGATCACCGGCCTGGTCTTGGAGGAGACCAAGCGCCGCCTGCACGCGCAGGACATCACGGTGGACTTCACCCAGGATGCGGTCGACTTGCTGGCGCAGCGTGGTTTCCAACCCGAGTTCGGCGCCCGGCCACTGCGCCGCACGATCCAGCGGGAAGTGGACAACCGCCTGTCCGCGATGCTGCTCGACGGCCGGCTCCAGCCCGGTCAGCACGTCACGGTGGTGCGCGAGGCCGACGAGCTGGAATTCCGCGTCAGCGAGCGCGCCCCAGGCGAACCGGCCCCAGTCTGACCGGGTTCGCCTCGGTTGGAGCGTGCTGGGAGGCGATTGGCCTTCGTTCCTTCAATCCCCTGCCGGGTCGTCCCCCTTGATCAACGTCATCTCCGGTGGTCCGCGCAATTTCCCGGCGATACGGGCGCTGATCTCATCGCTCGCGGCGTCCCGGTACTGCACTAATTCCGTCGCGAGCGGCGGGCGGAAGATACCGAAGTCAAGCAGGCTGTTGACCGATTCCACGAACGCCCGTAGCTGATCATCGCTCTGCCCTCGCCAGTCCGGCGAGTCCAGCAGTATCCGTCCAGCGTCATTCATCTGCTCACCTCCCGGACAGATCCGCGGGGGTGTTCTCAGCCTCACGTTCCCCGAGCCATTCCCACAGGCGAGCCAAATCCAGCCGCCCCCGCGCCGATCCATCCCCGGACGGGCCTTTTCCCCGGCCCCGTCAGAATCGATGATTGCGTGGCGTGATGTCCTCAACGAGGTCGTACAAGAGGACGTAATGTGGCCAGATGAGCGGACTTTCCTCGCAGATAGCGCAGAGACGTCCGTTTCTCGGCATGATGATCTTGAGTCGGTAGCGGGCAGAGACGACGGAGGAAAGCGCGGGCATGGGATCACAGGAACCGGGAAACACGCGACTACGCAGCGCCCGGCAGGCTCTCGGCCTGCGTTCGCAGCAGCAGCTCGCCGACGCCATCATCCACGCTGGTTCGGGTATCGGCCTCCGGATCTCCATCAACGCCCGGACTGTCCGCCGCTGGGAGTCGGACACCCCGCCGTGGCCGCACCTAGATCATCAGGCCGCCATAGAGGCACTGTTCGGGCGGCCTATTACGGAGCTGGGTTTCACACCCCCGTGGGCGGCAGACGAACCGCAATCCCGGCAGCGCCGGGAACATAACGGCGTTTCCCCTATGGTAATCGCAGGGGCCGCTGCCGGGCCACGCCCGATGTTCCCCAGACGATTTCTTGGGGAGCCTCTTCCCGGTTCCATCGCAGCCGATTACATCGCCATCACCTCCGCGTACCGCCACATGTACTGGTCGGTTCCCCCAGCACCACTTCGTGAGTCGGTCGCCGCCCACGTCGCTCTCGGCGTCGGATTGGTACCGGCGGTGCCTGAAGCCGCGCGCCGCTCGCTTGCGGCGGCAGTTTCAGAATCCAGCCTGCTCGTCGGCCGGATTGAGTTCTTCGACCTGCAGAATGCCGTCCAGGCCCAGGGGAGTTTCGTCGCCGCGCTTCAGGCCGCGCAAGATGCTCAAGATTCCCTGCTTGGCGCCGCTGTGCTAGCGCACATGGCATTCATTCCGGCATTCTCGGGCGATCATAAGCGCGCTCAGGAAGCCCGCGACAAGATCAGGGCAGCTCGTACGTTCGCGCGACGCGCGCCCGTCTCGCCTGAAATGGTTGCGTGGCTGGATGCCGTGGAGGCTGAAACAGAAACACGATTCGGTGATACCCACAAGGCGCTTGCTCTCATACACCACGCTGAAGATGTTATTGCGAATGAGCAGCCGCGCCCGTCACCCGCATGGCTGGACTGGTTCACGCCAGTACGGTTGGCCGGATTCAAGGGAAACACGTTGCTCGCCGCGCGCCATTTCCCGCAAGCCAGAGAAACCCTCCAGGAAGTGCTCGACCAACTTCCGGAAGACGCAACCAAACAGCGATCCGTTACACTTGGAGACCTCGCCGCTGTCGCCGTGGGAGAGAAAAACCCGGACGAAGCGTGCAGGCTCGCGGAAATGGCGCTCGATCAGCTAGCGCACAACTGGTACGCAACGGGAATGGACCGAGTGCGGGCGGTACGTGAGTTGCTCTCCCAATGGGAATCGCTCCCGTGCGTCCGTGGGCTGGACGAAAGGCTTTACGACTGGAACACCACAATCAACGCTCTTGCTCGTTAAAGCTTGCCACCCGGGCCGGCAACTCGGTAAGCGTGGTCATTCGCCAGTTCGCCGACGCGAGCATATCGGGATGCCGCTCCCAAATATAACCCCACGGGCCGCGCAGAATAAATGCCGTATGCATGCCCGCGGACTTAGCCGGCTTCAGATCGTTATCCAGTCGATCGCCCACATAGACGATTTCGCAGGCCGCACAGGGGGCCGCGTCAACCAACGCACGGAAGAATGACGGCTCCGGTTTCCTTGCATTCCAGTCATCAGACGTGGCGATCATGTCAGCCGGCAAATCCAGCTTCCGCAGGATATCTCCTGCGCGGGATGTTTGGTTGCCAGCTATCCCCACCCACAAACCCATCTCGCGCAACGATTCAAGGGCCGGGCGCACGTCCGGGTACAAGTCGGCTTCCCCGAAGGTCTCAGGCTGCCCGGAATCCGCACGCCGCCGCCGCTCGGCATCAAGATCGAAACCTGGTCGGAAGAACTGGAACGCGTCCCGGTAATCCATTCCGAGGCCAATCGCGGCACCAAACACCGCGGAGAACGTGTGCCGGGGAACTCCTAGCCAGTCGGCCCACGTCCCGTACTCCCGTGTCTCATCCACAAGGGTCTCGCCCACGTCGAAAACAACCGCCTTGATCATCTTCCGCATCTCAGCGCCAGGCCGGCCCTTCGGTGAGCGGGTGCCCCTCGATGAACTCTTCGTCGACCTCGACGCCGATCCCGGGACCTTCCAGCGGGGTGACGGTGCCGTCCGCGGCGAGCTCGTAGGACGCCGAGCAAGCACGCGTCCTGAATGGGTTGTCGGTGGAGCCGTCGCCCTCGAAATACCATGCGTTGTCGATGCTGGCGAGGAAGTGCACGCTCGCCGCCATGTTCAGCCCCGTATGGCAGCCGTGCGTGCAGACCGGCAGGCCGGCCGCCGAGGCGAGCGCCGCGATGCGCAGCGCCTCGGTGATGCCGCCGCACCGGGACAGGTCCGGCTGGACCACCGCCACGCAGCCCGCGTCGACCAGGCGCTGGAAGTCATAACGCGTGTAACAATTCTCGCCGCCCGCTAGCGGCAGGGTGGCGATCCGCGCCGCCGCCCGCCAGCTGCGGTCCTGGTACGGCGGGAACGGCTCCTCGAGCCAGCCCACCCGTGCCTGCGTCAGCGCCGGCAGCACCGCGCGCACGTCCTCAACCGAGTAGCGGCAGTTGGCGTCGGCGAGCAGGGCGATGTCATCGCCGACCGCCGCGCGCATGGCGACGGTGCGCTCGATGTCTGTGCGCACGGTGTCGCCGAGCCGCAGCTTGACGGCGCGGTAACCGCGCGCCACCGACGCCAGCGCCTCCTCGGCGACCGCGCTCGGCTCGGCATAGCCGAGCGCGAACCCGCCCGCGTAGGCGGGCACCGGATCGGCGGACCCGCCGAGCAGCCGGTACAGCGGCACGCCGAGCGCCTTCCCCCTGATATCCCACAGCGCCATGTCGATGCCGCTCATCGCGCATACACAGGCCGCGCAGGTGCCGTGGTTGGCGAGCAAGCGGCTCTCGAACCGATCCCAGACCGCGATGGTCTGCGACGCGTCCATCCCGGTGAACAGGTCGCGAAGCGTGGTGTTGACCGTCTGCGCCACGGCGAGCGGCGCCCGCCCGTTGTAGGACTCCCCGTACCCGGTCAGGCCCCCGGCCGTGGTGACCTTGACGAGCACCGCGTCCCGCTTGACCGCCTGGCCGAGGCCCTGGGTGACCGCCTGCCTGAGCGGCACCGAGCACGCGACCGCCGCAACGCTGGCAATAGCGAAATCTGACACCGTGGCCACCTTACTCGGCCTGCCCGCCCGCACCCGATGACACTAGATGAATGGCCCACCCAGCTGGTGATAGCAGTATGGATGGGCCATTCATCTGGCTGAAACGAGCGGTTAGCTCGGCCCGCGGTTAGCTCGCCGAGGCGGAGGCGCCCACCTCGCTGGCCGTGGCGAGCGGGTGGCCGATGGTGTCGCCGCTGCTCGGGTCGAAGAAGTGCAGGCGGCGGGTGTCGACCGCGAGCTCGAGCGGCTGCCCGGGGCGGACCGTCGACCGCGCGGACACCCGGGCGGTCCACAGCGACTTGCCGCCGGCCAGCGCCGCGACCGTGTCGTCTTCCTCGTCGTGGTGCTCGGCGGCGCTGGCGAGGGCCGCGTGCTCGACCGGCGGCGCGTCGATCGTGAAGATCGCGTGGATCTCGGTGCCGAGTTCCTCCGTCACGCCGACGGTGACCGGCATCCGCGCCCACGAGGCGTCGCCGAGCGAGGCGTCCTCGAAGTCCGACGGGCGGATCCCGAGGATGACCTTGCGGCCCAGGTAGCCGTCCAGGCCGGGCTTGGACTCCAGCACCGACGCGGGCACCGGCAGCCGGTAACCGGCGAACGTCACCGCCGGTCCGTCCTCCCGGACCAGATCCGCGAGCGCGAAGTTCATCGCGGGCGAGCCGATGAAGCCGGCCACGAACAGGTTCACGGGCGATTCGAACAGCCGCTGCGGGGTATCGACCTGCTGGAGCTTGCCGTCCCGCAGCACGCACACCCGGTCCCCGAGGGTCATCGCCTCCACCTGGTCGTGCGTCACGTACACCGTGGTGATGCCCAGCCGGTCGTGCAGCTGGTTCAGCGCGGCCCGCATCGACACCCGCAGCTTGGCGTCCAGGTTCGACAGCGGCTCGTCCATCAAGAACGCCTGCGGCTCACGGACGATCGCCCGGCCCATCGCCACCCGCTGCCGCTGCCCGCCCGACAGCGCGGCCGGCTTACGCGCCAGG
>DATMKQ010000308.1:0-2137 GCA_035571275.1 Trebonia sp.
GTTCTCGGCGCAGGCTCTCGCGCACTACCGGTCGATCGTCGACCACTGCCTCGCCGCCGGGATCGCCCCGGTGGTCACGTACAACCACATGACCTCGCCGCACTGGTTCGCGCGGCGCGGCGGGTGGCTCGACCCGCGGGCGCCGGCGGTGTTCGCCCGCTACTGCGACGTCGTCACCGAGCGATTGGGCGACGGCATCGCCTGGGCCGTGACGCTCAACGAGCCGAACCTTCCCCGGCTGCTGAGCTGGCTAGAGCTTCCCGGCGCGGTGCGCGAGCTCGAGCGTGCGACGCTGCTCGCGGCGAGCGAGCAGGCCGGCGTGCCTCGTTACCGGGTCGCCAACGTCATGCTCCCCGAGGAGATGGATGCCATGGCCGACGGCATGGCGGCCGGCCACCGGGCGGCGAGGGCCGCCATCAAGGCCCGGCGTCCCGAACTGCCGGTGGGGTTCAGCGTCGCGATCGTCGACGACCAGGTCGTGGGGGACGACGCGTCGGTCCGGGATCGCAAGCGCGCCGAGGTGTACGGCAGGTGGCTGGCGCTGGCGCGGGACGACGACTTCGTGGGCGTCCAGAACTACGAGCGCGCCCGGTACGACGCCGAGGGACCCGTGCCTCCCCCGCCGGGTGCCACGCTGAACCAGATGGGTTCGGACGTTTACCCGGCGTCGCTGGCGGGAGCGGTCCGCTACGCGCACGAGGCGGCCGGCGTCCCTGTGCTGGTGACCGAGCACGGGATGGCACACCGCGACGACGCCTGCCGGGCGGCGTTCATCGAGCCGGCCCTGGCGGGGCTGCTCGACGCGATCGAGGACGGCGTGCCGGTCGCCGGCTACCTGCACTGGACGCTGATGGACAACTTCGAGTGGATCTTCGGCTACGACGTCCGGCTCGGGCTGCACGAGGTGGACCGGGAGACGTTCGCCCGCAGGCCTAAGCCGAGCGCGGCCGTGTACTCCGCGATCGCGCGCGCTAACGCGGTCAGCGGCGGCTGACGACCGCGGGCGGCGGCCGCCGCGCCGGCCGGATCACCGGCGGGCCGCGACCCAGCGGAACGTGTTCCGCAGGGTGACGACACTGGTCTGCGGGTTCTGGAACTGCGTGAGGGTGCGCTGCAGGACGTCGCGGACCGCGCGCTCACCGGCGGCTTGGATGGCCCGGGCGCCGCCCGCGGAGCACAGGAGGGCGCGGACCGCATCGTCCATCGAGGCGTAACGCCAGTAGCACACGACCTCGCCGGTATCAACTACGTGCAGGCCAGCGTCCGCGAGGGCAGCCTCTAGGTTGCCTGGCGCCGACAGGGCGTACGGAGCGTGGTCGTCCGCCTGCCCGGGCGGGATGAGCGCGCTCATGGCCTCGTGCACGACCGTGCCCTCGGAGCGCTCGGGCGCCGCGAACAGGCTGGCCACCACGCGACCGTCCGGAGATGTGACCCGGGCCGCTTCGCGCAGCGCCCGCCGCGGGTCGCCGGCGAACTGGAACGCGTTGACGCCGACCACCGCGTCGAACGCGGCGTCGCGATACGGCAAGGACTCCATGTCGCCTTCGCGCAGTTCGGCCGCCGGGAGCCGCTCGCGGGCTATGCCCAGCAGGCCTGGGCTGATGTCCAGGCCGCTTGGCGTCGCGCCGCGCTGGGCGGCCAGGACCAGCGTGAGCCCGGAACCGCAGCCCACGTCCAGCACGCGGGTGCCCGGGCCAACCCCCGCGGCGTCGAGCACCGCCTCGAACAGCGGCTGGTTATGCGCCTCAGCCAGGTCCGCCCACGCGCGCGGGTCGGTGCCCCACAGGCGACGCTGGACCTCGGCCGCGGCGCTGATGCGGCTTGTGCCGCTCACGGGGTACTCGCTGTGGGCTTGATGTTCTGGTTGAGCTGGAAGACGTTATCCGGATCGTAGACCGCCTTGATTCGCGCCAGGCGCTCGATCGTGCGCCCGTACGCGCCTGCGGCCGTGTCGTCCTCGTCGTCGCCCATGAAGTTGACGTAGTTGCCTTCGCTTAGGTACGGCTTGACGGCGGCATAGGTCGCGCGGGCCCAGGCGATCTCGTGCTCGTCGTCGGCGGCGTCGCGCCAGGTGGCCGGGATGTTGATCAGCCAGCGCGCCTGGCGGAACGGGAACGCGGTCGCGCCAGAGTCCACC
>DATMKQ010000309.1:0-2336 GCA_035571275.1 Trebonia sp.
ATCGACCACTCGCTCACGCTGTGCGGGTGCTTGCGCGCGAACTCCTTGACCGCCTTGGGCGCGCGGCGGTCCGAGTTGCCTTCCCGTAGCACCGGGTTCACCGCGCTGCCCAGGCATTTGGCGTAGCGCGCTCGGATCTCCTTTTCCTCGTCGGTCTTCGGCTCTTGCGGATAGTCCGGAAGCTTGAAGCCCTTGCCCTGCAGCTCCTTGATCGCGGCCACCAGCTGCGGGACCGAGGCGCTGATGTTCGGCAGCTTGATGATGTTGGTGTCTGGCAGCTGCGTCAGCCGGCCCAGTTCGGCCAGAATCTCCGGCACGCGCTGCTCTTCGGTCAGGTAATCGGGAAACTCGGCCAGGATGCGTGCCGCCAGGGAGATGTCACTGGTCTTGATGTTGATGCCAGCCTCCCCGGCAAAGGTGCGCACTATCGGCAGAAAGGCGTAGGTCGCCAGCATCGGCGCCTCGTCGGTGAGCGTGTAGATGATGGTCGGCTGCTGGGCGGTCATGGTTATTCTCCCGGCGTCACTGTCGCTCAGATTTGAGGGGCTACGCGTTGTAACGGCGGCTATCAGTATCGCGCCGGATACGGCGTTACGTGCGACATGCCCGGGGTTTGTTTCAAATCGCGTTTAATCGACATGCCGGGCAACTGACCCACCACGCAGAAGTCCCCGAGCACCAGGACTTCGAGACCTCCCCGTCCCGCGCACACCTACGCGCGGCGCAATTATCAGCGGGCTCGGGGGTGGCCGTGTCCACCGAGTCGTAGCATCCCTGAGTCGGAGGGTGCCGACCGTGCACCACGGCATCCCCGAGCGCCCGGGGTGGTTCAATCCGGCCCAGGCCACGCTCCCGCTTTTGCCCCAGCCTTGGAGTCGATGCCATGTCCCGGCCCGCGCCAGACCCGACACGTTGGTTCACCGATCTGATCAATTCGCAGAACGCCTTGCTCACCGCCACCGCTGGCGGCGCGGAGATTCCCGCCGCCAAGCAGTGGACGGACGCGTTGACCACGTTCACGAAGTGGCAGATGGACAGCTGGAATCAGCTCACCGGGCAGTGGGCTGCGATGTTCGGGATGGAACCGTCCTTCGAGCCGATCAAGGATCGCCGGTTCTCCGGCGAGGCCTGGACCGAGGACCCACGATTCGAAGCAGTCGCGCGCGCGTATCTGGCACAGGTGGATCTGCTGACCAAGGCACTGGACGCGTTCCCGCTCGACGAACGCAGCAAGGGGCAGTGGAGCTTCGCGCTGCGTCAGGTCACCGACGCGCTGAGCCCGGCGAACAACTTGATGACCAACCCGGAGGCCCAACAACTGGCGCTGGAGACTGGTGGCAAGAGCCTGACCGAGGGCCTCAAGCTGTTCACCGAGGACCTCGCCAAGGGCCGGATCTCGATGACCGACGAGTCGGCTTTCGAGGTGGGCGAAAACGTCGCAACCACACCGGGCACTGTCATCTTCCAGAACGAGATCATCCAGCTGATCCAGTACACACCCAGCACCGACGAGGTCTATGAGCGGCCCCTCGTCATCGTTCCGCCTTGTATCAACAAGTTCTACATTCTGGACCTGCAGCCGGCGAACTCGTTCGTCGGTCACGCGGTGGCCGAGGGCCACACCGTCTTCCTTGCGTCGTGGCGCAACGCAGGTCCGGAGCAGGGACAGCTGACCTGGGACGACTACATCAACGACGGTGTCCTACGGGCCATCGACGTGGCGTTGGAGATCACCGAAGCGGACAAGGCAAACACGCTCGGCTTCTGCGTGGGCGGCACTCTAGTGGCCAGTGCGCTGGCGATCTTGCAGGCCCGTGGTCAGCAGAAGGCCGCGAGTATGACCCTGCTGACCACTCTGCTGGACTTCAGCGACACCGGAGAGATCGGCCTGCTGGTTGACGAGAAGGGTGTGGCCCAGCGGGAGGAGGCGATCGGCAAAGGCG
The DNA here is from genome assembly GCA_035571275.1 of Trebonia sp. Taxonomy (GTDB): domain Bacteria; phylum Actinomycetota; class Actinomycetes; order Streptosporangiales; family Streptosporangiaceae; genus Trebonia. The sequence goes on from DATMKQ010000309.1 coordinate 1,944, forward strand.
GCGTGCTTCGGGGCAGCGAGTTGGCCCAGGTCTTTTCCGCGCTGCGGGCCAATGACCTGATCTGGCCATATGTCGTCAAGGGTTACCTGCAGGGTCAGGCCCCGCCGCCATTCGACCTGCTGTATTGGAACAGCGACGACACCAACCTGCCAGGACCAATGTTCTGCTGGTATGTACGGAACACCTACCTGGAGAACAAGCTTCGCGAGCCTGGTGCCACCGTGCAGAGCGGAGTGCCGGTCGACCTCGGCACCATCGACATCCCGTCTTTCCTGTACGCCTCGCGCGCTGACCACATCGTTCCCTGGAAGTCGGCCTATGCCAGCACCCAACTGCTTGGTGGGGAGCGGACATTCGTACTTGGCGCCAGCGGCCACATCGCCGGTGTGATCA
>DATMKQ010000310.1:0-2974 GCA_035571275.1 Trebonia sp.
CGGCGAGGCATCAAGGTACGGCGTCAGCAGGGCAGTGACCGCCGCGTCGAAGTCCTGGTCGGCCCCGGCCGTCACCTTGGCGAACAGCTCCGGATCTGACGCCGAGATTCCGGCGATACGAGCGGTCGAGGAGAGGTGAGCAACCTGGTGCTTGATCGTCCATCCGGGCGCGGGAGTCGGCAGTTCCCACTGCGGGGCGTCAAGGCCCGCCACCATCTGGTCGAGGATTTCGCCCTCTGTCTTCAGGTCGGCATACACATCGGTCGGAACACTCACGGCGCTGCCTCTCGCTGGGTGATGACGGGGAGTCTCCTCGGCATCATCACCTGCGCCCGGGCGAGGAACCACCTCCTAGGTTGCCTGCCCGAAACCGGCCTCGAAGCGGTCGCCAGACACGGTTACCGACCTGGCGGCGCTCACCGGATCATCCCCGGCTCCGATCATCAAGCTGACGAGCTGCGACTCAAAGCACCGGCGCGCGTCATACGGTGGGACCAGGTAACCCCCGACATCGAGGAGTACCGTCCCGTGTACGCCGAGCCACATGTGATGGGCCTTGAGCACGGGATCCTCTGGCCGGAAGCGCCCGGCGGCGGTGCATCGGTACGCGCAGTCAACGACGGTGGTCAGGGTGTACCGGCCATGCTGCCGGTCTTCCTCGGTGAGCGCGAAGCCCGCGAGAGATGAACCTCCGAACATCACCTCGAAGACGTGCCGGTTGGTAATGGCGTTGTGGCGGTAGACCCGCCCCAGCAGAGCCATGTCGGCGACCGGATCGTCCGTGGCTTCGACGAGATCGAACAGGCGCTTAAGACGCGCGAATCCGTCGTGCACGATCTCGCGCACGATCGCGCTCATACTGCCGAAGTACGTGTACACGGCCATGGTCGATGTGCCTGCCTCCCTGGCCAGCAGGCGAGCGGACAAGCTCCGGGGACCTCCCTCCGCGACCAGCCTCGCGGCGGCATCGATCAATGTGGTGCGGTTATCCGGGTTTTGGCGACGCGGGCTCACGCTTGACAGGATTGCATGGCATAGCTAACGTTGCATAGCACAACAGTGTTATGTAACGGGTTTTCGCTGGCGATGTCAGTGCGGAGGAACCGCATGAATAGCGCCGTAGACCGGGCGGTCAACTGCATCTGGGAGCGGTACAGCGATCCGCTGTCGCTGGCTGACATGGCTCGGTGTGCCATGCTCAGCCGCTTCCATTTCGCGCGCGTTTTCGAGAAGCAGACCGGTGTATCGCCTGGGCGGTTCCTGGCTGCGGTCCGTATCTACCAGGCCAAGCGCCTGCTTCTGCTCAGTTCGATGAGCGTCGCCGGAGTCTCGTCCGCGGTCGGCTACACCAGCCTCGGCTCATTCACGAGCCATTTCACTGACAGCGTGGGCATCTCCCCGGGCCGATTCCGCCATGTGTCATTCCAGGACCGGGTCAGCGCGCGCGGCATGCTGCCGGATTCGCCGGTACCCGAAGGTGCGACGATGGGTACCGTCCGGCTTCCGGAGGGGTACGCCGTGGCCCGCGTGTACGTCGGGATCTTCGATACACGGATCGTGCAGCGCCGACCGCAATCGGCCACCTTGCTCGACGTGACGTCACAGCGAACGCACCCGTACTGGCTACCGAGAGTCCCGGATGGCCGATGGTTCCTGCACGCGGTGGCGGTAGCCGACACCGATGAGCCCGAACCATGGACCCGCCGGCACCTGCTCGTGGGCGGAGGGGACCAGGTGAAGTCCACTCTCGGCGCAATCACCTTGCGCCCCAGAAGTCTGACCGACCTGCCGGCCTTGCTGGCCTTGCCTGATCTTGAGCCTGAGCTGGAAGGCCTTACCCACTCCGTAGCGCACGCGCAAGACTGGTAACGATTCTCAGGGCCACGACCCGTTCTACCAGGCCGACCGGTCAGTCGATGATGGCCCCACAGGTGAGATTCACCATCGCACCGCTGATCGCACCCGCCCCGTCCGAGGCCAGGTACACCGCGGTCCCGGCGAGATCGGCCAGCCGCGGCAGCCGGCCAAGCAGTGTGTCCTTCAGCAGCGGGGCCAGCAGCTCGTCCGTGACGCCGGGATAGGTCTCGGGCGTGAAGTTCGAGCGCAGGCCCACCACGCGCACCCCTCGGCGGCCGAACTCCCCGGCCAGGGTCCGGGTGAGCGCCTCGATAGCTGCGTTCGCCAAGCTGAAGCCGCCCATCTCGTGCCGGGTCTCCTTGGCTGACGAGGCGCTCAGCGTCACGATCACGCCGGCTCCCTGCGCGGCCATGTGCCGGGCGGCGGCGGTCGCGGTCAGGAAGTTGGTCCGGCACAGCCCGTTGATCGGGGCCAGGAAGTCCTCGACGGAGATGTCGGTCAGCGCCACGCCCTGGACGACGGGGACCGACACCGCGTTGAAGGACACATCGATGCTGCCGGCCGCCGCCACCACCCGATCGGCGTGCGCGTCGACGGCCGCCTTGTCCATCGCGTCAACCGGTGCGGCCTCGGCCGTCCCGCCGTGCGCACGAATGTCGGCGGCTGCTTCTTCCAGCGTGGCCAGGGTGCGCCCAGCCAGAAATACGCGCGCGCCGTCCCGCGCGAAGGCGCGAGCCACCGCACCGCCGATCGCCCCCGCCGCCCCGTAGACAATGGCGTTCTTGTTCTCCAGCAACACAGCGGCTTCCTCTCACGCGTCGAGTCCAACCGCCAACCACCTTAGATCGGGCTAGCTACGTGAGACCCGGGTTTCACCACGCTCTAGGGGCAGTGAAACCCGGGGTTCGTCCCGCCGTAAACAACGGGGACTGAGTTGGTACGGCGTCAGCTGGCCACGCCGCGTTGCTGCGGCGGCCGGCTGATCCGCGCGGCGAACAGGTCGCGCAGGCTGACCACGCCGCGTACGGTCCGTCCTTCCATGATGGGCAGATGCCGGAAGCCGTTCAGCAGCATCATCTGGGCCGCGTCCTCGACCGTGGTCTCCGGCCCGGCTGAC
>DATMKQ010000311.1:0-4081 GCA_035571275.1 Trebonia sp.
CGCGACATTGGGGTCACCGTTGAGCGTGTGCATGCCGCCCGCGGCGTGCCAGGTCGAGCCGGCGGTGAGCTCCTTGCGCTCGACGAGCACGACATCGGTCCAGCCCAACTCGGTGAGGTGGTACAGGACCGAGGCGCCCACTACACCGCCGCCGATGACGACTACCTGCGCGGAAGATTTCATCGAGGCATCCCTACGTCTATATTTTCCCGGTACAGTCGTTCCGACTATAGGACCATGGAGGTGTCGCACATGGGTAGGCTTCTCGATCGGCTGGCCGCCGGACCGGTGATCTGCGCCGAGGGGTATTTGTTCGAGTTCGAGCGCCGCGGCTACTTGCAGGCCGGGGCGTTCGTCCCCGAGGTGGTGCTCGAGGAGCCCGGTATGGTAGCCGGGCTGCACCGGGAATTCGTACATGCCGGATCGGACGTGGTTGAGGCCTTCACCTACTACGCCCACCGCGAGAAGCTGGCGGTGATCGGGCGGGAGGGCGACCTCGAGCGGATGAACCGGCAGGCGCTGCGTATCGCCAAGGAGGTCGGCGCCGAGCACGACTCCCTGGTGGCCGGCAATATCTGCAACACCAACGTCTACGACCCGGACGATCCCGCGACGCATAAGGTCGTCCGCGACATGTTCACCGAGCAGGTCGGGTGGGCCGCCGAGGCGGGCGTCGACTTCGTCATCGCCGAGACCATCGACTATCCCGGTGAGGCACTGCTCGCGCTGGAAGCCATTAAGGCGCACGGCCTCGATGCGGTGGTCACGCTCACCATTCATCGCCAGCCCATCGTCCGCGGGGGCGAACCGATCGGCGAGGCCTGTCGTCGGCTGCAAGACGCCGGCGCCGACGTGGTCGGCCTGAACTGCATCCGCGGGCTCGCCACCATGCTGCCGCTACTCGGTGAAATCCGCGCCGCGTGCGACGGCTACGTCGCCGCCTTGCCGGTGCCGTATCGCACGACAGAAGCCGAGCCAACGTTCCAATCGCTCACCGACCCAGGTCACGAACTGCCCCCGAATGGGCGGCCGTTCCCGACCGCGCTAGACCCGTTCCTAGCCACCCGCTACGAGGTAGGCGCGTTCACGACGGCGGCGGCTGCGCTCGGAGTCAACTACTTCGGTATCTGTTGCGGCTGCGCACCCCACCACGTCCGCGCGATGGCCGAGGCACTCGGCCGTACGCCGCCGGCGAGCCGGTTCAGCGCGGATATGAGCCGGCACGCCTACTACGGCACCAGCGAACGGATCAGCCGGCATTACCAGGAGTTCGCCAAAGAGCTCTAGGAACCCCGCATCTCGCGCAGAACTCGGCATCCAGCCCTGATATGGGGCGATCAAGACGCATCATCGCGGCCTTGCCGACGCCCGTAGGCATTCCGGGACCCCAGCTTGCTTACGGCGGGCGGAAGCGGCTGACAGCTTCCGCGAAGGCCCGGGCCGCCGCACGGTGGTCACCGGCACGCCAGGCAACCGCCAGCTGACTGAGTGCGGGCAGATCCGGGGGACCGGTTTCCCGGCGGCCTCGTCCGGCGGCTGGTCAGTCCTCGTCTTTGTGCCGGTCGTGGTGGCGCATCGCCCGCGCGCGGTTGGCGCAGCGCGGCGAGCAGTAGCCGCGGCGGGGATGGTTCTTGACGAAGAAGCGCACGCACAACGGCCAGCGCCCGCAGGCGCGCACCTGCTCGCGCTGGGCTCCGCCGAATACCTCGATGGCTGAGGCCGCAAGCGCGGCGAGGGCCGCGTCGACCTCGGCGGCGGCCGTGCGCTGCACGGCGCGCCCGTCGATGAGTTCGGGCCACGTCGGTGCGGCGGCGGCGGCCACGTTCAGGCGGGCCACCTCGTCTGCGGGCTCCTGCTGCTCGCTGCTGATCGCGACGGCCACGGCGCGGACAGCGTCGCGCAGTGCGAGGAACCGGTCGCGATCGCCGGGGCGCAGACGGCCGGTGAAATCGTGATCGAGGTTCTCGCGGATCCACGCGGTCAGCGCCTCGTCGTCCGGGAACAGTTCGACGATGGCACGGCGCCCGGCGCGGCGGGTGTTGGCGAACTCGATCGCCACCGGCTCGACGCTCGCCACAGTGCTCATTGCGCTGATGCTACCGGCGTGCTCTCTGGGGTCGGCGCGGGCTTACCGACCGGCGGGTTGAAGCGGTGATATTCGCCGAACCGCCAGCGCAACGGCATGCCGTCCGCAATCTCCACGACCTCCTCGACCTCGAAGTCGACCATGCACTGCGCCTTCGGGACGCCCGCCGCACGTCGCGCGTCCCAGTCCGCGAAGGCCCGGCCGCGCAGATGGAGCGTGCGGCCGGTGGACCAGTCGGGGAAGACGATCGCGCAGCGCGGCTCGAACAGCAGGTTGCCGAGGCTCATGTACATGCTGTTGCCCGCATACTCCGGCCAGCTCAGATGCGTGTCGTCGACGACGGTGACGAAGCCGGGGTTGCCGCCGCGGTGCGACATGTCCGCGCCATGGCCTGGTGCGGACGTGGCGAGGAAGAAGGTGTCGGCATTCCCGATCAGCTCGCGCTGGGTGACGTCACCCGATCGACCGGAGCCCTGCGGGCTGGTTTCCCGTTCCCGGCTGCGGTAAGGGGCCGCGGTCTGGTCGGCCTCGAGGACAGTCCGGGTCTGAATGTACTTCGGGCAGTTTGCGTAGACCTGATCCGCCTGCAGGAGTAGCCCTCGCCCGCTGTGCGTCGCGCGGCCGTTGACGCGCATCCGTCGCCGGGTCCATAGCTCCAGCACGATCAGGCCGACGGTGCGCTCGGCGCCGGGCACGAAGAGGGGCGCGGTCAGCGGCGGTACGGCGGCGATCTGGAGAGTGCGGGTATCCGGCGCGTGCAGGAACCCGGCGGCCCCGGCCAGCACATCGGCGCGGATCCCGCCGTGCTCGTCGACGACCGCGAGTGCCGCGAGCCGCGCCCCGGCTACGAAGCCGCGTGCGATGTCCGGGATGGTGTCGCCGACATGGCCGCTGCCGATGCCGTACCGCTTCGAGCCTGCCCGTTCGCGCACGGATACCTCGCCCGGATGCACCATGTCCATCGCCGTCTCTCCCGTTCTGCAGTGTCCTCCGTCGTCCCTAGGTGTTTAGAAGAACCCGCAGGTGGGGGCCTCACCGGAGGGAGCAGGCGCGGTCACCGGCGCGTGTTTCGTGCTGATCTCAAGGCGCGTGCCGTCCGGGTCCAAGAAGAACAGGCCGCCGGACTCGGCGCCATCTCGGTGCGGCACGACGCCGTCATAGGCGAAGCGCGCCCCGACCTCCTCGAGTACGGCACGGGCCTGCTCGACCTCCGCCGGCGTTTCCACCTGGAACGCGAGATGGTGCAGACCGGGGATGTCGGAGCGGAACGAGCCCTCGCTCTGCGGCCACAGCGTGAGCACGAGCTCGCCGTCCCGGGTCAGCCGCGCGTAGCGGTGCGGGTCCGCCGGATCCGGTGCCTGCGGCAGGTCCAGCCCGAAAACGCGCTGGTAAAACGCGATCGAGCGGTCGAGATCGGTGACGTTGACTCCAACGTGGCCGACGAACATGGCAGCGCTCCCTCCACAATCTAACGAATGAATGATATTTATCCGTTAGATTCAGTATGCCGGAGTGAACTAACGGATGCAATCTATTCATGCGTTAGATTGGTTACCCGAGCGTTCTCCTTTCGGCGTGTCTTGGGTTGATGTCCCCGTTGCCCGGCTCGCCGGGTTGGTCGTTGCTGTGCTCAGCCTGGCTGTGGTGCCGCATCAACGTGGGCGCGGAGGCCGGTGATCACCAGGTCGGCAAGCCGGGCCGGGAGCCCGTCATCGAGCGGCTGATGGCTCACCAAGGTGCGGAAGTGCAGCGGCGCGATCAGCATTTCGATGGCCAGGGCGCCGTCGCCATCCGCCGCGGTACCGCAGCGTAATCCGCAGCCCAGCCCACGGCGGGCCAGGCGACACCTAGTCAACGATGAAAAGATCCAGACGCAGGTTCTGCCCCCATCCGGAATTGAGGTCCAGCCGCCGGACCAGGAGCTGAAGCTCGGTCTTCGATGTGGTGATGACCTGGACCGCGTACTCGTCCGACCAGCCCATGTTCTGGTTCACG
>DATMKQ010000312.1:0-17619 GCA_035571275.1 Trebonia sp.
GTACGTCAACATGTTCAAGGCCGGGATCATCGACCCGGCGAAGGTCACCCGTTCCGCTCTGCAGAACGCGGCGTCCATCGCCGGCCTGTTCCTCACCACTGAGGCAGTGATCGCGGAGAAGCCGGAGAAGGAGAAGGCGCCCGCTGCCCCTGGCGGCGGCGACATGGACTTCTGAGGTCCACTTCTGCCGACTCACCTGTCACGGGAGCGGTCCGGGGCAACTCGGGCCGCTCTCGTGTTTTCACGCAACATTGCCGGGTATACCGCTAGCGCGATCTTGAAATTGGGGAAGAAGATCTGCCGTAGACTCACGGCCTCGCACGCGATCCCGTCCCAGCACCATCCGAACGTGTGAGGCCGTGACCCTTGCTGTCAGGCGCTCGGCCCGGTGGCCAGACCCGGGGGCGGAATAACCCTGCTGCCAATCACTGCGCGGTACCGATAGCCTAGAAGGCGCCCATCACATCCAGTCGGCAATCTGGCCGGCGGGTGCCAGATCCTAATGAACGACGTGAGGTCTTGCTCGTGCCTACCGGCAAGGTCAAGTGGTATGACTCCGAAAAGGGGTTCGGTTTCCTCGCCCGCGACGACGGGGGCGAGGTTTTTGTGCATTCGTCCGCGCTGCCCGCTGGGACGGACACGCTGGGGAAGGGGCAGCGAGTCGAGTTCGGCATCGTGGAGGGACGCAAGGGCGCGCAGGCGCTACAGGTGCGCCTTCTGGAGGCACCGCCGGTAGTCGCCGCCGCCAAGCACCCCCGCAAAAAGCCTGACGAGATGATCCCGATCATCGAAGACCTCATGAAGTTGCTTGACGGGACCTCCGACGTCTACCGTCGCGGCAAGCACCCGGAGGCCAAGGAAGCCAAAAAGATCGCCTCCCTCCTCCGCGCGGTAGCCGACGACCTGGAGCCCTGACCCACGCCCGCGCAGCCACTGGCTGCCCCCGCCAGGGCCGGTTCCGTTTTATTGAGAATGTGCCGCGTACCCCGCGATATTGTCCCTCTCAACCACGGTGGCGACGTCCATCATGGGCGGAATGGTTCGGCGATGAACGGGACGGCTGACATGACTGACCCCGCGAGGATCGTGCCGGGGGACCGGGTTGTCGTTACCGGTGCCTCAGGGTTCATCGGATCCGCCGTCGTCAGGGCGCTGCGGGCCAGGGGGGCCCAAGTCGTCGCCGTGGTCCAGGAGGGGGTCGACTGCCGCAATCTTGACGGCATCGACGCGGAGCGCGTCACGGCGGACATCAGGGACGCGCCTGCCGTTGGGCTCGCCTGCGCCGGCGCCCGCTTCGTATTCCACCTCGCCGCGATGTACCGGTTCTGGGCGCGCGATCCCCGGATCTTCTACGACGTGAACGTCGGCGGGACGCTCAACGTGCTGGCCGCCGCCCGCGCGGCCGGATGTGAGCGGGTAGTGTTCACCTCCAGCGTGGCGGTGCTCGGCCTGCGTGACACCCGCGCCGGCAAGCCGGCCGACGAGACATGCCACGCGGATATCGCCCACTTGTTCGGGTCGTACAAGAGATCCAAGTATGTCGCGGAACACGAGGTGCTGAGGGCCTGCGCGGAAGGGCTCGACGCTTGCCTTGTGCTGCCCACGACCCCGCTCGGCGCCGGTGACGTCGGCCCCACGCCCACCGGCAAGATCGTGCTCGACTACCTCAACGGCAAGATGCCCGGGTTCGTCGATACCGCCCTGAACGTCGTCCATGTCGACGACCTGGCGCTCGGGCACGTCGCCGCGCTCGAGCGCGGCGCCACGGGCCGCAGCTACATCCTGGGCGGGGAGAACATGTCGATGCGGGCGATACTCCAGACGCTGGCCGGCTGCACCAGCCTGCCCATGCCGCGGCTGCGGGTCCCGACGGCGCTGGCGGTGACGGCCGGGGCCGCGTCGACCCTGATCCAGGGCCGGCTGTTGCGGCGGGAACCTCGCGTGCCGCTTGAGGCCGCGCGCATGTCCACGACGAAGATGATCTTCGACGACGAGCGGGCACGCACCGAGATCGGCTACGTCTCACGCCCGGCGCGCGAGGCGATCAGGGATTCCGCCCGCTGGTTCGCCGACAGCGGCTACGTCGCGGCGAACCGGCAGGCGGTCATCAAGTGGCGCGATTGACCCGCGTACCCCGGGTGGCGAGGTCCGGCTTACCTGGTGCTCGCGGGCTGAGGCGGCATGGCGGCGGACGCGAAGCGGACCCGCTGCCTGCGCCTGCCGATAAGCACCACGAGCGCGACGGTAAGGCCCGCCGCGGCGATGGCCAGGCCTACCTGCCCGTTGTCCAGCATCGACACCAGCACGCCGGCCAGCCCGCCCGCCACGTTGGCCACCTGGTTGATCGTCTCCGATACCGCGAAAGTCGATGACCTGATCTCATCGCCGATCTCGCGTTGCACGATCGAGTCCTGGCCGAGCTTGGCCAGGCTGGCGCAGAAGATCGCGGTGAACATGATCGCCACGACCGCCCACAGGCCGAACGCCCAGGCGCATACGATCGCGACCGCGGGTGCGATGGCCAGCACGCTGAACATGATCACTTGCGGCGCCCGGCCGCGGAAGAACGACCCGAGCAGCATCGCGGCGAGGCTGCCCGCCGACAGTCCGGCGGCGAGAGCACCCAGGGCGAAGTTGTGAGACAAGGGGTGGTGCGGGGAGCCCAGGTTCACGCTGCGCACCAGGAACGCCAGCAGAAACAGGATGTAGCCGGAGAAGGCGCGCAGCACCGCGTTGATCGTCATCGCCTCGGTGACCACCGGGCCAACGCTGGCGAGCGTGATCCAGCGTCCGCGGTGACCGTGGGACGTGCCGTGCCCGGACGGCGCGGCGGCGGGCGGCAGCGCGGGCTGCGCTGGCCGCGCGGGATATCCCTCTGGATCCGTCGCCGACGTGCGCGGCGGGCGGGCCTGCCCTCGTTCCCTGGCCGGGCGGCCGGACGACCCACGGGAGGGCCGGTCGTCGCGCGACGGGCGCGGGGCGACCTCGCCGCCAGGCACCGGCGCCGGCACGTCGATCTGCTCAGGCAGTCGCAGGGCGATGAGCATCGCCGCCAGGTAGATCAGGATGCCAACCCGCAACGTCCAGGCGGCACCGGCGGTGTACTGGACGCCGGCGGCGACCCCCGCCGCCACCGTGGACACGGCCAGCGATATCAGCCCGGACCGGGCGTTGGCGGTCACCAGCGTGAGATCGGCGGGCAGCAGCCGGGGCGTCACCGAGGCCTTGACGACCCCGCCAGCCTTCTGCAGGACCAGGATGCCGAACGCGGCGGGCAGCAGCGTCACCGAGTTCGTGACGTTCGCCGACATGGCGAAACACAGCAGCCCGCGAGCCATCATGGTGCCGGCCAGGACGAAGCGGCGGCCTTGCTGGATCCGGTCGAGCGCCGGCCCGATGAACGGCGCGAGCACCGCGAACGGCGCCATCGTGATGATCAGGAACAGCACGACGCGGCCGCGGGCCTGGTCGACGGACGTGCTGAAGAAGATCGTCCCCGCCAGCGCCACCGTGACGAACGCGTCCGCGGCGCCGCTGGCAGCCGTCATCTCGATGAGCGTGGCGAGGCCGGTGCGGCCCGCTCCCTGCGCGCCCGTGATGCGGTGCACGAAGCCTCCGGTGCGCCGGGTAGCCCGGCCACTGGCCTGCGCGCCCGTCCTGAACGCGCGGCCAGTCGACAGCGCGGCGTTCTCAGCTCGCCGCACCGCATCGGACATCCGCATGCACCCAGTATTCTTGGTTAGCGGCACTGCTACGAGTCCCAATCTGGATGAACTGATGGGCCGGCCCCCGCTGTGGTCTGCCGAAGGAGCGATAATTGGCAGCCGTGAGCACGATCAGAAGCCGAGCGAAGGAACCTGACCAGGTCTGCGCGGAAGCCGTTGACCTGGCACGACAGGCCCTGACCGACGAGTCGCGGATAAGCCCCGACCTCGTGGGCGAGCACCTGGGTGTCGAGGCCGCGGGCGATCGTGTCGTGATTCAGCTCTTCGACTGCCTAGATCCCGCCTACACCGGCTGGCGGTGGGCGGTCACGCTGGCACGCGCGCCGCGGTCCAAGCTCGTCACGGTGGACGAGACCGTCCTGCTGCCCGGGCCGGACGCGCTGCTCGCCCCGGCCTGGGTGCCCTGGCAGGATCGGCTGCGGCCGGGTGACGTCGGCATCGGGGACCTGCTGCCGGCCAGCGCGGACGACGAGCGCCTCGTGCCGCTGGTCGTCCTCGAGGGGGACGACGCCATCACGGACTGGTTCATCCCGCGGACTGACGCTGAGGATGAAGACGCGGGACCGCGCGAGCCTTCGGAACTGCCCGCTCCTGGCCGCTCCCGGGTGCTGTCCGCGTACGGCCGCGACGACACCGCCGAGCGGTGGTACGAAACTGACCACGGGCCGCGCACCCCGCTGTCCCACGCCGCGCCCGCGCACTGCATCAGCTGCGGTTTCTTCGTTCCGCTCAGCGGCGGCCTCGGCCGGCTCTTCGGCGCCTGCGGCAACGCGTTCGCCCCGGACGATGGCCGGGTCGTGTCGGCTGACCATGGCTGCGGCGCGCACTCAGAGGCGGTGCTCACGGGGTCGGTAGCGCAGGCGACCGCTCCTGTGATCGACGAGTTCGGTTACGATCTGGTGGATCTGCCGGGCGTTTCCGTCGAGGAGACCGTCTTCGAGCCGCTGTCTCGCGACACATACCCCGAGTCGGGCGCCGACGGCTGACCCGCCGACGCCGCGGCCGCGCGGGTCGCTGCCGTGCGCGCCCGCCTGCGCTTGAGCATCGGCACGTACCACAGCCCGAACGTCCCCATGACCAGCCCCGCCACGCAGGTCCACAGCCACCATCGGGACCCGGCGGGGATTGAATCGCGGATGATCAGCAGCACCACGAGCGCGACGGCCCACGCGCCGGTGATGACCGCCGTGACCACGCGATCGTCCGCCTCTTTCGGCGGTGGCGGGGGTTCCGGGGTGCTCATGATGCAAGGCTAACCGGACTGCCGCCGCGAGTTGCCGCCGCGCGGGCTTATACCGGGTGGCCGGTCGTGATGTACTTGGTGGATGCCTCAGGCAGATACGCGATCGGATGCGGGACTTGCGACCGCGTTGCGGATTTCCATCAGCAGGCTCGCCCGGCGCCTCCGGGTTGAGCGCCTCGGACTCGGCGGGACAGAAACCGCCATTTCTGACATCCAGCTCGCCGCCCTCGCCGCCCTCGACCGGCACGAGGCGATGACCCCCGGAGAGCTCGCCGAACACGAGAAGGTACAGCCGCCTTCGATGACCCGGGTGATCGCGGTTCTCGAGGAGCGGAGTCTTGTGCGGCGCGCCCCGCACGCGACCGACCGCAGGCAGGTCGTCCTCACCGTGACGCCGGAGGGCCGCGCGCTTGTGAACCGGGTGCGCCGCCGGCGCGAGGCCTGGCTCGCGCAGCGACTGCAGGAGCTCAGCCCCGAGGAGCGGGCGATCCTGCGATCCGCCGCGCCGATCCTGGAGAAGCTAAGCCAGTCGTGACTCTATCGTCCGGGGGGGCGACCCCCCTGGACCCCCCGGTATGGGGGGTTGCGCGCCCCCCATACCCCCGCGCCCTCCGGCACGGGGGGTTGCGCACCCCCCGTTTCCCCCCCGCAGCGGGCGGAGCTTCCACGTGCCCAGCGTCTCGTACCGTGGGGGCCCGTCGCCCAGCCGGCTCTGGATGAGGTAGATCTCCTCTGTCGTCCACGCTGGCCCGCGGTAGCCTTCCAGCCCGGCGACGATGGGGCGCACATCGGCTGGCGCGCGGCAGCGGGCCAGCGTCAGGTGCGGCTGGAACCGGCGTCCGGCGTCAGGCGGGACGGCTCCGGCCCGCCGGGCCCCCGCGGTGACGGAGGCGGCGAGGTCGCCGAGCGCTCGCGGGTCACCGGACAGCCCGCTCCACAGCACGTTGGCCCGTGCCGGGCTCGGGAACGCGCCGGCGGCCGACAGGTTCAGGCTGAACGGCTCGTGGCGGCGCGCCGCGCGCTCGAGCCTGGGCAGCAGCCGGGTAAGGCTGAGATCCGTGACCTCGCCGAGGAAGGCGAGCGTGATGTGCCAGGCCTCGCGGCTGGTCCACCGCAGGTCGTCGCGCGCCCTGAACGGGGCGCACGCCGCGTCGAGGTCATCCAGGACCGCGGGTGGCGGGGCCACGCCGACGAAGAGCCTCACTCGCCTCCCTCCGGGGGGGTCTGGGGGCCGGGGGAGATGGGGGGCGGGCAGCCCCCCATGCTCGAGGGTGTTCCCCCCGGGCGAGCAGAGTTCCTCGGTAGGCTGGGACGGTGAATCGGGTTCCCCGCTGGCTGCTGCCCGTCGTCCTGGCGCTGCTGGTGCTCGCGGTGGTGATCGGCGCCGTCGCGCACTAAGGCCAGCCGCTCCGCTACGTAATCGACGCAGACGGTGAGCGCGGCGACGTCGTCGGGATCCACGGCGGGGTACATGCCGATCCGCAACTGGTTCCGGCCGAGCTTGCGATACGACTCGGTGTCCACGATCCCGTTGTCCCGCAGCGCCGCGGCCACGGCGTCGGCGCTGAGCTGATCGCTGAGGTCGATAGTGCCGACGACCGGGGATCGCATGGCTGGATCGGTCACGAACGGTGTGGCAAAGGCTGACTGTTCCGCCCATTCGTAAAGAATTTTGGCCGAACGAAGGGTTTGTTCCCCGCACCAGGTCAGGCCGCCGTTGTCCAGCATCCAGTCGATCTGGGCGGCGAGCAGCACCAGAGTCGATATCGCGGGGGTGTTGAGGGTCTGCTCTTTGACGGAGTTCTCCACCGCGATCCGCAGGGACAGGAAATCGGGGATGTACCGGCCGCTTGCCGCGATCTCGTCGATGCGCTCGAGGGCGGCGGGGGACAGCAGCGCGAGCCAGAGTCCCCCATCGGCGCCGAAGACCTTCTGCGGAGCGAAGTAGTACGCGTCGAACTCCGCGGGGTCCACGGGCAGCGCGCCTGCCCCGCTTGTCGCGTCGACGAGCACGAGCGACCCGGCGTCCGCCCCGGCCGGCCGGTGAACTGGCATGCGGACACCCGTCGAGGTCTCGTTGTGGGTGAGCGCGTAGGCGTCGATCCCGGCTTCCGCGCGCGGCTCGGGGTGGCGGCCCGGCTGTGCCGAGACGACCGTCGGCGCCGCCAGCCAGGGCGCGCGCGTGGTGACCGAGGCGAACTTCGCGGAAAACTCGCCGAACGAGGCGTGCTGTGACTTCTCCCGCACCAGCCCGAACGCGGCGGCGTCCCAGAACGCGCTGGTACCGCCGTTGCCGAGAGCCACCACGTATCCGTTCGGAAGACTGAAAAGATCAGCCAGTCCGGTGCGGATCCTCTTGACTATGTCCCGCACCGGCGCCTGCCGATGGGACGTGCCGAGCTCTGGAGCGATGGCGAGCAGGGCGGCGTGTTCGTGGCGGACCTTGGAAGGGCCGCTGCCGAAGCGGCCGTCCCTGGGCGTGATGTGGTCGGGGATAACAATCCTGGTCACCCGATTAGCCTACTGTGCTAGACGTTACGGTCGAGGACGCCGGCCGCTCCGGCCACCTCTCTGACGGGGCGCGCCGCTGGTCCGGTGTACCGCGCGGACGGCCGGACCAGCCGCCCGGTCTTCTTCTGCTCCAGGATGTGCGCGGCCCAGCCCGCGGTGCGGGCGCAGGTGAACATCGAGGTGAACATGTTCGCTGGCACCTCGGCGAAGTCGAGCACGATCGCGGCCCAGAACTCGACGTTGGTCTCGAGCACCCGGTCCGGCCTGCGGGCCCGCAGTTCGGCCAGCGCCGCGTTCTCGAGCGCGAGCGCGACCTCGTAGCGCGGCGCGGCCAGTTCCTTGGCGGTGCGGCGCAGCACGCGGGCGCGCGGGTCCTCGGCGCGATATACCCGGTGGCCGAAGCCCATCAGCCGCTCGCCGCCGTCCAGCACGGATCGCACGTAGCCGAGGGCGTCTCCGGTGCGCTCGACTTCCTCGATCATGTGCAGCACCCGGGCCGGAGCGCCGCCGTGCAGCGGGCCGGACATGGCGCCGACGGCGCCAGAGATGGCCGCCGCGACGTCCGCGCCGGTAGAGGCGATCACCCGGGCGGTGAACGTGGAGGCGTTCATCCCGTGCTCGGCGGCGCTCACCCAGTAGGCGTCCACCGCCCGCACGTGCCTCGGGTCCGGTTCGCCGCGCCAGCGGATCATGAAGGCCTCGGCGGCGGTCGTCGCCTGGTCCACCATCTGCTGCGGGATCGCGGGGACGAGGTTGCCACGGGCCGACTGGGCGACGAACGACAGCGCTTGGACCGATACCCGGGCGAGGTCGTCGCGCGCTTGTTCCTGGTCGATGTCGAGGAGCGGGCGCAGCCCCCAGACCGGCGCGAGCGTCGCGACGCCGCTCTGCACGTCGACCCGGATGTCACCGGAGCGCAGCGGCAGCTGGAAGGGTTCCGCCTGAGGCAGTCCCGGGTCGAAGGCGTTGTCGACAAGCAGTCCCCATACATGGCCGAATGACACGTGGCCGGCGAGCTCTTCGATGTCCACGCCCCGGTAGCGAAGCGATCCGCCCTCTTTATCCGGTTCGGCGATCTCGGTCTCGAACGCGATGACGCCCTCGAGGCCAGGCCTGAATTCGGTTTTCTCGGGGGGCGCGGGGGCCGGGGGGGATGGGGGGCGGGAGCCCTCCATGCCGGAGGGCAGTCCCCCCGGAGCAGGCATGTTCATTCGTCGTACCTCTTCTCCCGGGTGACGGGGTCAGCAAGGCAGGGTGGGCACATTGGTATGTACCTCTACACCCTGAGCTTGATTGAACCGCCGCGGCGCAGGCCCTCGGTAGTCCGGCGGCATGTAAAGATCGTCAATTATGGACAGGACGCTAATACCGGAGATGCTTGATGCTTCCCCGATGACGCAGTTCGCGCGTTGGCTGGAAGACGCCGAGGCGGCAGGTCTGCCCGAGCCGACCGCGATGGTGCTCGCCACCGTCGGGGAGCGCCCCCACGCGCGGACTGTGCTGCTCAAGGCCCATGGCGTCAACGGCTTCACCTTCTATACAAACCGTACCTCCAGGAAGGGCGCCGACCTCACGGCGGACCCGCGCTGCTGCGCCTTGTTCCCTTGGTACGGCCTCGGGCGGCAGGTGACCGTGGAAGGCGGCGTGCGGCTGCTGTCGATGGCGGAGAGCGAGCCGTACTACCACTCCCGGCCGCACGGGTCCCAGCTCGGTGCGTGGGCGTCGCGGCAGTCGAGGGTGCTGGAGTCGCGCGAGGAGCTAGACGCACGCTTCGCCGAGCTGTCGCGGCGCTGGCCCGAGGGTACTGAGGTGCCGATGCCTGACTTCTGGGGCGGTTACCTGATCGTCCCTGAGACGATCGAGTTCTGGCAGTCCCGGCCGAGTCGGCTGCACGACCGGTTGCGGTACCGCCGTTCGGATTCTGGCTGGGCTATCGAACGCCTGTCACCTTAGATTTCTCAGGCCGGCTGGTTTGTGCCAACAGGTAAGGCCGGCTGGTTTGTGCCAACAGGTAAGGGGGGTTGCCTGGGCGCATAGCATCACTGTCAGGAGGTCGCAGTGACTGCCCATGGGCTTATCGACACCACGGAGATGTACCTCCGCACGGTCTTCGAACTGGAGGAGGAGGGCATCGTCCCGCTGCGCGCGCGAATCGCGGAGCGGCTTAATCAGTCCGGCCCGACCGTGAGCCAGACGGTGGCCCGGATGGAGCGGGACGGGCTGCTGCACGTGGCGGGCGACAGGCAGCTAGCGCTGAGCGAGACGGGACGTGTACTGGCGACGCGGGTGATGCGCAAGCACAGGCTGGCCGAGTGCCTGCTCGTCAGCGTCATCCAGCTGCCCTGGGAAGAGGTGCACATCGAGGCGTGCCGCTGGGAGCACGTCATCTCGGAGAGCGTCGAATTGCGCCTGTTCGACCTGCTCGGCCACCCGGAACGGTGCCCGCACGGAAACCTCATCCCCGGGCTTGACGAACTGGTCGCCGGACCGGCTTTGGAAGTCCCCCCGCAGGCCCGGCCGGTTTCTGCCGACAGTCCTGGAGGGCCGGACGAGCCCATGACGGATGCAGTTCGCGAGGCTGATGGGGCTGTGCAGGTTACTGTGACGCGCATTACAGAGCACGTTCAAAGTGATCTTGTTCTGATGCTTAAACTGAAGCGGGCCGGGATACAACCCGGACGCGAGGTCTTGCTCGGGGCGGTTGAAGGTGGGGTCCGGGTGCGTGGCAGGAGCGGCGTGGGCGATGCGCCACCGGCCGATCTCCCGGCCGAGGTTGCCGCACATGTGTTCGTGTCAAAGGGAGTAACCGAGGAATCCGTTCAGTGACCGGAGCGTGCTGATGACGCGCTGCAACGATGGCGCCTTCGACTCGTATCTGCCGGCCGAGCTTGTGCTGCGTCAGGCGGAGATCGGCGTCATCGTGACTGACCGGCAGGGCAACGTGCTGTTCGCCAATGAGTACGTCACCCTGCTCCTGCGACTCCCTGGTGACCCCGCCCGGCTCGCCGGGCAGCCGATGCACGCGCTCGGGTTCATCCCTGACGGGGACCTGCCGAAGGCGGAAGACCTGTCGCGCCAGGTCCTCAGCGGGGTGACGTGGGAAGGCACGTTCACCGGCACTCGCGGCGACGGCAGCCTGGTGTTCCTGCGGGTGCTCGCCGTGCCGTTGCGACACCCCTCCGGTGACATCGACGGCATGGTGATCATGATCACTGAAGCCGGACGCCGGGACGCCCAGCGCGAGCAGGACCGGCTGCGCCTGCTCGAGCGAATCGGGGAGCGGCTCGCCGGATCGCTCGAACTCGACGTGACGCTGCGGCAGGTCGCGCACATCCTCGTGCCCCAGTTCGCCGACCACTGCTTCATCGATCTGTTCAGCGGCGAGAAGCTCATCAGGCGGGTGCAGACGCACGCGGCCGGGTGGGAGCCCCCGGCCGGGACCTGGGCGCGCGTCGGCGAGCCGATCTACTATCCGCCCGGCCATTTCATGCAGCAGGCGATGGCCCGGCTTGAGACCATCGTCGTCCCCGACCTGCACGCCGAGTACTACCCGGCGCCAAGCGAAGAGTCCCTGTCGGCCGCCGACCAGGCCGGGCTGATCTCCGTGCTCGCGTCCCCGCTGTACGCCCGCGGCGAACTGCTCGGCGTGATGGCGCTCGCCCTGTCCAGGCTTACCGAGCGTCCCGACCCGCACTACGACCTGTCCGACGGCGAGTTGATCAGCGCCATCGCCAGCCGGGTCGCCGTCGCCATCGACAACGCCATGCTGTTTGAGGCGGAACGGCAGACCGCACTGGCCTTCCAGCAGAGCCTGCTGCCGCAGCGGGTACCCGATCTTGACGGCTTGGAGGTCGCGTTCCGCTACGTGCCGGCCAAGCCGCTCGAGACGCAGGGCCAGGGGATTCAGACGCAGGTAGGCGGGGACTGGTACGACATCATCCCGCTAGCGGCCGGCCGGGTCGGGATGGTGATCGGTGACGTCGAGGGGCGCGGGCCGCGGGCCGCGGCCACCATGGGACAGCTGCGCGCGGCGCTGCGCGCCTACGCCCAGGACGAGAAGGCGCCCGCCGACATCATGCGCAAACTCGACGAGTGGGTCCGCTCCACCGCCCCGGTGGGCGCGGGCGGCGACCCGCCCACGGTCAGCTGCATCTACCTGATCTACGACGCCTGGTCCCGCGAGCTGACCTTCGCCAACGCGGGACACGCCGCGCCGCTGATGGCATCGGGCGGAGTCGTCAGGCCGCTCGAGGTCCGCCATAAAGGCGTGCTGCTCGGGGTACGCGGCCGGGGAATCCGGGGACTGCCGACCTATAAGGAGCAGACGGTCCAGCTCCCACCGGGCGGCGCCCTCGTGCTGTACACCGACGGGCTGACCGACCGGCGATCGAGGGCGGACGGCTCAGGGCACTACACGGAAGCCGAGGCGGTCGCGCTGCTGCGGGACGCGATTCTCGCCGCGGCGAACGGCGGGGACGCCAGCGCGCTCGCCCTCGCCGCGGAAAACGCTGTACCCGGCGACATCGACGACGACATGGCGATCCTCGTGTTCCGCTCGTCCCCCAAGGACCTCGCGTGGGCCGAGCGGAGCTTCCCCGCCGAGCCGATCATGGTGTCGGAAGCGCGCCGCTTCGCGGCCGCCACGTTCGCCTCCTGGGACATGGACCCGGATCAGGTCGACCTGGCCTGCTTGCTGGTTTCTGAGATGGTGACCAACGCGGTGCTGCACGCCTCGGCGACGCCGGCTCCCGCCGGGCGCCGGGCGCAGACCGAGTTCGACCCACCGGTACCGATCGCCGAGCCGGTGGCCGCCGGGCTGCCGGGTGGCTGGCCGTCCGTCGGGGCCGGCGCGCCCCCCTTCGGGGCCCAGTCCTGGGACAGCCCGGGACCACCCCAACCGGTCCAAGCACAGCGGCCGCGCGAATTCGTGCTCCGCCTGCGCCGCGGGGCGGAGGTCGTGTGGGCCGAGGTATTCGACCGTGACCTGCGGCTGCCTCGGTTGCGCAGCGCGCGGGCGACCGACGAGGGCGGCCGTGGGCTTTACCTGATCGAGCAGCTCGCCACCCGCTGGGGTTCCCGCCCCACATCGGAAGGCAAGGCCGTCTGGTTCGAGCTCCCGCTGGACGGGAAGGGCGGCTGAGCGCGCGTCAGCGCGAGTCGCGTCAGTGCGAGTTGCGTCAGTGCGAGTCGCGTCAGTGCGGGGTGTGACTCGCCCCGAAGGCGAGGACGATGACCACGACGAACACGACGATGGCGGCTCCCCAGTGCTTGCCGTTCACTGGCAAGCCCATTCGGCGCCTGCCGCGGGTGAAAAGCCACGCGACACCCACGCCGATCAGCACCGCCAGGATGAGTCCGTCGTACATGCTGGCCTCCCGCGCCGCCGCGGCGCTGCCGGTGTGCGATCCCTTTCCACCGAGATTACGGCAATATCGCCGTTTCGTCGCGTAGCAAGTAACCGACGCCTCGCCTGGTGTGGATGAGCCGTGGGCCGAGCACGTCGAGCTTGCGGCGCAGGTAGCTGACGTAGGTCTCGACGATCTGGGACTGGCACTCCTGGTTCCAGCCCCACACGCTCTCCAGGAGCTGCGCCCTGGTGAGTACCCGGCCCTTGTGCCGCATCAGGCAGGCGAGCAGCCGGAATTCTGTGGGGGACAGGTCGACGAGCCTGCCCCCTCGATGGACGGTCCAGCGCGTCTCGTCGAGCACGACATCAGCCGCGCGCAGCACGGAGCCCGCGGGCGGCACTAGGCCGCCCGCGGGCTGAAAGCCAGAGCCGACGCGGCTCAGCTCTTGGTTCCCGTGATCGTCGCCGGGGCTGTGGGGACAGCCGTCGTGGTCGGCACGGCCGTGCTTGTCGCCGACGTCGAGACGGAGACGGTGGGCGACGCGGTCGGTGTCGCCATGGTGGTCGACGGCGCCGAGAACAGCACCAGTTCCGCGACCAGCCGACCATGCTCGCGAACGCCGGCGATCATCACCAGGTCACCGGCCGCCACTCCGTGCGTCGCCGTCGTGACCGGCTGGGTGGCCTTCACGGTTGGCGTAGCTGTTGCGGTTGGCATCGTGGTCGCGGTCGCGGTTGGCAGCACGGTCGCGGTCGCCGTTGGCTTCACGGTTGCCGTCGCGCTGACGGTGGGCGTCGCGGTCGCGGTCGTTATCGCCGTTGGCGTTGGCGTCGCGGTTGTCGTCGTCGCCGTGGTCACCGGCTGCGTCACGGTCGCGGTCGTCGGGGTGATCGTGATCGTGATCGTCTCGGTTCCTGTGACGATCGTGACCGTGGTCGGCTTAGTCGGTGCGGCCGCCTGTGCCACCGCGGTGGTGCTGCCGGCCATCACGGTCTGCGCCGTGACCGTGTTCTGGTTGACCATGGCGTTGACCGCCGCGGTGTTGTTGCCGATCATCGCGGTCATACCGGTCGCGCTAGTCGCGACGTTCTGGAACGCCGTCTTGCCGGTCAGCCACCACAGGTGCAGCTGGCCATTTGAGGACTTAATCAGGAGGAAGTGCTTGGTCGCCAGGACCACGACGCCACGCTGCGCGGCGTACATCGTGCGGTGATGCGACCCTCCCCACACCTGGGTGAAGGTGCGCATCGGCACCATCTGCGCCAGCGTGCTCATCGAGCTCTGGTGCGAGTGGCCCCACATGCTAAGCGCGGAGCTGAGCGCCGTCTGCTCACTCATGTGGTGGTGGAAACTCATGATGAATCCGGCGTCGGATGCCGTCGTGCTACTCGGGGCATGGTTGTTGGCGGCGACGGCTGCCACGCCGGCGGCACCACCACCGATCAGTACCGCTGCTGCGACGCCAATCCATGCCTTCATGCCGGCCCGGCGGCCACCGCGCCTGTTGCGGCTTGTCATCGATGCCTCCTTCCGTGGACGCCACGCCCGCCACGCGCGTCACCGAACGTCTTCGTGTGCATGGCTTCGAGAGTGCCGTGATGTCGAGCGGGCCGGTACGCCTTCGGCGCGCACGTAAGCAGTACGTCAGCGGCTTCTCAATGTGGGCGGGAAAAGGCCGGATCATCCGGAACATCGCGGCCCGCCGGTGCCACGGATAGCGGTCCGCGGCCCAGGGTGATGACGGTGCGGTTACGTTACATGCGGTCGGGGACGGGCACGCCAAGCAGGCCGAGCCCGGCGGTCAGCACCCGGGACGTGGCGGCGCAGAGCGCGAGCCTGGCGTCCCTGGTGGCCTCATCATCGGCCTTGAGGACCGGGCACTGCTCGTAGAACGCGGTGAACAAGCTGGCCACCTCGAAGAGGTAGCCGCACAGCCGGTGCGGGTCGGCGGTCTCCGCCACGGTGGTGACGACCGCCCCGAAGCCGAGCAGTTTGAGCGCCAGTTCGCGCTCAGCTGGCGCGGTTATCCTGACCGGACCTCGCGCGTCGGCCTCGGCGATCTCCGCCCTGCGGAAGATGGACCTGATCCGGGTGGTCGCGTACTGCAGGTAGGGCCCCGTGTTGCCGCGGAACGAGATCATCCGGTCCCAGTCGAAGATGTAGGCGCTGTCCCTGGCGGTGGACAGGTCGGCGTACTTGATCGCGCCAATGCCGACGTCCTCGGCGATCTCGTCCTTCGCCGCGGCGTCAAGCCCGTCGATCTCGTTGAGGATCGCGGCGGCCCGTTCGATGCCCTCGGCGAGCAGCGCGCTCAGCTTGACCGTGTCGCCTTCCCTGGTGCGGAGCCGGTTGCCGTCGGTGCCCTGGACCATGCCGATCTGCGCGTGCTCGAAGTCGGCGTCGTCCGCCAGCCAGCCCGCGAGCCTCGCCACCGCGAAGATCATGCGGAAATGCAGCGTCTGGTCGGATCCGACCACGTAGATCGCGCGGTCGCAGTTGATCTTGTCCACCCGGTACCGCACCGTCGCCAGGTCCGTTGTGGAGTAGTTGTAGCCGCCGTCGCTCTTACGGATGATGACCGGCAGCGGGCTCCCGTCCCGTCCGGTGAAGCCCGGCGGGAACACGCACAGCGCGCCGTCGCTCTCCACCGCGAGACCCTCGGCGATGAGGTCATCGACGACGTCGGGGAGCATGTCGTTGTAGAACGACTCGCCGCGGATGTCGTCGTCGGTGAGGGTAACCCGCAGCAGTGCGTACGTGTCCCGCAGGTACTCCCTGGACAGCTCCATGAGCTCATCCCAGAGCCGCTGGGTGGCGGCGTCGTCCCCGGACTGGAGCTTGACCACCCGCTCCCTCGACCGCCTGGCGAAGTCGTCGTCCGAGTCGAACCTGACGCGTGCCGACTGGTAGAAGGCGTTCGGGTCGGTCCGCAGCAGTTGCGCCTCCGGGGCGTCCTCGCCAACCTCGAACAGGTACTCAATCAGCATCCCGAACTGGGTGCCCCAGTCGCCTACGTGGTTGTCCCTGATGACGTGGTGGCCGGCGAACTCGATCACGCGGGCGATGGCGTCGCCCACGATCGTGGTGCGCAGGTGCCCGACGTGCATCTCTTTGGCGATGTTCGGCGAGGAGTACTCGACGATGACGGTTTCCGGTACCTGTGCGAGCGGCGTACCCAGCCTGGGGTCGTCGAGCAGGGCGGTGGTGGCGCCGGCGATCCAGTCGCCCCGCAGCGTGAAGTTGATGAAACCCGGCCCCGTGACCGTGGGCGGGTCGCAGATGTCGCCGACGTCCAGGTGGCCGGCGATGTCGTTCGCGACGTCGCGCGGCGGCCGGCCGAGCCGCTTGGCCAGCGCGAGCGCCGCGTTGGACTGAAAGTCGGCGAACGACGAAGGCCTGATCACCGGATCCGCGCTGGCGTACTCCGCGCCGAATGCCGCGCCGAGAGCGTCGCGCACCCTCGCGCCGAGGACCTGCTGGGGATCTGGCATGCCCCCTAGCCTATCGGCCGGGCTCATGGCGCAGGACCGGGCTAACGTCCGCCGTCGCGCCCGCTCAGCAGTCTTTCTCGCGTTCCTTGTCGCGGTCTCTGTCGCGGTCCCTGTCACGGTCTCTGTCGCGCTCGCGGCGGAGGAAGTGAGTCGCCCGCCGCTCGCCCGTGACCCCGACCCGCTCCCGTATCTTCTCGGTGATGTCGCCACGCGCGAGGCTGCCCGCGAGTGCGCAAGCAGAACTGACCGCTCGCGCAGTGGAGGCCCCGTGCGCGATCACCACGGTGCCGCCGAGCCCGAGCAGGGCGGCGCCGCCGTAGCTCTCGGTGTCCAGCCGGCCTGTCAACTCCCGCAGCCCGCGGCGCTGCAGCAGCGCGCCAAGCCGCGCTGCGCGGGTTCCCGTCAGCGCCGAGCGGAGCTCGCCTGCCGCGAACCGCATCGACCCCTCCAGGGTCTTGAGCGCGACGTTGCCGGTGAACCCGTCGGTGACGATCACGTCGACCGCGCCGGCCATCAGGTCGCCGCCTTCCACGTTGCCGGCGAAGCTGAGCGGCAGCGCGCCGTGCTGGGGTTCGGCGGCGAGCAGTTCGTGCGCGCGCCGGGTGAGCATGTTTCCCTTGCCGGGCTCCGCCCCGATGGTCAGCAGGCCGACCTTCGGCATGGCGGTGCCCAGCGCGATCTGCGCGTACGCCACGCCCAGCTGCCCGAACTGGACGAGCATCTCCGGCTTGGGGTCGGCGGTGGCCCCGGCGTCGATCAGCACGGTGGGGATGGGGTGCGTCGGCAGCACGACGGCCAGGCCTGGTCGCGGCACGCCGGGCAGCGGCAGCAGGCGCTGCCGCGCGCTGCCCACGATCGCGCCGGTCGAACCGGCCGATACGACCGCGGTGGCTTGCCCGCGCCGGACGAGCTGGCAGGCGACGGCGATGCTCGATCGTGGCCGCCGGAAGCCTGCCAGCGCGCCCTCGTCCATCCCAACTATGTCCTCGGCGGGCACCACCCGGAGCTCAGACCCGGCGCCGAGCTTGGCGATGACCGGCCGAAGCCGGGCCGGCGGCCCGGTGAGCAGCGTGGTTACGCCGTGCTCCCGCTGCGCCGCCAGCGCGCCGGCGACGATCTCGTCCGGCGCGTAGTCCCCGCCCATAGCGTCGACCGCGATGACCGGTTCGGCCGGCGGGGACCCGGCGGGCCGTTCGATGGTGGAGCGGCCGGGGGACCTGGGGGCGGGGGACCTGGGGGAGGTGCGCACGGTGGCGACGGGCACGGCCACACCGCGCACGGTGGCCGCGCCGACGGGGGGC
>DATMKQ010000313.1:0-40514 GCA_035571275.1 Trebonia sp.
TTCCGCGCTCTCCTGCTCGGCCTCGCCGCGCACCACGGGCGGCCCCGCCCACGACGGCCGGTTCCGCGCCGACGTGCCGAAGTTCGTGCGCACCGCCCCCGGGCACAGCACCGACACCCCGACGTGCGCGATCCCCCGGGATTTCAGGTTGAAGTAGAGCGTCTCGGTCAGCGCTGCCACCGCGTGCTTGGACACCCCGTACGGGCCGAGCGAACCAGCGAACACGCCGAAGATCGACGCCGTGTTCACCATGTGCGCCGCGTCCTGCTCGAGCAGCAACGGCATGAACGCGCGGACCCCGTTGATCACGCCGCCCAGGTTCACCCCGAGCACCCAGTCCCACTCGCCGGGCGGGCACTCCCACAGCGCGCCGTGCGGCCCGCCGACAGCCGCGTTATTGCACACCACGTGCACCGCGCCGAACGCGGAGACCGCGGCGTCCCGCAGCGCTTCGACCGCCGCGCGGTCCGCTACGTCGGTCACGACGGGCAGCACCGACGCGCCGCTTCCGGCGAGTCCGGCCGCCGCCTTCGACAGCGCCGGCTCCTCCACGTCGGCCATCACGACGTGCATGCCCTCGGCCGTGAACCTCATCGCGAGCCCGAGGCCTATCCCGCTGGCCGCGCCGGTGACGACGGCTACCCGGCCCGGTGCGACAGGAGGTGCGGCAGCAGGTGCGACAGGATCAGGGCGATGGGAGGGTGGAGTTGGTGGAATGGCCACCGTTAAAGTGAAGCAACGCGAGCACGGCCGTGGCAAGGGTGAGCCAGCGGGTCAGCGAGTTGCGCGGCAGCAATGCCAGGGTGACCCAGGCGACCGCGGAATACCAGGGCAGCGACCAGGGCGCGACCACGATCCAGGCGAACGTCAGCGCGCAGGTGGCGGCGACGACGGTGGGCACGTCGGGCGAGAGCCTGTTGTACAGGTACCACGCGAGCAAGAGCATGATTGGCGGCCAGGCGAACCCGATCGCGGTCGTCGCTACGTTCTCCGCGCCCTTCCCGCCCGCCAGGAGGGCGATCTCCTGCACCGCCCGCCAGATGGTGGGAGAGATGATCATCTTCGACGCGTCGGCGAGCGGCCGGAGCGCGACCAGCCCGTAGCTGAACAGGTACAGCCCGAACGTGGTGACCGCGGCCACGACGCCGATGCGGGCGAGCCGCCCCCAGGCGCGGTCGTGCAGCAGCGGGACGGCGATGCCGAGCGCGACGAAGAGGGCGTTCACCTTTATTCCGCCCGCGACGCCGACGAGCACCCCGACCACGAGGTCGTGCCAGACGCTGTTGCAGCGCCGGGACAGCACGATGGCCGTGATCGCGAACAGCGCGAGGATCGCGTCCATGTGGCCGCCCAGCACAAGCTCGACGATCAGCAGCGGGTTGGCGACCCAGAGCAGTACGGCGCGCACCGGGTTGGCGGCGGTGCGCAGCAGCACGTAGCCGGCGGCGACGAACGCGGCGCCGATCATGACCATCAGCACCCATATCGTCAGCCAGGGCCTGGCGCCGCCGATCAGCGCGGCGACCAGGTGCATCCACGTCGCGACCGGCCCGTACACCGAGGGCGTTGTGCGCCACTGCTGGCTGACCAGCATCGTGTACGGGTTGGCGTTGCCGCCGGGCAGCATGGACGGCAAGAACGTGTACGGGTTGTGGCCGAGCGCGGCGATCCGGCCGTAGGCCGCGTAGCTCGCGGCGTCCGAGGACCCGACCGGGGTGATGTTCACCAGCACGGCGACCGCGGCGACCGCCGCGGCGAACACCTTGCGCGGGTGAGGCGACCAGCCCCGGCTGTTGGCCCACAGCATCATCGCCAGGCCCAGGCAGCACAGCCCGATCGAGGCGTACATGATCAGGTTCGCGGCCAGGTCCGGCAGGTGCGGCGCCCCGAGATCCCTGGCCACCGATGTCAGCGGCAGCAGCACCGGCGGCGTGGCCACGCTCGGGTGCGGGGCGGTGGCACACAGGCCGACGAACGCCACCCCGCCGACGCCGAGCGCGCTCAGCGTCACGGCCGGCAGCGGGCGGGCCAGCGGGCTGTGCGAGAGTACCCGGATGAGCACGCCCATGAGCGCTTCGACCCGGCCGCCTGGGATCGGCGGCTCGGCGAGCTTGGGCGGGGCGCCGACGGCGGGTTCAGCGATGACCGGCCGGGCCGCGGTTACCGTGCCCGGCCCGCGGGATCTGGTCGGTATGTCGTCAGGATCAGGAAGGGGGTCCGTGCGGGCAGACCGCTCGTCAGCGCTTCCGCGCTGGGGCGGATCTACCAATACGGCCATCAATGTCCTCCTGGCACGGACAAATGCTGATTAGACAGGTGCCTCGGATCCCCAGACCAACGCCGATTTTTAACGATCATACTGTGTGGCCCTGAAGCTACGGCGTTACTGGTGGCACGGCAGGCGCCCGTGACGTCAACGCATCTACCCCGGCGCACGCTTCCTGCGGCGGTCCGCGAATCTATCACAAGCACGCGCGCGGGCGGTCGGGACTACTCCTGGGCACCCGGCACAATGGAGCTATGGCCGATGGAGCGCGGTTCGCCGCGGCGATGACGGCGGTGACGCGCAGGCTCCCCTTCGGGCTCTCCCACGTCGTCGCCCCCAACGTGGTCGGCTACTTGCTGATCAACCTGTGCACGTTCTTCATCGACCTCAGCCTGCTCGCGGTCTTCCACGGCGGCCTGCGGTGGCCGGTGCCGCTCGCGGTCACGCTGTCGTACGGCACCGCCAGCATGATCAGCTACTTCGCGAACCGGGTGCTGAACTTCCGGTCCCACGGCGCGCTCGGCAGGCAGCTTCCGCTGTACCTGGCGATCATGGTGAGCAACTACCTCATCTTCGTCCTCGGCCTCACCACCGGCCTGACCGCGGCCGGGCTCTACTACGAACTGTCCCGGATCGTCGCCGCCACGTGCGAGGGCGTGTATCTGTATTGCTGCATGCGCTGGATCGTCTTCCGCGATATGGGCGCTACCGGGACGCCGGCGGCGACGCGGGCAGCACCTCGTCAGGCGAGGGGTGCGCCGGAGCCGGAATAGCCGGCAGCGGTGCCCCCGCCGACGGCAGGCCCGCGTTCAGGTCGCGATGCACGACCTTCGCCACATCCTCTATCGTGTCCACCCCGTACGCCATCGTGGGATTGTTCTCGGTGAGCACCGCCATCATGTAGTCGCGGCCATGCCCGCTGAAGCTGCCGATGCTGTGGATCTTCCAGCCGCCGACGGTCTCCGGTAGCCAGCCGTTCTTGACGTGCACGGTCAGCCCGGCTGGCGCGCCCGCCGGGGTCCCCCACCGCTGTGAAGGGATGACCTGTGCCATCAGGCCGAGCTCGTAGTCGCGCGAGTAGTTGCTCAGCACCGGGTTGGCGAAGGTGAGGGTCCGGAGCAGGGTGAGCTCGTCGTGAGCCGTGATCTCGGTCAGGCCCCAGGCGTCAGGGTTGAGCACCGTCTCGCTCATGTGGGCTAGGTCGAGGAAATGCTGCAGGCGCGCCTGCCCGACTTCGTTCCACAGCGCGGTGGCGGCGTCGTTGTCTGACTGAGTGATCATCAGCGTGGCCAGGTACTTCTCCGTCGCGGTGAGCGGCTTGCCGGTCTCCTGGTGCCAGCGCAGCAGCGCGGCGAGGATCGTCACCTTCACCACGCTCGCCGAATGGAACCGCGCGTTCTCGCTGAGCGCGCACGCGACTTCTCGGGTCCGGTCGAATACCGTCAGCGCGTAGTAGTCGTTGCGCCCGGCGAGCGCGGCCTTGATATCCCGTGACAGCCGCGCCGCTAGCGCCGAGTACTTGGCAGGCGCGGTACAGATCCCCTCCCGCACCATCGGCGCCGCGGACGGCCCACCTGCCGCCATCGCTGTCGCGGCCCCGACGCCCGCGGTCATCGCCAGCGTCACCGTCGCCGAGATCGCCAGCCTGGTTCGCATCCCCATCGCTCATCGCCTCATTCATCTATCGGTTCGCGCCGCTAGGCTCAGCATCTATGACGTCGAAAGGGTACGGATCGGTTGTCAATGCCGTAATTCGCGGTGGTCTCGTGCTCACGATGGACTCCGCCGGCGACATTCCAGGCGGGGACGTGCATATCAGGGACGGCGTCATCGTGGCGGTCGGGGAAAACCTGGACGTTCCCGGCGCTGAGGTGATCGACGCGGTCGGCAAGATCGTCGCGCCCGGCTTCGTCGACACACACTGGCACCTGTGGAACACGCTGCTGCGCGGACTATCAGACGGCTGCCCGGGCACAGACGCCCCCGGCCGTTCCGGATACTTCAAGACTTGTGTGACGCTCGGCAGGCAATTCCTTCCAGGAGACACCTACGAGGGCACCCGGCTGGCGTGCGCGGAGGCCATCGACGCGGGGATCACCACCGTGCATGACTGGGCCCACAACGTCCGTGGGCTTGACTGGGCCGAGGCCGGACTTCGGTCGCTCGCCGAGTCCGGGCTGCGAGCCCGCTTTTCCTACGGCTATGAAACAGGTCATCGCAACGATCGGCTGATGGCTCTGGACGACCTCGCCCACGTCGCGGCGCGGTGGCCGGCCTACAGCGCGGGCGGCCGCATCCACCTCGGCATGGCCTGGCGGGGGAACGGCGGCAGCAACCCGGCGATGCGGGTGGCGCCCAAGCTGTACCGGGAGGAGATCGAGGCGGCCCGCGGGCTCGGCCTGCCGGTCACGGTGCACGCGTGCGGGCCGCGCGCCGCGGCGGGGCAGATTTCCGCCTACGCCGCCGACGGTCTGCTCGGTTCCGACCTGCAGCTCGTGCACTTGAACAACGCCTCGCCGCAGGAGATAGCGCTGGCGGCCACCCACGCCACGCCGGTGAGCGTGTCCCCGTTCACCGAACTGCAGATCGGTTACGGCCAGCCGGTCACCGCCCGGCTGCTCGCCGCCGGGCTGGCGACCGGGCTGTCGGTGGACACGACGATGCTGTCGGGCAACGCGGACATGTTCGCGATCATGAAGGTGACGCAGGCGTGCGCCAACGCGCTCGCCCACGACGAGTTCGCGCTCGGCGCGCGGGACGTGCTGCGGCTGGCGACGATCGAGGGCGCGCGGACGCTGGGCCTGGACTCGGTCACCGGATCGCTGACGGCGGGCAAGCGCGCCGACGTGATCGTCGTCTCGGTCGACGCGCCTAACATCGGCGTTCTCACCGACCCGGCCCGGCTGCTGGTCACCGCCGCGCACCCGGGAAACGTCGACACGGTGATCGCCGACGGCCGGCCGCTGAAGCGTGACGGCGTGCTCACCGGGTATGACATCGCCGAGGTGATCCGGTCGGCCCGTGACGCGTTGTCCGGCGTCCTGGCTCGCGTTTGAATACGATATGGTCTGGTTTTCCGCCTCCTCACCCATCGGAGTCCTATGCGCCTGTCCGCCCGGTTGATCATCGCGGGCCTGGCAGTGGTCGCGCTGGGATCGGCGGCCGGCTGTTCGGCATCTCCCGGGCTGGCCTACGCCCACGCCGCGGGGCCGTCGGCGCACGCCACGAAGGCGCCCGCCGCGTTGCCGTCCGCCAGCACGAGCGCGCCCACGACGGTCCAACCGCAGGCCGCCACCGTACCCGCCGGGCCGCGCATCCTGGTCACCGGCGCCCCGCGCGGCGTGAAGGCGAAGGCGGGCATCATCGCCGACGCCGCCACCGGCCAGGTGCTGTGGGCGAGCTCGCCGAACGAGGCGCGGCCGATCGCGAGCATCACCAAGGTGATGACCGCCTACCTGGTCATTCAGGCCGGCGACGTGGACCGGCAGATCAAGGTCCCTGGGGGGGTGGAGGACTACGTCTGGAAGTATGGCGCGACCAGCGACGGGCTGCACCCGGGGGAGGTGCTCACCGCGCGCCAGCTGCTGTACGGCCTGCTGGTCCAGTCGGGCGCGGACGCCGCCTACACGCTGGCCAGCGCTTACGGCCCGGGGATGAACGCGTTCATCGCCACGATGAACGCGACCGCCCGCCAGCTAGGCCTGCTGCACACGCACTTCACCTCGCCGGACGGGTTGCCCTACCCGACGGAGACGTCCACCTACTCCACGCCTGAGGACCTGCTGCGGCTGGGTGAGATAGCGATGCAGTCCCCGTTGTTCCGCCAGATCGTGAACACGCAGGTCTACGTCCTGAAGAAGGGCGACGGCCACGACGCCCACTGGTGGGGCACCTCCAACGAGCTGCTCGGCCACTACCCCGGCGCCATCGGCATCAAGACCGGGTTCACCGACGACGCGGGCCACTGCCTGCTCTTCGAGGCGGTCCGCGACGGCCGGACGCTGATCGGCGTCGTCCTCGACAGTCCGCCGAGCGGCCCCGGCGCCGGCGCCCAGGACGCCGCCCGCGTCCTCAACTGGGCCTTCGCCCTCAAGCAAACCGGCTAGCCCGCCGGGGGGCTAATCAGTGCGCGGCGTCGCTGGGGTAGGTGCGGAATCCCAGGCCGTTCTTCGCGCGCTCGGCCGTGGCCAGGTGCTCGGCCGCCTCGGCGGCCAGCTTGCGCGCCTTGCCGAGCCGCTTGTCCCGGGCGGCGGTCGCGGCGTCGGCGAACGCGGCAGCGGCGCGGTCGAACGCGTGGGCGGCGACGAGCTGATCGAGCTCGGTGAAGGCCGTCGTGGACATCGGGCTCCTCGCGGGACCGGGAGGAGCAGCCGCGCCAGGATGGCGAAGCCTGCGCGGCAGCTCCCGAGTTGTTGCACTGCAAATGCTGCTGCAAGTTGCAACCCGAAACATCGGTCAGCTGACGTATATCGGTGCGAAACCAGCCGGCCCTGGGGCGAGTGCTGCCACGATGGCGACGTGAGCAGCAACTTCCATCCCCGCCGGTCTGTCTGCCGTCATGTGCTCGAGGTCCGGCAGTTCCGGGTCGTGTGCCTCTACCGGATCCTGCCTGGCTCCGGCACCGGCTGGCGCCGGCCGCGCTGCCAGCCCCGGCCGGTTAGTCGCGCTGGCGGGAACTGCCGAGCATGATCTCGTCCCAGGAGGGGACGGAGGCACGCCGGCTGCGGGCGTTCTTCTTACCGGAGCGAGCCTGCGCGACGTGCTCGTCGGTGCCCTGGGCCGCGGGTTCGGCGCTCGGCGCGGCGGGCTCGGCGGCGGGCGCGTGCGAGGCGGCCACGGCTGCTGGCTCTATGTCCTGGTGAGCGTGCGTGAAGTGCGGTACCTCGTGCTCGGCCGCGATCGCTCGCTCAGCCACAGCGGCGCGTTCAGCGACGGCCGCCCGCTCTTCGGCGGCGGCCCGCTCGGCAACGGCGGCGCGCTCAGCCGCGGCGGCCCGTTCGGCGACAGCAGCCCGTTCAGCCGCGGCGGCGCGCTCAGCGGCAGCGGCGCGTTCGGCGGCAGCGGCCCGTTCGGCGGCAGCAGCACGTTCGGCGGCCACGGGGCGCTCGCCGCGGAACCGGGAGCCCGCGGAACCGCCACCCACGCTGCCGCCGCCGCTCACGCTCCCGCCCCCGGCGCCGCCCGCGCCCGCGCCGGCGACAGCAACCGCGCCCAGTCGGGGCGCGAGCGGGGTCACGGTCGCCTCGCCCGGCAGGCTGGCGGGAAGCGAGGGCAGCTCCGACTCGGGCAGGGACAGCCGCGCGGCGTTGTCGTCATCGGGCAGCACGTGCCTGCGGCGGGGATCGAAGACCCACTCGGCGATGTGCAGCCGGCCGCCCGAGGAGAAGGTGAGCTGCACCTGCCAGTTGCCGTCGCCGCGCTTGCGGGAGTCCCACTGCGCGTCCTCCGGGTCCGCCCCGGCCGCCGACAGCCGGTCCGGCACGGTGTCGCCGAGCCGCGGGCCAGGACCAGAATCACCCGGCCGCCGCACCGACGCCGCCTGCGCCTGGTCCGCGATATAGGCCCGTTCCGCGAGCACCGGGCCCTCGAACCAGCGCACGCGCTCGACCGGGATGCCGGCCGCGTCGGCGATCTCTTCCGCCGTCTCACCGGCGCGGATCCGTGCCTGGATCTCCTTGGGTCGCAAGGGACTCTCCACTTCGATCTCGTACTGGGCGAGCCGAGAACTCTGACCGAGCGCGACTGCCCGTAGCCGCTCGTCGATCGGCAAGGTGAAGCGCGCGCTCCGCCCCGGGACGGCGAGGACAGCGTAACTGCCGTCTTCGCTCACCGCGACGAAGCGCAGTTCCTGCATCGGCGTCCCTTCCCGAAAACACTTCGTCAAGAGTCTCCCGGTCAGCGCCCGATAAGAAAAGCACCCCGCCCGGCATGTCCGGAGTTCATGGTGTCATTTACCACGTCCGGACCGCGAGCGGGGGCTTCTCACGGTAACTGCCCGGCCACTAGGTGCGTCTGGGCGAGTCGGTGCCCGCCGCCGGGTCGTCCGCCGGGTTGGCGCCCGACGCGCCGGCTTCGGCCAGCCCGAGCGCGTCCGCGCTGGCCCCGACCGGGTCGGGCTCGGTGATCTTCACCGTGCTCGGCCACCAGTTCCACCGGCCGAGCAGCGCCACGGTGCACGGCACGAGCACGGTGCGGACCACGAACGTGTCCATGACGACGCCGACGGCCAGGCCGATGCCGACGTCGCGGATCTGGCTGCCGCCCTGTTCCCGCCCGCCGACGACCGCGAACACGGCGAACGTCCCGGCCAGCACGAGACCCGCGGAGGTGACGGTCGTCCCGGTCACGCCGAGCGCGCGCGAGACCGCCTGGCGCAGCGGCATCCGGTGGGCCTCCTCCCTGATCCGCGTCATCACCAGGATGTTGTAATCCTCGCCGAGGGCGAGCAAGAAGATGAACAACAGGAACGGCAGGATGAAAGTGATGCCGCCGGAGTGGCCGATCTCGATGAAGACGATTACCGCCAGGCCGAGCGCGGCGAAGTAGGACAGCGCCACCGACGCGATCAGGTACAGCGGCGCGATCAGCGAGCGCATCACCAGCGCGAGCAGCACGCCGATCACGATGATCGCGATCGGGATCACGTGCGCGAGGTCGCTGTTGGAAATGGCGCTGACGTCGTAGAGCGCGGGCGCCTCACCGCCCACGCCGTAGTCGGTGGCGTGCAGCGTCGGCACCACGGCGGCGGCCTCCGCCCGGATCGAGGGAACCGCTTGCAGCGCGGCCGTCGTAGACGGGTCGCCGGCGGTCAGCCCCGTCTGGAACTGGATCGTTGTGCCCGCGGCGCTGACGAACTGCGCCGTTGCCCGGTACGTCTGGTACGCCTGCTCCGGGATCAGGCCGGCGTACTTGGCCGGCACCGTCGGCGGGAACGGCCCAGAGCCGAGCGCGGCGTGCAGTTCGGCGTATTGCGTTGGCGTGAAGCCGGTTCCGCCGACCGGGTTGAGCGGTCCTGTCACACCGGTGAACAGCCCGCTGGCCTTGAGCTGGCTGGTGGCGGCCTCGATGGCCTGCGGATCCTGCCAGGCCGGCGACGACAGCTTGTACACCAGGTTGGTCGGGTTCGCCGCGCTGGCGGGGAAGTACTTGTTCAGCAGGGCGGTGCCCTGCGCGGAGTCGGTGCCCGCGGGCGCGGAGATCGCGCCGCCGAACCCGGCGCTCACGTACCCCGACACCGCCACGGACAACCCGCCGAACGCGACCACGCCGATCGCCAGCGTCACGGCCGGCCGCTTCACGACCCGCGCGGCGATCTTGCCCCACGCGCCTTCCGTCGACGCGCCTGCGCGGTTCTTCGACGGCCAGAACGCGGCCCGGCCGAAGATCGCCAGCAGCGCGGGCAGCAGCGTCAAGCCGGCCAGCAGCATCACGGCGATGCCGATCGCCAGCGGGATGCCGAGGTCGGAGTAGATCTCGAAGCTCGCGAACAGCAGCGAAAGCAGCGCCGCGATGACCGTGAAGGCGGAGAACGTGATCGACTCCCCGACCTTGGTCAGCGCGCTGACCACGGCTTCCTTGGACTCCTGGCCGCGGCGCATGTTCTCCCGCACGCGGAACACCAGGAACAGCCCGTAGTCCGTGCCCGCGCCGAGCACGAGCACGATGAGCAGCAGCTGGGCCAGCGAGGAGACCTTGAGCCCGTGGTTGGCGGCCTCGGCGATGATCGGGCCGGCGATGGTTACGGACACCGCCGCCGGGATCAGCGTGATGAACGGCGCGAGCACCGACCGGAAGATCACCAGCAGCAAGATGAGGATGAACAGCACCGAGATGCCCTGCACCTCGTTGCCCGTGTTGCCGGACTGTTTCTGCTGGTCGGTGTTGATCGCGATCTGCCCCGCCAGGTGCACCTGCATGCCGGCCGGCGGATGCGCGCTCGCGATCGTGGTGCGGA
Source organism: Trebonia sp. (assembly GCA_035571275.1). Lineage (GTDB taxonomy): Bacteria > Actinomycetota > Actinomycetes > Streptosporangiales > Streptosporangiaceae > Trebonia. Next base: position 10,221 of record DATMKQ010000313.1, read on the forward strand.
TGTTGTCGATGAGGTCGGTCATCGCGTTCTGGTTGTTCTGGCTGACGTCCGACAGCACCTGGAGCTGCGCGGCCTGCCCGGGGACGGACGCCTTGGGCGTGGAGGTCCCCAGGTTGTTCACCTTGACCACCGTCGGCACCTTGAGCAGGTCGTTCGACAGCGTGGCCAGCCAGGTCTGATCGGCCGGGGTGAGCGTGCCGGTGCTGACGGCGGCCACCACGGGCACCGGGATCTCGTTCGTGCCGCCGAACGGCGCGGCCAGCGTCGCCGCCTTCTCACTCGGAGCGCTGGCGGGCAGGAACTGGCTGTTGTTGGCCTGTGTCACGCTGGACAGCGACGGCAGTGCCTTGGGTATCGCCACGGCGGCGAGCACCCACACGATCAGCACCAGCCAGCGGAACCTGACTGCGAACCTGGCTATTCCCCTGAAAATGTCATCGACGTGCACGCGCCCCAGGATAGCGAGCGGGCACAGCGGGCCGCACAGCCGGTCTCAGCGTGTTCTCAGGAAACGGACGGTGCCGTAATGGTTGGATCCCGTGGGTTTCGCTGCGCGCGAGAGGGCTCGCACGGCACGATAGGCCAGACAGGAGGCATTACTTTATGCGGCATCTCATCGGTTTTGGCCTGGCCCTGGTGACGGCGGCAGCGGTGTTTTTCGGTGCCGCGTGGGGTTATGTGCGATTGCTGCGCGTGCCCGTGGCGAATGGCGCTGTGACTACGCTTCCAGCGAACGGCGGCTCGCTGCTGCATGACAGCAGCGTTCTGTACGCCTTCGCGGCGGTGGCCGCCGTCGCGCTGCTCATCGGGATCTGCGTCGCGGTGCCGTGGATCTCGCCGCTCGCGAGCGGGCTGCCCGGCCTGGTGCTGATCGGCGTGACCGTCTGGTACGGGGTGAACGTACGGCAGGCGGTGCGGTTCATACCGCTGAAGGGCGACGCGTACGGCTATGGCTTTGAGGCCATGCTCTTCAACGGGGTCCTGGTGGCCGCCGGGCTCGCGATGATCGTCCCGCTCTTCATCCCCTCGCGGTGGCGCGGCCCGGTGCCGGCGGAAGACCAGGGTGAGGGGGCCCCGTCGAGCTCGCTGATCTCCTCCGACTGGGCCGAGACCGCGCCGATAACCCAGACCCCGCCAAGCGACCTTTGGCAGCAGTAATTCTTTGGCCGCCAGCCCCGTCAGTGGAACTGCGCGCTCTCCGTCGAGCCCGCCAGCGCCATTGTCTCAGCGTTCGGTGAGATCGCCTGGGTGACCAGGTCGAAGTAGCCGGTGCCCGCCTCACGCTGGTGCTTGGTCGCCGTGTAGCCGCGCGCCTCCGCGTCGAACTCGGCCTGCTGCAGCTTGACGTAGGCGGCCATGTCCTCGTGCGCGTAGCCCTGCGCGAGGTCGAACATCGAGTAGTTCAGCGCGTGGAAGCCGGCCAGCGTGATGAACTGGAACCGGTACCCCATCGCGGCCAGTTCCTTCTGGAACTTGGCTATCGTCGCCTCGTCAAGGCGCGCGCGCCAGTTGAACGACGGTGAGCAGTTGTAGGCGAGCATCTGGTCCGGGTACACCGCCTTGATCGCCTCGGCGAACTCCCTCGCCTCGTTCAGGTCGGGGGTCGAGGTCTCCATCCACAGCAGTTCGGAGTACGGGGCGTAGGACAGCCCGCGCGAGATGCACGGCGCCATCCCGGCGCGCACCCGGTAGAACCCTTCGGCGGTGCGGTCGCCGGTGACGAACTGCCGGTCGCGCTCGTCGACGTCAGAGGTCAGCAGCGTGGCCGAGTGCGCGTCGGTGCGCGCGATCACCAGCGTGGGCACGTCGCACACGTCCGCGGCCAGCCGGGCCGCGGACAGCGTCTTGATGTGCTGCCCGGTCGGGATGAGCACCTTCCCGCCGAGGTGGCCGCACTTCTTCTCCGACGCGAGCTGGTCCTCGTAGTGCACGCCAGCGGCACCGGCCGCGATCATGGACTTCATCAATTCGAACGCGTTCAAAGCCCCGCCGAAGCCGGCCTCCGCGTCCGCGACGATCGGCGCGAGCCACTGCTGGCGCGGCGCCGTGCTCTCCGGCGAGCGCTCCGACCAGCAGACCTGGTCCGCGCGCAGCAGCGCGTTGTTGATCCTGCGCACCATCTGCGGGACGGAGTTCACCGGGTACAGAGACTGGTCCGGGTAGGTCTGCCCGGCCAGGTTGCCGTCCGCGGCGACCTGCCATCCGGATAGGTAAATGGCCTGGAGTCCCGCCTTGACCATCTGCACGGCCTGGTTGCCCGTGATCGCGCCGAGCGCCCGCACGGCGTCCTCGGTCCGCAGCAGCTCCCAGAGCCGGTTCGCGCCCCGCCTCGCCAGGGTCTGCTCCTCGGTGACGGAGCCGCGCAGCCGGATCACGTCCTCGGCGGTGTAGTTCCTCGTGATGTTCGCCCAGCGGGGGTCGGTCTCCCACTCTTTGCGCAGATTGACCGCCTGCTGGCTGATCGTGTCCATGGTCGTGCTGCCTTTCAGTCGTCCGCCCCGCTCGCCGGGCTGGCCGTGGTACCAGAGTGCGGGCCGCGGCGCCCGATTCCGAGGACCAGGGTATGTAAAAAAAGTCATTTCTTTCCGAACGAACAGGTGTTACTCTTTTTCGCGATGAAAGAATCGCCAAAATTGGTAGAGACCGAAGGTCTAGACCTCGCGACATTCGGTCAGCGGCTGCGGCACACGCGCCGCGCCCGAGGTATGACGCTGGCCGACCTCGGCGCTCGCGTCGACCGCACGCCGTCCGTGCTCTCGCTGATCGAGAACGGCCGCCGCGAGCCGAAGCTGTCGCTCGTGGAACAGCTAGCGGCCGCGCTGTCGGTTCCGATGTCCGAACTGCTCAAGAAGCAGCCACCGAGCCGCCGCGCCCAGCTTGAGATCGCGGTGGAGCAGGCGCAGCGCGACCCGTCCTACGCCGCGCTCGGGCTGCCGCCGCTGCGGGTCGGGGCCCGGGTGCCGACCGACGTGCTCGAGCACCTGGTCGCGGTCGCCGCCGAACTGCGCGCCCTGCGCTCCAAGCCGACCGCGACACCGGAAGAGGCCCGCGCCGCCAACGCGGCGTTGCGCGCGTCGATGCGCGAGCGCGGCAACTACTTCCCGTCGATCGAGGCCGCCGCCGCCGAGGCCCTGTCCGCGGCCGGCTACGCCGGCGGGGCGCTGTCCCAGGGCATGCTGCTGTCCGTGGTGAGCAGGCACGGGTTCTCCGTCCAGTTCGTGCCGGACTTGCCGAGGACCGTGCGGTCGCTCACCGACCTGCGCAGCAACCGCATCTACGTCAAGCAGGAATCCGTCGGCGGCCACTCGCCGCGTGCGGTGATCTTGCAGGCGCTGGGCCATTTCCTGCTGGGGCATGACACGCCGAAGGACTTCGCCGACTTCCTGCGCCAGCGGGTGGAGGCCAACTACTTCGCGGCCGCGATGCTGCTCCCCGAGTCCGCGGCGCTTCCCTTCCTGCGCGCGGCGATGGAGCGCCGCGACCTGGCCGTCGAGGACCTGGTAGACGTGTTCTCCGTGTCCTACGAGATGGCCGCGCACCGCGTCACCAACCTGATCACCCACCACCTCGGGCTGCCCTGCCACTTCGTGAAGAACGACGCGAGCGGCATCATCTACAAGGCCTACGAGAACGATGGCGTGATCTTCCCCGCCGACATCTCCGGCGCCATCGAGGGCCAGCGCATGTGCCGCAAATGGTCCGGCCGCCAGGTCTTCTCCGCTCCGGACCGGTTCTCCCCGCACTACCAGTACTCCGACACCCCGGCCGGCTCCTACTTCTGCGTCGCGCAGGTCGACCCGCGCGCCGACGACCGCGGCTCCGCGATCACGCTCGGGGTCCCGTTCGAGCACTCCCGCTGGTTCCGCGGCCGGGAGACGACGATCCGCACGCGGTCGCAGTGCCCCGACGGCGAGTGCTGCCAGCGCGCCCCCCTCTCCCTGGCCGAACGCTGGGAGGGCATGGCCTGGCCTTCCGCCCGCGCCCACTCCCACATCCTGTCCGCCCTCCCGGCCGGCTCCTTCCCCGGCGTAGACGACGTAGACATCTACGAATTCCTGGACCGCCACGCAACGGACTAGCCGCCCCGCCGTCCCCCCACGCCCGCCCCGCGCCCGCCCCGCGGCCCCACGCCCCGCGGCCCCACGCCCCGCGCCCTCGCCGAGCTCGCCACCGCGGCCCCGCCAGTCACACGAGCCCCTTCCGTGCGACTGCCCGCCGCATGAGTGGCCCGTTGAGCTGGCTATAACCAGATGAGTGGGCCATTCATCCGGTCGCCCCGGTCCGCGCCAGGCGGCGGGGCGGGTTAGGCGTGCGGAAGGCCCAGGTACGGGAACTCGTTCAGCAGGTCGTCGTGGGGCTGGAGGCCGGTCGGCGGGATCTTGCCGTTGCTGAGCCAGGCGAACCGGTAGCTGTAGACGTCGTCGACCGGGGTGCGCCCGTTGGGATACACGGCGGGCTTGGCGCGGTCGTAGCGGAGGATGTCAGGCAGCATCGTCAGGGCCGCCCGCTTCGCCTCGTCCGGTGGATAGCCGCCCTGTATCAGGAGCGCGGACCATGGTTCCAGGTAGTTGGCCACATCGTCGGCCGGCTGCCGGGTGTTGTAGAGGTCTTTCTGGTCGTCGGGGTTGACGAACGGGTTGATGGTCGGGTTGCCGCCGCGGTCCATCTGCGTGAGTGTCCCGTCCCGCCACACGCTGACCGTGGCCCAGACGCCGAACGTCGGCCCGGTGCTGAGCATGTCGTAGGGCACCTCAAGCGCGATCGACAGCACGTCGTTGCCGGCGAAGTCGTCGTGCCCCGTCCACTTGAATCCGTGCAGAGCTCCCTCGATGTCGGCGAAGAAAGGCTCGCTGCGCGCCCCGGCGCACGTCAGGATCCCGCCGGCCTCGACGGGCCGCACGATCGCGTCGAAACTCACCGGGATGGATGAGGTGAGTACCCGCCCGACCGCCCCGGGCTCGCGGGCCTGCGCGCCGGTCGCGAGATAGGCGGTCCCGGTTTGCGCGCCGCCCTCGAGCTCGGAGAACGTAAACGTCAAGGCGACGTCGGCCAGCGCGTCGCCATCGTTGTCGATGTTGATCCTGTAGACCGCGGCCGGGTGGAACTCCCGGCTGGTGATGACCGTCGGCGGCAGCTCGATGGGCGGCCTGACCGTCGGGTTCACGTCGATGATCAGCGCCGTCTTGGCGGGCCCGTCCGCTGATGTGAACGCGTACAGGTCCGTGAGTTCGAGTCGCGTGTCATCGCCTGGAAAATGGAGATTGGCCGCGCTGAAATGGTTCGACATGCTAACTGCTCCCCCCGTCGGGCGGCCCCCCGGCCTCCCCTTCCGGCCACTTCATACCCGAGTCCCGCGCTGCCTAGTCCCGGCCGCGATCGGGCCGGCCAGCGACCATGTCCTGGAACCAGGTCACGAATCGGCTCACCGGCCGTCCGTAGCGCTTCTCCCTGGCTACTGCCCTGGCCAGCTTGCGAGAGCCCGCCGGGTACCGCGAACGCGCCCAGTAAGATCCGGGCCGCGCCAGTCTGATGGCGCCCACCACTGCCACCAAGCCGACGTACACCCCGAGGACGCCGCACCAGATCTTCCCCTTCAACAGGCAGACGATCGTGAAGGCGAGGTTGACGGCGAGCACGATCCCGATTCCGGCGAAGGCCTCCAGATGCGTGTCGCCGCGCGCGGCGGAGGTGTAGCCGAGCGGTACCCAGCCAAGCAAGGCCAGCCCGCACAGCGCGGCGGCGACGAAGACGACCTCGACGGACAACCGCCCCCGCTCGCTCCAGTACACGTCTTTAAGGAACAGCACCAGAGCGAACTCATCGAGCAGCAGCGCCATGCCGATGCCCAGCAGCGCCGCGGCGGTCGCGGCCCAGGCCGAATTCGTGTCCTGCACGACAAGGCCGCCAACCCCGCCCACGCACATGAACACAAGGCCGAAGATCGCATGGTGGAGGTGCAGTCCGCCGGGTGCGACGTTGCCCGGCCACCACTTCACCTGGGCGCGGATCATCCGGACGCTGAAGCGGATGAAAACGAACGCGGCGATGAAAGCCACGAAGAAGCAGAAAAGCCGAAGCCTGCCTGTGGCCACGACCGACTGCTGAAACCAGCCGCCCATCAGATAGGCCCAGTCACAGTCGCCCCCTCATATGAGGATGCCACAGACAAAATAGATAGCGGGCGCGGGCGGATGCGTCCGATCATGGAGCGTGGCTTTGGGAGGCGTCTTTCGCTCACCGGGCGCTTTCGCGACGGCTAATCGCGCGAAGATCGCGGCGTCATGGGCGGCGTCAGGCCGGGTGCGGGCCGCGCGGCTGCTCTTCGAGACGAGCAAGGGCTGGTCGCTCGCCGTGGCCGCATTCGCGGTGGCGAGCGCGGTGTTTCCGATTCTGGTGCTCGTCGCCCTGGGACTCGTGATTGGTGACCTCCCCGGGGCGATCCGTCAAGGGATGAGCTCGGCGGGCGGTCACCGGCTGGAGCTGGCGCTCGCCTTCGCGTGCGTCGCCTACCTGGCAAACCTTCTCCTCGGGCCCGGCCAGGATGTCCTCACCCTCGTCGTGCGCAGCCACCTGCGCGACGACCTTCAGGGGCGCCTCATGGCGGCCGTGTCCGAGCCGGTCGGCGTCGCTCACCTCGAGGACCCGGCACTGCTCGACAAGCTCGCCTCGGCGCGGGGACAGCTGCTCAACGTTTTGCCGTCCGACGCCCCGGTCACGCTCGCCCTGGTGTTGTCCAACCGGCTGACCGGGCTCCTCGCGTGCGTGACGGTCGGCTGGTTCCGCTGGTGGCTCGGCCTCGGCATGCTCGTTGTCTGGCTGCTCGTCCGCGCCCCGCTGCGCGCGGCGCAGCGCGGGCAGGTCGCGCACTACCGGGGCGGCAGAGACGTGTTCCGGCGGTCGTACTACCTCCTCGGGACGGCCGTCGGGTCCAATGCCGCCAAGGAGCTGCGTGTCTTCGGGCTGAGCGACTGGATCGTCGGCGAGTACGGCCAGCAGTGGGCGAAGGCGATCGAGATCTTCCACGGCGGGCGGATGCGGTTCATCCGCCGCTTCCTCTTTCTCTTCGCCCCCGTGCTGCTCGCCTACCTCGGGGGTGGTGCCGCCGTCGCCTGGGCGGGCTTCCACCACGAGATCGGGCTCGGCGAGGTGACCGTCCTGCTCGGCATGCTCATCACCACGTCCCAGGTCGGCGCCGTCGGCCGTTATGACCTGGCGCTCGAGCAGATGGTGACGGCCCTTCCCGACGTCGACGACCTCGAGTCGGAGCTGCGGGGCCGCACCGCGGCGCTCGAAGGCACCCGCCCGGCCGCCGGCCTGCCCGAACGGGAGGTCCGCTTTGAGCGGGTGTCGTTCCGCTACCCCCGGTCCGACGCGGAGGTGCTCCGCGACCTTGAGCTCGTCGTGCCGGTCGGCCGTTCGACGGCGATCGTCGGCCTGAACGGGGCCGGCAAGACGACGCTCGTGAAGCTCCTGTCCCGCCTCCACGACCCTACCGCTGGCCGGATCGTCGTCGACGGCATCCCGCTCAGCGAGCTCGAGCCGGGCTCGTGGCAGCGCCAGGTGAGCGTCGTCAACCAGGATTTCACTCGGTACCCCCTCACGGCTGCGGAGAACGTGGGCTTCGGCGCGCCGGCTCACCTCGACGACGAGGCCGGGATCATCGCCGCGGCGCGCCACGCCGGGGCGCTGGAGTTCATCGAGGCGCTTCCGCTCGGCTGGGACACCGTGCTGTCGCGTGACTACACCGGCGGCGCGGATCTCTCGGGCGGCCAGTGGCAGCGCGTGGCGCTGGCACGCGCCCTGTTCGCGATCCGGCACGGCGCGCGCGTCCTCGTTCTCGACGAGCCCACCGCCTGGCTCGACGTCCGGGCCGAAGCCGAGTTCTTCGACCGCTTCCTCGCGATCACCGCCGGCGCCACCACGATCGTCATCTCGCACCGCTTCTCGACGGTGCGCCGTGCCGAGCAGATCTGCGTGCTCGACGGCGGGCGGATCGTGGAGCAGGGAACTCACGAGGCGCTCGTGGCGAGCGGCGGCCGCTACGCCGGGATGTTTCTGGCCCAGGCCGCCCGCTTCGCCGCGCCCGAGGCTATACAGTGACGCCGCCGTGGCATATCCGGGCGCGCCGCCGCCTGGACATCCTGTTCTTCTTCGGCTTCTCGGCGGGCCCGGCCGCGATGAGCCTCGGGGTCGTGCTCGCGGTGGTGTCGGCCGTCGTGTCGGTCAGCTACACCGTCGGGTTCAAGGTGGTCATCGACTCCATCGTCGCGGGCGACGGCCTCGGCGTCGTCGTCGGGACGCTGGTCGTCGCGGTACTCTTCAGCGTCTCCTGGACGCTCGGCGGGGTGTCCGCCCTCGTCGGCTTCTATGTCGGCAACCTCTGCTCCGGCTACTTGTCGTCGCGCGTCGCCCGGCTCACGACGACCATCCCCGGCCTCGAGCACCACGAACGCCCCGACTTCCTCAAGCAGCACGACCTGCTCCGGCGCAACCTCAGTAACTTGTCGAACGGGCCGACCCAGAGCCTGCTCGCCCTTCAAGTGCTCGCGCGCATGGTGACCGTCGTCGTGCTGCTGGCGACCGTCGACCCGATCCTCACCCTCCTGCCGTTGATCGCCGTGTTCCCCGCCGTCGGCGACGACCTGGCGGCTCGGCGCCGCGAACGGACCGACAAGGCGGTAGTCGAGCCGGTGCGGCTGGCCGACGCCCTGTTCGATCTCGCGGCAACGCCGGGGCAGGCGAGCGAGCTGCGCAGCTTCGGCCTGCGCGAACAGATCACCCGCCGCCACCAGTCGCTCAACGAGGAAGTCCGCCGCGAGGTGGTCCGCGGCGCCGAGATCGGCGCACTGCAAAGCGCCGCGGGCTGGTTCGTCTACGGGACCGGCTTCACCGGCGCGATAGTGCTGCTAGCCGTCCGTGCGGTGCATGGCCAGGCCTCCTACGGCGACGTGGTCATGGTGGCCGCCCTCATCCAGCGCACCCAGCAGCAGATGGCGCAGGTGTCGAGCACGGTCAGCCAGCTCGTCACGAACTCGCGCGCCGCGCAGTACCTGTTCTGGCTGGAGGATCACCACCGCACCGTCCGCCGGGTGGTCGCCTCCCCGCGGCCCGTCCCTGAGGTGCTCGACCGCGGCGTCCGGCTCTCGGGCGTGACGTTCACCTACCCGGGCACGGAGCGGATCGTGCTCGAGGACGTGTCGCTCCTGTTGCCCGCGGGCTCGTCGGTGGCACTCGTCGGCGAGAACGGCGCCGGCAAAACGACTCTGATCAAGCTGCTCACCGGCATGTACCGGCCAACAGCGGGGTCGATCCGCATCGACGACACGCCGCTCGACGAGTTCGACCTGGAGAGCTGGCGCCGGCGGACGACGGCGGCGTTCCAGGACTTCGTCCGCTTCGAGTTGCTCGCCGGCGAGGCCGTCGGTATCGGCGACCTGCCGCGCATCGGCGACGAGTCGGCCATCCTCGCCGCCCTCGAGCGGGCGCACGGTGCCGACGCTCTCGACAGCCTGCCCGACGGGCTGCGCACTCCGCTCGGCCGGTCGCTCCCGGACGGGCGCGACCTGTCGGGCGGCCAGTGGCAGAAGGTGGCGCTCGGACGGGCGATGATGCGGGACCGCCCGATCCTCCTCGTCCTTGACGAACCGACCGCCAGCCTGGACGCACCGACCGAGGCGGCCCTGTTCGAACGCTACGTCGGGGCGTCGAGGCGGAGCGCCGAGCGAAACGGGGCCGTGACCCTGTTCGTGTCCCACCGCTTCTCCACCGTCCGCGCGGCCGACCTCATCGTCGTTCTCCACGAGGGCCGCGTCGTCGAGGAAGGCAGCCACGAGAACCTGATCGCCAGCGGCGGACGCTACGCCGAGCTGTTCGAGCTACAGGCGCGCTCCTATCGCTGAGCGGAAACCGGTTACTCCGACGGTGGCGGCGTGAAGCCGTCGGCGCCGACGGTGACCTCGGCGGTCTGGGCTAGCTCCACCACCGGGCGCACCCTCCCGTCGAGGTCGAGCACAGGCGACGCGTCGGAGTACCAGGACGGGATCACCGCGTTGCCCCAGAAGTCGCGCCGCCGCGGGTCGAGGACAGACCAGCGCAGCACCGGGTGGTCCGGATCGCCGGTGTAGTAGTCCGAGGTGTAGATCTCGAGCCGGTGGCCGTCGGGATCGCGCAGGTAGACGTAGAAGGCGTTCGACACGCCGTGCCGGCCGGGGCCGCGCTCGATGCACGCCTGGAGCGACAGCGAGCCGAGGATGTCGCACATGCGCAGCACGCTGTGCGGCTCGTGCGCGAAGAAACCCAGGTGGTGCAGCCGCGGGCCGGCGCCGCCCGTGAACGCGACGTCGTGCACGGTCTGCTTGCGGTACATCCAGGCGGCGTACAGCGTCTGCTCGTCCTCGATCGTCTCCGACAGCCCGAATCCGAGCGAGGAGTAATACGAATAGGCCGCCGGCACGTCAGGCACGCAGATGTTGAAGTGGTCAAGCCGCGCTACTTCGGCGCCGCGGCGCAAGTCGTAGCGCTGCTGCAGGCGCTGCGGGTGCGACGACGACGCGAAGAACTCGACACAGAACCCGAGCGGGTCCTCCACGCGGACGGTCTCGCCGAGCCCGCGGACCGTTCCCGCGGGCGACCGCGAGGTCCGGCACCCGAGCGAGCCGTAGAACGCTTCCGCCCGGGACAGGTCGCCGCCCGACCGCACCCGGAAGCCGAGCGCGCCCGCCGCGGCCACCGGCCCGGCCCGCAGGATCAGGTTGTGGTGCGTGAGCTCATCGTATCCACGCAGGTAGAGCGATGATGAGTCCTCATGCGTCACCACGAAGCCGAGCAGGTCGACCCAGAACCGCCGCGCCTCCGCCAGCGAGGTCACCACCAGCGTCGCGTAGGCGGCGCGGACGATGTCGGGGGGCGGGACCATGTCACGCGCCAAACCGCGGCACGTGGGTGTCTCCAAGGGCCACATGCACGATCCGCGACGACGTGTAGAAGTCGATGCTGTGCTGCCCGCCCTCCTGGCCGACCCCGCTCGCCTTCACCCCGCCGAACGGTGTCCGCAAGTCCCGCACGTTATGCGAGTTCACCCAGGTCATGCCCGCGTCGACCGCCGAAGCGACCCGGTGCGCCCGGCGCAGGTCCGACGTCCAGATGTAGGCGGCGAGCCCGTATCTGGTGTCGTTCGCCAGCGACACCGCCTCTTCCTCCGTGGTGAACGGCGTCACGCACACCACCGGCCCGAAGATCTCTTCCGCGAAGATCCGCATGTCCGGGGTCACGTCCGCGAACACCGTGGCCGCCAGGTAGTTCCCCGACGTCAGCCCGGCGGGCCGCGCGCCGCCCGCGACCAGCCGCGCGCCCTCCCTGACACCGGCCCGCACGTACGACATGACCCGCGCGTAGTGCTCCTCGTGCACCAGCGCCCCGATCTCGGTCGCCGGATCGGACGGCGGCCCCACGCTGATCCGTTCGGCCCGGGCCGCGAGGCGTGCCACGAGAGAGTCATACACCGCACGTTCGGCCAAAATCCTGGAGCCCGCCGTGCAGCGCTCGCCATTCAGCGAAAACACCCCGAACAGCGCGCTGTCCACCGCCAGGTCCAGGTCGGCGTCGGCGAAGATGACGCACGGCGACTTGCCGCCAAGCTCCATCGACAGGCCTTTCAGCGACGCCGCGGCGGAGGCCATGATCGTCTGCCCTGTCGACGTCTCGCCGGTGAACGAGATCAGCGGCACGCCGGGATGCTCGACCAAGGCGGCGCCCGCCACCTCGCCGACGCCGTGCACGATGTTGAACACCCCGTCGGGCACGCCGGCCTCGGCCATGATGTCCGGCAGCAGGCACGCCGACAGCGGCGTCCACTCGGCGGGCTTGAGCACCACGGTGCAGCCGGCCGCGAGCGCCGGCGCGAGCTTCCAGGTCTCCAGCATGAACGGGGTGTTCCACGGCGTGATCAGCCCGGCCACGCCAACGGGCGTGCGCAGCACGTAACCGAGCTGGCCGGGGGAGGAGAACGCCTCCTCGTGCTGCGCGACGATCACGTCGGCGAAGAACCGGAAGTTCTCCGCCGCCCGCGCCGCCTGCCCCTGCGCCTGCGTGACCGGCAGCCCCGTGTCGAACGTCTCCACCGCCGCGATCTCGGTTCCCCGCGCCTCGATCGCGTCGGCGATCTTGTTCAGCACCCGCGCCCGCGCCCGTGCCGCTAGCCGCGGCCACGGCCCCGTGGTGAACGCCTCGGCGGCCGCCTCGACCGCCCGCTTCACGTCTTCCGCGTTCCCGGCCGCCGCCTGCGCGTACACCTGGTTGGTCACCGGCTCCGTGACGCCGAACGTCGCGCCGTCCGCACTCGGCACCAGCTTCCCGCCGATGTAGTGCAAGATCTTGTCCGGGATCACTGTGTCACCTCCGCCACGCGTCCCTCGAGCACCGGGGCGCCCTGGCGGAGCAGCTCCAGGACGCGACGCTGGCCAGGCTCGGTGAGCGGCACGAGCGGCGGCCGGACGAAACCCGACCCGAGCAGGCCCGCCCGCGCCAGCACCCACTTAGCCGCGGCCGGGTTGGTCTCCGTGAAGATCACGTCGGTGACCGGATGCAGGCCGAAATGCAGGTCTCGCGCCTTGTCGAAGTCGCCGGCCTCCCAGTGCTCGTACATCCGGGCCACCGCGGCGGGCGCGAGGTTCGCGGTCGCGCTGACGAAGCCCGCCCCGCCGAGCGCGAGCAGCGGCAGGCTCAGCAGCTCGATGCCCGACCACACGAGGGTGTCGCGCCCCGCGACGTGCAGCACGCGGGAGAAGTGCTCGAAGTCCTTCGTGGTCTCCTTGACCCCGACGATGTTGTCGTGCGCCTTGCGCAGCCGGGCGACCGTCTCGGGCGCGATGTCCACGGCGGTGCGGGACGGCACGTTGTAGGCGATGATCGGCAGGTCACCGAACTCGCGCGCCACGGTCGAATACCAGGTGAACAGGCCCTCTTGCGTCGGGCGCGCGTAGTACGGGGTGATGATCAGCACCGCGTCCGCGCCCGCGTGCCTGGCGGCCTCGGTGAGCTCGAGCGTTTCGTCGAGCTTGGCCGAGCCGGTGCCGGGCACGAAGGGTACCTGGTCGTTGATCTCCCACGCCGCCGCCCTGATCGCGGTCGCGCGCTCGGCGGTCGTCTGCGCGCTGGGCTCGCCGGTCGACCCGCCGAGGGAGATGCCGTGCGAGCCGCTGTCGAGCTGCCAGCGGATCAGCGCCCGCAGGCCGTCCAGGTCCGCCGCGCCGTCGGCCGTGAACGGGGAGACCACCGGCGCGATCGAGCCGCGGATCCGCGCGGGGTCGCCGCGGAACCTCATGCCTGCCGCCCCCCATCGTGTGCCGGCTGGTCTGTGCCATCGGGCAAACTCACCCACGCTTGATAGGCAGCCTGCCACTTCTTGCCGATCGGGTACAGCCCGTCGATCGGCTCCCCCCTGGCCACCTGCTCGGCGATGAAGCGTTCTTGGCGTTCCTGTTCGGCGCCGTCCTGCGCGACCTCTTTCGCCAGATGCCGTGGCACCACGATGACCCCGTCCGCGTCGCCGGCGATGATGTCGCCGGGCTGGACCGTCACACCGGCACAGGAGATCGTGGTGCTCGTCTCCCACGGCACGTGCCTGCGTCCCAGGACCGCGGGGTGGGTGGCGGCGTAGTAGACGGGGATGCCGAGCCTGCGCAGCGCTTCGCTGTCCCTGATCGCCCCGTCGGTGACGATGCCCGTGGCGCCTCGCACCTGGGCGCGCAGCGCGAGGATGTCGCCGACGGTGCCCGCGGTCGGGTCGCCGCGCGCCTCGATCACCAGCACCTCGTTGTTCCTGATCTGCTCGACGGCGCGCTTTTGCGCGTTCATCCCGCCGCCGTACTCGGCGAACAGGTCCTCGCGGAACGGGACGTACCGCAGGGTCCGGGCGTAGCCGGTCATCGAGACGTCGGGCCGGGTCGTGGACAGCCGGTCGAGCGTGACCGAGTTGTAGCCGCGTCTGCGCAGCTGCGCGGCCAGCGTGGCGGTGCTGACGGCGCCGACCGCTGCGAGCAGATCGGCGGGGGAGTCGGCCGGCCCGGGCGCGCCCCGCACCCCGTAGGCCGCCTCGCGCTGCGTGTCGTCGGGCCTGGGCATCGCGCCTGGCGGCCCGAGAACGTAGTCGGCCTCGGTGACCGGGCTGCGCAGCCGGCCGGTGCTCAGGTCCGCGCCGCCAGGCCCGGGCGCGGTCACCTCGACCTCGACCAGGTCGCCGGGCCGGGCGACGGTGGACCCGGTCGGGGTGCCGGTCAAGATCACGTCGCCCGGCTCCAGGGTGGTCAGCCTGGAGACGTCCGCCACGATGTCCGCGAAGGAGAACAGCAGGTCGTCCCCGCTCACCGCGTCCTGGCACAGCTCGCCGTTCAGCCAGGCGCGCAGCCGTACCTTCTCCGGGTCGATGTCGCGGGCTTCGAGCAAGGCCGGACCGATCGGGGTGAACCCGTCGATGCCCTTGGACCGTACGTTGGACCCCTTGTCCGCGTAGCGCAGGTCGTAGACGCCGAAGTCGTTGGCCGCGGTCACCCAGCGCACGCGGTCCCACGCCTCCGCCGCGCTCACGCGCGTCGTCCTGGTGCCGATGACGAGCGCGACCTCTCCCTCGAACGCCAGCAGCTCGCACCACGGGGGCCGCACGACCCGGTCGCCGTCGGCGGCCAGGGTGTTCGGCGGCTTGAGGAAGTAAGACGGCCACTGGGGCAGGGTCCCGCGTTCCATCGCCCGGCTGCGGTAGCTCACGTGTACCGCCACGATCTTCGACGGGCGGGCGAGGTACTGATCTGGAAGCGGGTGTTCTGGCATCGCATCAAGATCGTATATGGCCGGTGGCCGCCCGCCCAGCCCCCTGTTAGCCGTCGATGCCTTCGAGCTTGGCCCGGACCCGCGCGGCGCCGGGATCTCCCAGGTCGCGGAAGATGCCGAGCGCCCGTTGCCACGCTTGCCGAGCCTGCGGGAGGTCACCGGCGGCGTGGTAGGTGTCACCGAGGTTACCGAGGATCCAGGCTTCGTTGTACCGGTCGTCGAACTCCAGGTAGATGGTGATTCCGCGCTCGAAGGAGGCGATCGCTTCGCTGAAATTGCCGAGATGATGCTCGGCAACCCCCAGGCAATGCCAGACATGCGCCTTATTGTGGCGGTGACCGATTTCAGTGCTTAGCGTGAGTGACAACCGGCCGAATTCCAGCGCCCGCTGGTAATGGCCAAGCAGGCTATGGAACCAACCGATGTTGTTCAGCATTTCGGCCTCTCCCGCCGTGTTGCCGCTGGCCCGGAACAGCTCACGGGCCTGCTCGGTGCAGCGGAGCGCTTCTGCGTAGCGGCCTTGACGTTCGGCCATCCTGCCCATAATCCAGTGCACCCTGGCCGCACCGTAGCGGTTGCCGAGTCGTCGGCACAGCTCCAGCGACTCCCGCAGCTGGGCGCTGGCCTGCCCGTCGTCGCCGATAACGAAGGAGGCCCTTCCGAGGAGGCGGCGGGACACCTCCTGCCCAGCGGTATCACCCAGGCGAACGGCGGCCTCCACGGCAATGCGCTCGGCGGCGGCCCACTCGTGCCAGTGGCCGCGCAGTTCGAGGTGGTCCGACATCGCCCAGGGGAGCTGCCAGGCATGGCGGTCGAACCCTGACCCGGCGGCGCGAGCGATCGCGGCGAACAAGACGTCGTGCTCGACCTCGAACCAGGTCATCGCCTGGCGGTAATCGGATATCGGCTCCGGCGCGGCTCCCAGGCTAACCGGGCGCAGGGGCATCGGCTCATGCCACGGATAAAGCCGCAAGGCCGACGCGCAGGCGGTGTGAAGGTAATGGTCGAGCATCCGGCCGATCGCGGCTGCTCGCTCGGATTCGGTATCAATAGCGCGGGCCTGCGTGTCGGCGTAGCTGCGGAGCAGGTCGTGGAACGTGTACCGGCCAGGGGCGTGCTCGGCGATCAGGTGGGCCTCGGTGAGGTCACGGAACATGCGCCGAGCCTCGCGCTCGCCTGTGCCTGCGAGGCTGGCGGCGGCGGGAACGGTGATGTCCGGGCCGGAGGCGAGGCCAAGTAGCCGGAACATGCGCCCTGTTTCGCTGCTGAGCTGGTGGTACGACCAGGAGAACACGCTCCGTACGCTGGCCATAGGATCGCCTGCGTCAAGGATGGCCAGGCGCCCAGATGCTTCACGAAGCTCAGCGGCCAAGACGGCCAGCGGAAACCCAGGCCGGACTGTCGCGCGGGCCCCGGCGACCGCGAGCGCTAGCGGCAGGCAGGCGCAGAGCCGGGCGATCTCGGCGATAGCGTCTGGCTCGGCGGCGGCCCTTGTGCGGCCGACCCGGGCGGCGAGCAGCTCGATGGCTTCGGCAAGGGGGAGCAGGTCAAGGGTGAGCATGCGCGCGCCGTCGACGGCGGCCAGCCCGGCGAGCCGGTTGCGGCTCGTGACCAGCATTAAACTGCCGGGGCTGGCTGGCAGCAGCGGCCGGACCTGTTCCTCGTCTCGCGCGTTGTCAAGCACGATCAGCATCCGCCGGTCCGATAGCAGGCTGCGGTACAGGCTGGCCTGTGCGTTCGGCGTGGCCGGAACGCGTTCTGACGGCACACCGAGGGTGTCGAGGAACCCGCGGACTGCCTCGGCGGCGGTGACAGGGGCGCTGACGGGGTCGAAGCCACGCAGGTTCACATACAGCTGCCCGTCTTCGAACCGTCCGGCTACCTGGTGCGCCCAGTGCAGCCCCAGGACGGTCTTGCCCACTCCGGCGGTCCCGGCGATTGCGGAGATTACTACCGTGCCTGGCGCGTCATCGGTGGCCTCCTCCATCATCCGGGTCAGCTTTTCGAGTTCGGCAACGCGTCCGGTGAAGACCGCCACCGCGGCTGGCAACTGCCGCGGTACCGTCGGCACCGGACCGGTCTGGCTGGCGTCGAGGCCAGGCGCCCGGCCGTTGTCCAGCAGTTCTTGGATCCGGTCAGTCGAGACCCGCAGCACCTTGGCCAGCTTCGGGCGGATCCCGGGCAACGGCTGACTTTCGCCGCGCTCCCAGCGGATCACGGTAGACCGCTCGACGCCGAGCAGGTCCGCTAGGGCTTCCTGCGTCAGCCCTAGCGCCTTACGTCGCTGCGCGAGCCGCTGCCGTCTCGTTGCTCCCCTGAACGACGCATCTCCCGGCATGGCTCACCTACTCGTTCCTACTCGTTCACGCCCGCGAGCTTGGCGCGGACCTTGTCGGCATCGGGATGGTCGAGGTCGCCCAGGATTGCGAGCGGGCAAGTGCGCGCAGAGGGTGGCGATCTCGTCGATCACTCCGGGCACGGCCACGGCCCGGTTGGCGCCAATGCGCGCGGTGAGCAGTTGAACGGCTTCATTGTGGGGGAGGACGTCCAGAGTGACTAGTGTGGCGCCGTCGGCGGCGGCGAGCCCGCCGAGCTGGTTGCGGCTGGTGACGAGGACGAGACTGGTCGGGCTGGCGGGCAACAGCGGGCGGACCTGCTTCTCGTCGCGGGCGTTGTCGAGCACGATCAGCATCCGCTTGTCGGCGAGCAGCCCGCGGTACAGGGCGACCTGGGCGTCCGGGCTGGGCGGGATGCGTTCGTGTGGCACGCCGAGGGCGTCCAGAAACTCGCGGATCGCCACCGCGGGCGTGGCCGGGGCGCTGGAAGGGTCGAAACCGCGCAGGTTCACGTGCAGCTGCCCGTCAGGAAACCGGTGGGCGACGTGGTGTGCCCAGTGCAGCGCCAGGGCGGTTTTGCCGACCCCGGCCGTCCCGCCGATCGCGGAGATAACCACCGTCCCCGGCGCGCCGACTTCGGCCTCGTTCACGATCCCGTCCAGCGTCTTGAGTTCGGTGACACGCCCGGTGAAGTCCGGCACCGCCGCGGGCAGTTGTCGCGGCACCGCCGACATCGGCCCGTTCGGGTCGGCACCTGGGCCAGCCGCCGCGTCGTCCAGCAGTTCCCCGAGACGGTCCGCCGAGACCCGCAGCGCTTTGGCCGGCCTGGACTGGATCCAGGGCGCGGGCTCGCTCTCACCGTGTTCCCAGCGGATCACGGTGGACCGCTCGACGCCCAGCAGGTCCGCCAGCGCTTCCTGGGTCTTCCCCAGCGCCTTACGCCGCTGCGCGAGCCGTTCCCGTTTTTTTGCCCCGCCTTTTTTTGTCGTCCTGCCCGCTGAGGCATTCGCCGCCATGCTCAGCATCCCCGCTAGTCCCGAAACCGGTGATCTCAGCGTACGTCAGCCACCCGCCGCGCGCATTCCGGTAAGTCCGATTCGCGCCGCCGATGGTGTTCGCGCAGGTCGGCGAACGCGTTGCGACATTCGCGCCACATTTGTGCTCTGTTCGCGTTCAGCCGCGACTGCTTCGATTCGGTCTGCAGAGTTAAAGCCGGGAGGTTGGGCGCGGGTTCAGACGCTAGCCCCCGAGAGTGAGGAGGAAGGATGAGAACGCGAGGACTGCGATCAGGGCTCGTCATCACGGCGGCCGCGGGGCTCCTGCCGCTGTGCGCTATTGCGGCTCAGGGCAGTCAGGCTGACGCTACTGTGGCGCCGGCCGTCTGGATGCTCAGCACAGCCGCGCTGCAAAACGTCATCGGCAACCAGACGGTCGCCCAGGGCCTCGGTACTGCCACCGTGTACCAGGTCAGCGATTCCATTTCAGATAACACGCCGGTCACCAGCAACGCCATCCTCTCCTACCACGAGTACAGCGGCGCCCGGGCGGCCAGCGACGTGGATAACGGCAGGCTCTCCAGCAACACCGGAACCATCGTGCTGGATCAAGAGGATTGGCAGGGCAGCTGCCCGGGGGGCGGCACCTGCACTTCGGCTTATGACCTGGCCCATCCAGTCGGGGGCGCCACGCAGGCGGCACAGGCGGTCGTGGCGTACAACCAGGCGCATCCGTCCGCACCGCTGACCTTGATCGTGACACCCGGGCTGGACTTGTTCAACAACGGCGCGCTGGGGTGCACCAGCGGGACCATCGCGTCGTGCTATCTGAGCTACAACATGGCGGGCCGGATGGCAGCCATTCCCGGCGTCTCCGTCATCGACCTGCAGGCTCAGTCGCTGGAAGGTGATCCCGGCACTACCTTTAACAGCGCCGGCTCTTACTGGAACTTCGTGTATCAGGCGGCGGCGCAGGCCGAGGCGAGTGCCGCTAGTGCCGGTAAGTCCATCGTGATCCTGGCGGGCCTGTCCACCCACCCGAATGTCTCCCCCACGCCATCTCTGTGCGACATCGAGCAGAGCGCCAACAACGTCCAGTCAATTGTCAGCGGGTTCTGGATGAACATCCCCGATGCCGACCCTGCCTACTATGCCGAGGCCGAGCAAGCCATGGCCGAAATCATGACCGGTGGAACCTGCAGTTGACTCCACGTGAATAGGCGCACCTTCCTGCTGGCCGGCGGCGTGGCCGCGGCCTGCGCGCTCCTCGCCACGGCCCGCGCGCAGGCGGCGGCCCTGCCGTCGATCAGCCCGGCGCTGACCGCGCGGGACCCGCTGGCGTCCGAGAACGCCCAGAACGTCTACTCCCACCTGGTGGCCCTGGAGAACGCGGCGCGCGCCGGAGGCTGAGCGCGCGGCTATAGCAAACGGCTGCCTCAGCCAGATTGCCTAGGTGATGCTCGGCGCAGCCCAGGGTGTCTGAGGCGTACGCCTCGGTGCTCCGGCGGCCGATCTCAGCGGAAAGAGCGAGCGCCCGTTGACAGAACGCGCGGCTCTGCCGGTAGTCGCCCAGCAGGCCATGTACGTGGCCGATGTTGTTAAGCAAGGTGGCCTCTCCCGGTTTTTCGCCTATCGCCCGGTACAGCCGGATAGCTTGCTCGGAGTGGGCGAGTGCGTCGGCGGGGCGGCCTTGCCGCACGGCCACGCCGCCGAGAAACAGGTGGGTTTTGGCCTCGCCGTGGGGGTTTGCTACTCGCTGGTACAGTTCAAGGCATTCCCAGAGATAGGCGCGGGCCTGATCGTGATCGCCAACTCTGGAGTACGCGTTTGCCAGGAGTCGGCTGGATTCGATCTGCGCGACCGTGTCACCGAGGCGTGTCGCGGCTGCCACGGCGATGCGCTCGATCGCGAGTTTCCCTTCCCAGTCGGCGCGCCGATCGAGGTAATCCGCCATCGTCCACGGGATTTGCCAGGCGTGGACATCGAATCCCGCGCTGGCTCCCAGGTTGATGGCGGCGACCAGGACCGGCTGCTCGGCCTGGAACCAGGCCATGGCCTGCTGGTTGCTGGCCAGCCGCTCGGGCGCGACTCCGGATCGAGGTGATGGGAGGTCGACCGGAATACGCGATGACTCGACAAGCAAGGCCCCTCCGTGGGCGGTGTGCAGGTAGTGGTCGAGGACCCGGCCGATCGCGGCGGTGCGCTCACGCTCGTCATCACGGATGCGGGCTTGTTCAGCGGCGTACGCGCGCAGCAGGTCGTGGAAGGCGTATCGCCCCGGAACGTGTTCGGCGATCAGATGGTCGCGGGTGAGCTCGCGCAGGAGGCGGCGGGCCGCCGGCTCATCGGTGGCGGCCAGGCTGGCGGCCGCCGCCGCGGTGATATCGGGTCCTGGGTGCAGGCCAAGCAGCCGGAACATTCGCGCTGACTCGTCGCTGAGCTGTTGATATGACCAGGAAAACACGGCCCGCACGCTGACAGCCGGATCGTGTGCGTCCAGGGCGTCTAGGCGGTCGACGGCACCGCGGAGTTCGACGGCCAGAGCAGCCAGCGGGAAGCGGGGGCGGGTGACCGCCCGGGCGGCCGCGATCCCCAGGGCTAGCGGCAGACGTGCGCAGAGGCAGGCGATCTCGTCGATCGCTTCCCGCTCGCCAGCGGCCCGGCTGTCGCCCAGCCGGGCTGTCAGCAGCTGCATGGCCTCGTCGTGGGTGAGGACGTCCAGGCTGACCAGCCGGGCGCCGTCAGTGGCGGCGAGCCCGCCGAGCCGGTTGCGGCTGGTGATGAGGATCAGGCTGGCCGGGCTGGCGGGCAGTAGCGGGCGGACCTGCTGCTCGTCGTGGGCGTTGTCGAGCACGATCAGCATCCGTTTGCCGGCGAGCAGGCTGCGGTACAGGGCGACCTGGGCGTCCGGGGTGGGCGGAACGCGTTCGGGCGGCACGCAGAGGGCGTCCAGGAACTGGCGAATAGCTACCGCGGGCGTGGCCGGTGCGCTGGACGGGTCGAAGCCGCGCAGGTTCACGTGCAACTGCCCGTCGGGAAACCGGTGCGCGACCTGGTGCGCCCAGTGCAGCGCCAGCGCGGTCTTCCCGACCCCGGCGGTGCCGCCGATAGCGGAGATCACCACCGTCCCTGGCGCGCCGGCGCCGGCCGCGTCCAGGATCCCGGTCAGTGTCTGGAGTTGGGTGACGCGCCCGGTGAAGTCCGGCACCGCCGCGGTCAGCTGCCGCGGAACCGTCGACGCGGGCCCGTTCTGGCGGGCACCAGGGCTAGCCGCCCCGCTAGAGTCCAGCAATGCTCTGAGACGGTCCGCCGAGACCTGAAGCGCCTTGGCCAGCCTGGGCCGGATCCAGAGCTTCGGGTCGCTCTCACCTTGTTCCCAGCGGATCACGGTGGACCGCTTGACGCCCGCCAGTTCCGCCAGCGCTGCCTGCGTCAGCCCCAGCGCCCTACGACGCTGCGCGAGCCGCTCCCGTTTTGTGCTCATCCCCGTGGAGTCCCGAAACCAGTGACCCGCTCCCGCGGCCCAGCGTACGTCAGCTATCCGCCGCGCGCACTCAGGAAAGTGCGGTTCGCGCTGCTGATGCTGTTCGTGCTGGTCGACGGGGGAGTTGCGACATTCGCGCCACATTTGTGCTCTGTTCGCGCCCGGCCGCGACTGCTTCGATTCGGTCTGCAAGCCAAACCGGGGACGGGAGGTCGGGAGCGATGTGGCGTGGCAAGTTTCCGGTGCTGAAGGTTGTCGTTGTCTTTGCTGTCGTGGTACTCGCTGCGCTGGGGCTGTCCGCCGTGTCCCCGGCGACAGCGGCCCCAGCACCCCAGCGGCCGGCGGGGAAGCCGTGGCCGCTGCCGAAGCAGCCGGCCCGCAAGTCCGGCCTCGCGGTGCTCGGGAACGGCCGGGGCGCCGCGAGCGGGGGCGCGTCCGCCGCTCTTGCCGCCGCTTCCGCGCGCGCGAAGGCGACGGGCAAGCCGGTGGCAGTCGCCAGCCTGACGACCGGGACGACCACTGTGACCGCCGAGCCTAACGGGACGATGGTGGCTCGCGATTACGTGTTCCCTGTGCGAGTGCGCGCCCACGGCGGGTGGGTGGCGGTCAGCACCGGCCTGCACCGGGTGGCGAGCGGGCGACTGGCGCCGGCGGCCGTGCCCGGGGACACGGTGACGTTCTCCGACGGCGGGATCGGCCCGGCGGCGGAGATCTCCGCGTCCGGGACCAGCCTCGCGCTGTCCTGGCCGCGCCCGCTTCCGGTGCCTGTGGTTGCCGGGTCGTCGGCGACCTATCGCGACGTGCTGCCGGACATCGATCTCGTGCTGACCGCCACCAGCCTGGCGGCGGGCGGTTTCAGCGAGACGCTGGTGGTGCGCACGCCGGCCGCGGCGCGCGACGCCGGGTTGGCCAGTCTCGCGCTGCGGGTCTCGACGACGGGCACGGGCAGCTTGCGCGCGATGGCGGGCGGCGGGCTCACGGCGACAATGACCCGGGGGCGCGGCGCCTACGTAGCCCCGCCGGCCCAGATGTGGGATTCTGCGTCGGTCCCGACTGGAGCCGCGGCGGGTTCCGGAGCGCGGTCTTCTGTCGCGGGGCCTGCTGGCGGCGCACGGCTGGCCGGGGTGCAAGCACGGGTCGCGGCGGGCGGAACCGAGCTGGCGCTCGCGCCGGACATGCGGATGCTGACCTCTGCGTCGACCAAGTTCCCAGTGTACATCGACCCCTCGTTCACGCCGATCACCGGCACCGGGGGCACGCAGGCGACCGACGCGCTGCAATCGGACTGCCCGAGCCCGCACTATGACGACTCGTCGTATTCGCACATGCCGGTCGGATACAACAACTTCCAGGCCGGAACCTGTCAGTACGAGAGCACCGACTACGCGCTGTACCAGGTAGCGATCCCGTCGGGGACCTTCGGCTCTCATTCGGTGCTGATCTCGGCGTCGTTCCAGACGCAGGAGGTGTACACCTCGTCGTGTTCGGCCTCGACGTCGGTGACGACGAGCTGGGTCGGCACGATTAACTCGACTACGGCGTGGCCCGGTCCGTCTCCGGTCGGCGGCAACGTGAACGCGACCGACACGGTCGGCCCGGATTCCGGCAGCTGCAACAACGTGGAAGACACCGCCAACACGGTCGCCGCCGGGTTCAACCTCAAGCCCGACCTGGCCAAGATCAGCTCGGCCGCGGCCATCACGCTGCGGCTGTGGGAGCCGGGCAACACCAACGACGTCGACCACAAGCAGTTCACCAAGAACCCGAACCTGCAGGCCGTCTACACCGAGACGCCCAACACGCCGTCCGGGCTGAAGGAGGCCAGCACCAACGCCGGGGCCAACAGCCTGGACTGCGACACCAGCCCGGCCAACCCGCCGATCATCGGCAAGACCGACGCGACGAACGGGCCCTACCTGCTGGGCACCTACAGCGACCCCGACGGCGCGGCCGTCCAAGCCAACATCCGATACCAGAACTACACCACCAAGTCGGCATTCACCACGGTTGACAAGGCGATCGACAACCTGACGGCCAGCAACGCCAACGCGGCGTGGCAGATGCCAGCCTCCTACACCTCCGGGCTGCCGGACGGCACGGTGATCGCGTGGCAGGCGCAAGCGGAGACTGGCAGCGCCTCGGTGAACGGCTCGACCTATGGACCGTACTCGTCCGCCTGGACGAACGCGTGCTACTTCGCCGTCTACCCGCAAGCACCGGACCCGCCGACGGTGACGGCCAGCTCCACATCGGCGTCTCCCGGGTCGAGCCTGAGCTTCACGATCACCCAGTCCAGCGGGGATGACGCCACCGAGTTCGTCTGGTCGGTGGACCAGACCCCGCCGACCGCCGCGAGCGCGCAGGAGTATCAGACCTGCACCACCGCGAGCGCGGAGGCGGACTGCACCGCGATCACCAACGGCGTCGCGACCTTGACGATCCCGGTCACCGGTCCCGGCCCGCACGATCTGTTCGTGTACCAGGTCGACGCGGCCGGCAACGAGTCACAGCCTGCGAACCCGACGTTCACCGGCCTCGGCGATCCGAACGTGCAATTCACCTCCGGGGACAGTCTGGAAGCGAACTTCTTCGACTCGTTCGGGCAGCTGTCTCTCTCCAACCTGACCCTGCCGGCCTACGACAACACGATGATCTCGGGCGAGCAGGGGCAATCCGAGAACGCGAACGCTGACGGTGGCGACAAGTCGTTTGACGAGGCGCAGGTCAAGGCCGTCGGCTGGAACCCCGGGGGCACAGTGACGGTGGACGGGGCGACGTTCACGCTGCCGGACTTCGGCCCGATTACGTCTTCCATTGATCCCCGGCTCATCAACCACACGGATAACATCCTCGCCGCGAACCAGACGATCGGCACCGGCCCGTCGGGCGAGCAGGGCAGCGCGCTGGTGTTCCTGGCCACCTCGACGGACGGGAACGTGATGGTCCCCGGGACGGCCAGCGGATCGCCTGACAGCGGCGTGCTGTCCGGCGACATCACCGCGCCGGCGGTAATGGGCGGCACGCCGACGACAGGCGCCTACTGCGACGGGGAGCCGGCGTTCAACAGCAACGTCCCCTGCACGCCGGCGACCGGCACCATCGACTACGCCAGCGGCTGCTCCGTCAGCCAGGCCCCGTACACGCTGACCGTGCCGGACTGGGTCGACGGACCGTCCGACATCGCGGCGCTTGAGCTGCCGGACTGGGACACGGCCACCGGACAGCAGGCGCAAAACGTGAAGATCTACGCGTTCGCGGTGCCACTGAATTCGAGCTGCACGGTGACCTCGGTCACGCTGCCCGACGTGGCGGCGTCGGTTAACGGCGTCACGACAATCCAGCCGGCTCTGCACATCTTCGGCATGTCCATCCGCAACACCGCCACCGCTACGCCCGAGGTGAACGACGCCACGGCCGCGGCGGCGCCGTCGGGACAGGCGTGGACGGGCGCGTTCGAGTCGCCGATCGAGGACGCGTACTCGATGCCGGCCTCGTCGGGCAACCAGACCCTCCGGCTCCTGGTGTCACCTGGCGTCAGCGCCCCGGCGGGCGCCGACGTGCGGATCAAGCTGTCCGATCCCGGCTTCCTTTCCGGAGACGGGACCGGGCCGCTGGTGATCGGCGCCGCCACGATCGCCGACCGGTATTACAGCGCCGCCCCGGCGCAAACACCGGTATCACTAACCTTCGGCGGATCGGGCTCGGCCACGGTCCCGGAGGGCGGGGACATCTACAGCGACCCGCTTACGTTGCCGTTCGCTATCACTCCCGGGACCGGGCTGCTGATCAGCATCTGGATCGAGAACTCCTCGCTGCCGGTGCTGCCGATGAATTCCTGGGCGAGCGGCGGGCTGGCGTGGTACAGCGCGCCAGGCACGGGGAACGAGACCGCGGACACCACCGGGACCCCGTTCACCGGGTCGGGCGGCACGTCCGTAGGCGCGGTCCCGGTGCTGACCGCCTTGGACGTGACCACGCCCGCGGAGACGTCCGCGACCTACGACTCGAGCAGCCCCGGGGCGCCGACCGTGGTGGTGGCCGGGAACAACGTCATCGACGGCTTCAGCTCAGACGCCGCGTCCGACGCGCTCAACATTCCCAGTCAGCGGGTAGCCGGCCAGTTGTCTGGGCTGCTGCCCTCCCTGGTGGGCACGGCTACCGATGACGGGCTAGCCGACTACGGGGTGGTAGACGGCGGTGTGCAGTCCAACCAGGTGCTGGCCGACGGCACCGGCGGCGGTGGGATTAGCCTGCTGGCCCGCGTCGACGCTGACATCCTGGCCGAGCCGGACGTGGGCACGGTGGTGCTCGATGAAGGCCTGGAGGACGTGCTGCGGCAAGCAGGGTCGGCCAGCGGCGTGACCAACCTGACCAACGCCTACACGATCCTGGTCCAGCAGCTGTCCGCATTCGGGATCAACGTGATCACGGGTGACCTCACGCCGTGCTCGGGTTACTCGAACTCGACCGTCGCAGACTCCTGCTCCTCCACGGTCGACGGGGCCAGGGTCGACGTCAACTCCTTCGTCGACGGCGGCGGTGGTGCGCCGAACTGCGCCGCCGCGTTCGACGCCGCGGTCAGCAACGGGGCCGGTACCGAGGCGCTGGCAACCGGATACGGCGAGGCCGACGACGTGAACCTCACCCTTGGCGCCAGCCTCGGATACGCGCAGCTGGCCAGCGCGGTAGTGGCGCCCAGCACAGGCTGCCAGCTGATGCCGAACATCCCCGCGGGCTCCTGAAGGGCGGTACCCCGATGAACGCAACGATCGTTTCCTTCAGGCGCGCGGCCCTGCGATGGCGGCGGCAGGTGCTGGCGGTTGGCGCCGGTGTCATGGTCGTCTCCGCCTTGACGGGGATGGTGGCGTCACCGCCTCCTGTCGCGACGTCCGGCCCCTCTCCGGCCAAACTCCGGCCGGTCGCGGCGGAAAAACCGGTGCCGGTCCACGCGGTGGCCTCGCACAAGGTCGCGGTGCCCGCGATGCATCCCTGGCACCGGCCCGCGGTGAGCTGGCCCGCCGCGGGACAAGCGATGGCCGTGGTTACCGCCGCGGGATCTTCCGCCACCGCTAAGCCCGACGCCAAGCCCGCCAGGCCGACCAACGCGGCGATGGCCGCACCCTCGACCGGATCGGAACGCGCGGGATCGCTGCCGGTCTGGGTCGGCCCAGCCACTATCCGGACCGCCAGCGGGACGGCGGCTGGCACGGTCAAGGTCGTCATGGCGTCGCGCAAGGCCGCCGCGGCGGCGGGGGTCAGCGGCGTGATCTTTACCGTGTCCGGCCCTAGCGGTAGCCCGACCGGCTCGGCGGTGCATGTGAGCCTCGATTACTCCTCGTTCGCGTTCACCGACGGCGGCGGGTACGCGGACCGGCTGCACCTGGTGGAGCTTCCGGCGTGCGCGCTGACCACGCCGGGGGTTGCGGCGTGCCGCGGGCAGACGCCGCTGGCGTCAGCCAACGACGTGACCGATGACCGGCTGGGCGCGGACGTCGCGCTGCCCTCGACGGTGGTGCTGGCGGCGACGACTTCCCCGTCGGGATCGGCTGGCGATTACACCGCGACGCCGTTGTCAGAGGCGGGCACCTGGACCGCGGGCGGTTCGTCCGGGGCGTTCACGTACTCGTACCCGATCGATGTGCCTCCCGTGCCCGGCGGGCTGGCGCCACAGGTCAGCCTGGGCTACGACTCGCAGGCGACCGACGGTCTTACCTCTTCTACCAACGATCAGGCTTCGTGGGTCGGGGACGGCTGGGATTACGAGCCCGGGTTCATCGAGCGGGACTATCAGTCGTGCCAGCAGGACCCGGCCGGGGCGACCAAGACCGGGGACTTGTGCTGGTCCAGTAACGACGTGACCACGCTGTCGCTGGGCGGGCAGACCACGACGCTGGTAGACGACCCGACGAACGGCTGGCACGCGGAGGCCGACAACGGGGACACGATCACCTACGAGACGGGCTCGGGGAGCAACGGGACAAATGACGATGACTACTGGGTGGTGACCGACCCGGACGGGACCAGTTATTTCTTCGGGCGGAATGAGCTGCCGGGTTACGCGTCCGGGGATGCCACAACGAACAGCGCGTGGACGGTGCCGGTGTACGCGACCGCCTCCGGTCAGCCGTGTTACAAGGCCACGTTCGCGGACTCGCATTGCGAGCAGGCGTGGCGGTGGAACCTGGACTACGTCACTGACTCTGAGGGCGACGCGATCGCTTACTTCTACAACACTGAGACCAACTATTACGCGGCCGACAACGGGACGACGGCGACCGCCTCCTACGTGCAGGGCGGCGCGCTGTCCTCGATCGAGTACGGGCTGCGGGCGAACAGCGTGTACGGGGTGACCCCGGCGGCGGAGGTCGCCTTCACTGCGTCGACGTCCCGGACTGATGTGCCGACCAGCGGCAGCACCGGTGACCTGGCGTGCGCGTCCGGGGCGGCCTGTGATGTGGTGTCGCCGACGTTCTGGACTAAGTATCAGCTGACCACGATCGCGACGAGCACATTGGAGGGGTCGGCGCTGGTGCCGGTGGATTCGTGGGCACTGGCGCAGGATTTCCCGGCGACCGGGGACGGGTCGGCGGCGCCGCTGTGGCTGGAGTCGATCACCCGCACCGGCCTGGACGGCGGGAGCGTGCAGTTGCCGCCGGTGACGTTCACCGGGATCTCGCTGCCGAACCGGGTGGAGACCGCGGCCGACCTGAGCGACGGGTATTCGATCATCGACCGGTTCCGCATCAAGTCGGTGACCAGCGAGACCGGCGGGGTGACGGCCGTCAGCTACGACACGCCCCCGGCCTCGTGCACGTCGGAGAACTTCCCAGCGCCTGACGCGAATACGACGACATGTTTCCCGGATTACTGGGAGCCGCCGGGGGCGACCAGCGCGGTGCTGGACTGGTTCAACAAGTACGTGGTCACCGCGGTGACCCAGTCCAACACCGCGGGCGGCACCACCCCGGTCGTGACGACGTACTGCTACGGGGCCTCTCCCGGCTGCCTGAGCAGCGGGGCGTGGCATTACGACGACGACACCCTGACCCGGTCCAGCCAGCGGACCTGGGACGAATGGCGCGGGTTCCGCACGGTGATCACCGAGACGGGCACGGCGCCGGACCCGGTGACCGAGACGGCCGACACCTACTTCCAGGGGATGAACGCGGACTACCAGTCCGGCGGTAGCACCTCGTCGGTGTCGCTGACCAGCTCACTGGGCAGCGAGACGGTCACCGACTCCGACCAGTTCGCCGGGACCGACTTCGAGCACACCGTCTACGACGGCGCCGACGGGGCGGTGGTGACCGACGCGGTGACGGTGCCGTGGACCAGCGCCGCGACCGCCACCCAGTCCCAGCCCTCGCCGCTGCCCGCGCTGACCGCGTACCTGACCGGGACGGAGGCGGCCAAGACGTTCACCGCGCTGGCCGCCAGCGGCTACCGGGAAGCCGACCACACCTACACCCACGACTCCTACGGGCGTGTAACCGTAGATGCCAGCGTGCCGGACACATCTGATCCGACCGAGGACACCTGCACCCAGACGACATACGCGACCAACACCTCAAGCGGTCTGCTGGACCTGCCTGCCGAGGTGATCGTGACGTCGGTGCCGCCCGCGAACTGCCCGGTCTCAGGCACTCCGACCCAGGCCGAACTGGTCTCAGACGCTCAGACGTACTACGACGGCTCCACCACCCTGGGCGCGCCGCCGTCGGCCGGGAACGTCACGATGACCAAACAGGCCACCTCCTACAGCGGAAGCTCAGAGGTCTTCACTACCGAGTCCAGTTCTCTCTACGACGAGTACGGCCGGGTTACTTCGTCCACTGACGCGGACGGTAATACGACCGCCACCAGTTACTCTCCTGGCACCGGCGCCGAGCCCACGTCGGAGACGGTGACCGACCCGATCGGCCAGGTCACCACCACGACTTACGATCCGGCCCGCGACCTGCCGCTGACCGTCACCAACCCGGCCGGCTGGATCACCACGCAGACCTACGACGCGCTCGGGCGGCAGACGGCGGTCTGGACACCAGGGCACGCCACCTCGGGTCAGGCGGACGAGACATTCAGCTACGACGTCTCCGACACCGGCCCGACGATCGTTACCACCAACACGATCAACACCGCCGGCACCTACCTGCCGTCCGAGACGTTCTACGACTCACTGGGCCGGCAGATCGAGACCCAGACGGAAACACCCGACGGCGGCCGGGATATCACTGATACCTACTACAACTCGGACGGCTGGCAGCTGGTCACCTCGAGCCCGTACTACGCCACCGGCGCGCCGTCCACCACGCTTGTAGCCGCCTCAGACGATCAGGTGCCCTCCCAGACCGCCTACTTCTACGACGGCGACGGCCGGGTGACCCGCCAGGTCCTGTACAGCTACGCCACCAAGAAATGGGAGACCGACACCACCTACGGTGGCGACTACACCACCGTCACCCCGCCGGCCGGCGGGACCGCGCAGACGACCTACACCAACGGGATCGGCAAGACCAGCTACATCTACCAATACCATTCGCCCACCCCGCCAGCCAGCCCGCCCGCGCCCGGCTTCGGCTCGCAAACCGGCGCCACTGGCTGGGACCAGACCGGCTATACCTACACCCCAGCCGGGCAACTCGCCACCATCGCTGAC
>DATMKQ010000314.1:0-3375 GCA_035571275.1 Trebonia sp.
GGTAGTCGATGTAATCCTGGGCGCTGTCCCTGAATGAGTGCACCGCGTCGATCGTCACGGCGTCGTGCGGCCACACAGTGTTGTAGACCTCCAGCGAGGTCAGCTCGTCCTGCTCGTCCGCGCAGGCTGTCACCTCAAGCATCGTGCAACACTACGTCGGCCCCTCAGACGTCACGACTTGATTTCGCCGCAGCGGCATCGCCTGCGTGGCCCCCGACGACGTCTTTACCGTCCGCACATACCGCACCCGGCAACTCTTGGGCACCCGGCTAGTGCGCACTTCCAGTCACCACAACCCCGCGAAACCACAGGTCAGCAACCGCAAGATCACTCAAGACATGATCGTGGCCCAAGTCAGGTATCCGGACTGCGCAGGGCACCATCAACCGACTATGCAAAGGCCGTGGGTGGCCACCAGGCGATGGCAGCCGCCAATTGCCAGACAATAACCGATATGGCGCCAGTGACGCCCGGTCGGCATTGCCGTCCGTCCGTACCTGAATGGGCATTATGCGCTCTGCCCCAAGATTTCGGCTCGGCGCGCTTATGGGGACCAGGGGCAAACTTCGCGGGCCCAATTGGCAATTCAGCTTGCCCGGGTCCGCCCTGACCAGAGGCGGCGCAGATATCGCAGAGCATGTATCTGGGGGGCCAAGGCTCACTCCGTACTGGCACAGGGCAAGCCAGCTCGCGGGCCGGTCCGGCAGGAGGTGAGATGCTGCCGAGGCCGCCTCCGGAGAAGAACCTGTACTGGTTCCCCCGTGCCGCTTCTGCGGTGCACGATCCCCCTCTCGTGCGGCTGGGCCAGGGCTTGGCCACGCAGTAGCGTCAGGAACGGATCGCCGAAGGAGAACACCAGATGGCCGGATCATTGCGCGACCCGGACGTCCTTGCCGCCATTCAGGCTGCCCGGACGCCGCGGCCCGGCGCCTCAGGCCCCTTTGCGTCGCCGGCCGACTGGCGCGACGGATGGATCTATTTCCTGATGGTCGACCGGTTCAACAATCCAGATGCTCCGCCGGTGCATCAACCCTACGATGACCCGGACTACTACAAGTTCCAGGGCGGGACTTTCCGCGGCGTCCAAGCGCAACTCAAGTACATCAAGGACCTCGGCGCCTCGGCGATCTGGATCAGTCCCGCCCTGAAGAACCTCGGGTGGGACACCGGCAGCTACCACGGCTACGGCATCCATGACTTCCTGGTCGCCGAGCCCCGCTTCGCGACCAGCGCCGCGACCGCCGACGCGGAACTGCGCGCTCTGGTAGACGCCGCCCACGCGGTGGGGCTGTGGGTGATCTTGGACATCGTTTTGAACCATGTCGGCAACGCCTTCGCCTACTCCCCGGGCGACCCCGGGACCGTCCCAGGGGTCCCGTTCTCGCCTCAGCCGTTGCCGGCCTACTGGCGGCTGCCCGACGGGACCCCCAGGCCGGACCCGACTCCCATCGAGCAGATCACCGGGTCTACAGGCGGCGACCTGGTGTGGCCCAGCGAGTTGCAGCAGAACGCCTACTTCCGGCGGCAGGGCAATCCGCAAGCCGGCGGAGACGACACCATCGGGGACTTCGACACGCTCCGCCAGATGCGCACCGACAACCCCGCTGTCCAGGAGGCGCTGATCGCCGCTTACGAGTACGTCATCGCCCGCTTCGACCCCGACGGTTTCCGCATCGATACGCTGCGGTACCTCAAAGGCGACCTGCCCCGCCGGTTCGGCAACGCCGTGCGCGAGTTCACAGAATCGCTCGGCAAACGCAACTTCTTCACCTTCGGCGAGGTACTCGATAATACCGCTGAGAACGACATCGCCCGCTTTATAGGGCGGAACACCCTCGACGTCACCAATGAACAGCTAGTCGGTGTCGACGCGGCACTCGACTATCCCCTCTTTTTTACTCTCAAGCCCGTGGTGAAAGGTCTCGCCGCCCCGACGACTGTGATCGGGATGTACGATCAGCGCAAAACAGTCGAGGCCGACATTGTCAGTTCGCACGGGGACGCTACCCGATTCTTCGTCACGTTCCTGGACAATCACGACATGAAGGAGCGCATCCGCTACGAGGCTCCGGGGAACCCGACCGAATTCGACGATCAGGTGACTCTCGGTCTGGCCTGCCTGTTCGCCCTGCCCGGCATCCCTTGCGTGTACTACGGCACCGAACAAGGCCTCCACGGCGCCGGCTCTGACCCGGCCGTGCGCGAAGCGATCTGGGGCGAAACCGGGTTCCCGACCACTAGCCCCTTCTACCTCGCGATCCAGCAACTGTCCGCGCTACGCAACTCCGAACCAGCCCTGCGCTACGGGCGGTACTACTTCCGCCAGGTCTCCGGCGATCAGGTCCACTTCGGGTTCTCGCCCTACAACGGAGGAGTACTCGCCTGGTCACGGATCCTCGCGGACCAGGAACGAACCATTATCGCCAACACCTCCGCCACAGCACAGCAGGACCTATCGGTGGTCATCGACGCGACCCTCGCCGGCACATCTACACCACGTCTGCTGTACTCGAACAAACCTGGCCCGGTCAGCCCCGGCCCGATCGCCACGCTGCCGAACGCGGCGGTCACCCAGGATGACGGGACGACCTCCACCGGGGCGGTCACGGTCCCGGTATCCCTGCAGCCGATGGAAGTCCAGATCCTGTCATGCTGAGCCAGATCCGCAGGAACAGCTGGAACACCCTTCAGCACGTCGAGGAAGATCGACGCGGCCCTGGGGTCCGGGCAGATGTCACTGCGGCGGGCCGGCGGTCAGGTGCAGGCTGCTGATGGAGCGCTGCCCGGATGGGCTGACCCAGGTGACGGAGATCGTGTCGCCCGGATGGAACCGCGACAAGGTGCCGGTCAAGTCGTCGGGCGAGCCGACGGCCTGCCCATTGACCGCCGTGATGACCGCTCCGCCGGTCATGCCGGCCGAGGCAGCGGGGCTCCCGCAGATCGTCCCGATGATCAGGGTGCCGGAACTGACCGGCGCGATGGCCGACGGCACGGTCAGGTCGGCGTTGCTGGTGTAGCAGGCCGGGCTGCTCCCGGAGCCGCCGGAGCCGCCGTTCTGCTGCTGCTCCTCCTGCTGTGCCTGCGCCTGCGGGCTGCTGGCCGATCCGGAGCTGATGAAGATTCCCACGAACGGCGGGTAGCCGATCGTGATGGTCGAGCTGGCGTGGCCCGCGGCGATCTGCCGGGCCACTGACAGCGCCGTGTTGATCGGAATCGCGAATCCGGCTGACGCCTGCTGCTGGTCACTGACGGCGTTGCCTGCGGTGTCCATGCCGATGACTCCGGTGGAGCCCGCTAGCGGGCCGCCGGAGTCGCCGGGGACGATGTCGGCGTCGGTCTGGATCATCCCGGTCAGTGTCTCGGAGGCGGTCGAGC
>DATMKQ010000315.1:0-8521 GCA_035571275.1 Trebonia sp.
CGCCATTCCGCTTGCCTACCGGCGTCCGGACCGCCTCCACGATTACCGCGTCTCGCACCGCGCCGCCTCCTTGTCGCTGAATGTCGGCTATCTACTTGCCTACCACGCCGGGCCGCGTTTGCCGAGTTAGGCGGGCTCAAAGACGGCCACGATATACGCGACGCCGAAGGGATCGTCAGCGTACAGGATCTCCGCGGACGGCGGGCCGGACTCAGGCGCGAAGCCGAGGGCGCCCGCCAGCACCTGCCAGGCGGGCCGGCCTGTCGCCATGAGCTCACGGGCGAGCGCCGGGTCGAGCGCGGCGAGCGCGGCCATGTCGCCGCCGGAGATGGCACGGGCGACTTCGGCGTCGAACGGCCTCGCTCGCTCGTCGAAGTGGCCGGGCGCCGAGGGGCCGCGCCGCGCGCTGCCGTCGCCCACGATCAGCAGGCCCACCCTCGGGGAGACCGCCGCGAGCGACTCGCCGAGCCGCAGGCACGACGGCGGCGGCTCGTCCTCGCCCACCGCCTGCAACAGCCGCGGACCCGTGTATCCGGCGTTGTCGAGCAGCATGGCGCCGAGTCCGAGCGCCAGCGGCAGAGCCGGCGTCCCCGGGGACCCCGGCGTCCCTGTCGTCTTGCCAGCGGACGGCCCGTACGACGGCACGTCAAGCCGGCCGTCGGAGTCCCAGGTCGCCGTGCCAGCGCCGACCCCCGCCACGGCCACGACATCCGAATCGGCCTTCACCAGGTGCGCGACCGCCGCCGCACACGCGTCGCGCAGCTCGGGGAGCACAATCGCGCGCCCGGTCAGCTCGCGCGCCAGCAAGGGCGGCGACGGGCACAGCACGGCGCGCGCGATCACGACGCCTACTGTATCCGCCACGGCCGGTTGGGTAGATCTGAA
Organism: Trebonia sp.; assembly: GCA_035571275.1. GTDB lineage: Bacteria > Actinomycetota > Actinomycetes > Streptosporangiales > Streptosporangiaceae > Trebonia. The sequence goes on from DATMKQ010000315.1 coordinate 886, forward strand.
GAAGTTCTTTGCCTAACCGGGACGGGAACCCGCCTGCCGTTCGGACTAATCCATTCGGTCGCCTATGACATCCTTGCTGCTATGGCAGGCTGGCACGACCGTCGCGGCGACGTGGGACGGCGCGGCACGACGGTCCCGAAGGTCCCCGCGGTCAACGTGTACTTCTGGGGCGTGAAGGTCCTGACGACCGCGATGGGCGAGGCGGTGTCGGACTTCGCGGTGAAGCAGTTCAATCCGTACCTCGCGGTGTTCGCCGGGTTCGTCGTGTTCGTGATCGCGATCACCTGGCAGCTCCGGACGCCAACCTACCGGACGTGGCCGTACTGGACGGCGGTGTCGATGGTCGCGGTGTTCGGCACGATGGTGGCGGACGCGATGCACGTGGGGCTGGGTATCCCGTACAAGGTGTCTGTCAGCCTGTTCGCGGTCGCGCTTGCGGTCATTTTCGTCATCTGGTACCGCGTCGAGCACACGCTGTCGATTCACAGCATCGTGACGCGACGGCGGGAACTTTTCTACTGGGCCACGGTCTGCTGCACGTTCGCGCTGGGCACGGCGACCGGCGACTTGACCGCGACGACCCTGCACCTGGGGTACTTCACTTCTGGCGTGGTGTTCACGCTGGCGATCCTGGTGCCGCTGGTCGCGTGGCGGCTCGGCGTCAACCCGGTGCTGACGTTCTGGGTGGCGTACATCCTGACCCGGCCGATCGGCGCGTCGTTCGCCGACTTCTTCGGCATGCCGAAGAAATCTGGCGGGCTGGGGATCGGGCACGGCCCGGTCAGCCTCGTCACGATCGTGCTGGTCGTCGCCTGTATCGCGTACCTGGCCAGGACCGGGAAGGACCAGCCGGAACCGACGAGCGCGGCGGTGCCGACGGGCGCCGGCCAGGGCTACGGCCCCCAGCCGGGGTACGGTCCCCAGCCGGGGTACGGTCTCCCGCCGGGCTACGGCCCCCAGCCGGGGTATGGCCCCCCGCCGGGGTATGGCCCCCAGCCGGGGTACGGCTCGCAGCCCGGGTACGGCTCGCAGCAGGGGCATGCCCCGCAACCCGCGTTCCGGCCGGGGCCGGGCTACAACCCACAGCCCGCCTATCCCCCTCCCCCGCCGCCAGCGCGTCCCGGGCAGTCCGGTTACGGACCCACGTTCACGCCCGCCCCGGGGTATCAGCCCGGACCTGGTTACCAGCCGGCGCCCGGTCGGCAGTCCGACCCGCGGTACCAGACTGATCCTGGTTCGGCGCCCGGCGGCGAGGACGACGGCAGGGGCACTCGCCGATAACTCGCGCAGCCAACGCCGCGCCGCCGTAACGACCGGTCTGGTGGGCCCGGGCGGCGTTTGCGGGGCGATCGCCAGCCGGGTGAGGCAGGCCCTCGTCCTGGGAGACGACGCGTGGATGTGGGAGGATGTCCAGTCGCGTACGCTTCCGCCATGACGGACCAGAACATCGGCGAGCCCAACACGCAGATCCGGCTCGCCTCGCGGCCGGTCGGCCGGCCTGCTGCCGAGAACTTCAGCATCGTCACCGCGCCGATCCCGGAGACGGGCGACGGGCAGGTGCTGATCAGGACGCAATACCTGTCGCTCGACCCGTACATGCGCGGGCGGATGAGCGACGCGCCCTCGTACGCGCCCCCGGTCAAGGTCGGCGGGCTCATGGTCGGCGGCACCGTCGGCGAGGTCGTCGAGTCCAAGGACCCCGCGTTCGCGCCTGGCGACATCGTCACCGCGTACACCGGCTGGCAGAAGTACGCCGCGGCGAACTCCTCGACAGTCCGCAAGCTCGACCCCAGCGTGGCCCCGGTCACCACCGCGCTCGGCGTGCTCGGCATGCCGGGCTTCACCGCGTATGTCGGGCTGACCCAGATCGGGCACCCGAAGCCCGGTGAAACCCTGGTCGTCGCCGCGGCCAGCGGGCCCGTCGGCGCGACCGCCGCCCAGCTCGCGAAGATCCTCGGTGCCCGTGCGGTCGGCATCGCGGGCGGGCCGGCCAAGGTCGCGTACCTGCGCGAGATCGGCCTGGACGCCGCGATCGACCACCGTGCCCCCGACTTCGTCAGCCAGCTGGCAGAGGCCACCCCGGACGGCATCGACGTGTACTTCGAGAACGTCGGCGGCCACGTCTGGGACGCGGTCTTCCCCCGGCTGAACCCCTTCGCCCGCATTCCGCTGTGCGGGCTGGTCGCCCACTACAACGCCACGGAACTGCCGCCGGGCCCGGACCGCTGCGTGGCGCTGATGTCGGCGATCTTGCGCAAGAGGATGACCATGCGCGGGTTTATCGTGAGCGAGTTCCCCCCGAGCCTGATGGCTGAGTTCCTGGCCCAGGCGACGCCCTGGGTCCGCGACGGGTCGCTGAAGTACTGCGAGCACATCGTCGACGGCCTGGAAAACGCCCCCGAGGCGTTCATCGGCATGCTGGAAGGCAAGAACTTCGGAAAGCTCCTGATCCGGGTGAGCTGACCGTCCCTCAGATTGCCCGGTGGTGCAGCGACCGCGCGTTGAACGCGAGGCTCACTTCCATGACGCCCCGCACAATCAGCCAGATGCCGAGCACAATGGCCAGCGTGAGCAGGGAAATGGCGGGATAGACCAAGACGATCAGGCCGGCGAGCACGCCGAGGACGCCCATCACCCCGGTCCAGCCGCGGTTCTTCAGCCCGCGGTGCGCCAGGGCCATGTACAGTTCCATCGTCCCGCTGATGATCCAGTAGATCCCGAGCAGCAACGCCAGCGCCAGCAGGCTGATCAGCACGTGCCGGACCGCGTAGAGGCCGATGAAGAGGCTGAGCACGCCGAGCAGCGCGAGCAGGACACGGTTGCCGCCGGTGACGTCGTCGGACGCGAACGCGCTTACGAACCTGAAGATGCCCATCACGATCAGCTGGGCACCGAACAGTACCGCGACAACAAGCAAGGTGAGGCCGGGCCAGGCCAGGGCCGCGATGCCGGCCACCACCGTGATCACGCCGAGCAGCAGGAGCCATCCCCAGTGTTCGCTGAGGCGCTCGAGGACGGAGGCGGGGTCTCGCCGCGTGCCTTCTGTCATGGTCATGGTCATGCCTCCTGTACCTTCAGGCCTCCCGTACCCGCGGGCCCGCTGTACCGACTGTTTCCTTTCCAAACCGACCCGAACCGTCGGGTGGCGCGCCATCGCCGCGACGCGGGTGGCGTGAGGCGACTGGGAGCGCGCCGCGCCTGACTTACCTCACTCTGTGACCAGAACATACCGGATATATCACTATATATTTACCCGGCGAAATGGTCACACGGTATGCAAAGTGAACACCAGAGAATGATGTGACTGCCGGGATTACGCGGTGACGGGGCTCACCGGGCGCGGCCGCCTCACCGGTTACTCGCGCTAGGGACGCGCGGGACACCGACCATCGCGGCGGCCGGGGGCAAGCCGCCCACCCCATCGCTGGCGGTCGCGGTTCTCGTCAGGCGAAGCTCGCGCGCTCGTCGGCCAGCCAGTCCTGAACCGGGCGGGGATCGCCGCCGGTCAGCTCGCGCACCGTGGCGGTGACGGTCGCCGCGCCGCCTTGCCTGATCCAGTCGAACCGCTCCAGGTTGCCGTCGGCCTCCCAGGGATCGAACCCGTTCGCGAGCATGACCTCGCGCGCCTCTTCCGGCGGCTGGTCCTCGTACTCCACCTGCCATCCCAGCACCGGCGAGAACTGCGCGGCGACATCGCGGTATCCGAGCGCCTCGGGCCCGGTGAGCACGTAGGTCGTGTTCTCGTGCCCAGGGCTCGTCAGCACCCGCGCCGCGGCGTTAGCGACATCGGTCGCCGCGACCCAGCCGATCCGGCCCTGGCCCGCGGGCGCCGCGATCACGCCGGTGCGGCGGATCGTCTGCGCCGACCCGAGGAGGTCCTCCATGTACATGGCGGAAGCGAGGTAAGTGACCGGCAGGCCCAGGGCGTCCAGGTGCACGGCCACCTGGCGATGGGCGAGCATGAAGCGCACTTCGCAGTCCGGGTCCTGGAAGCCGTCGGGACAGATCTTGACGATGTGCGGCCGGTGGCCGGCGGCCGCGACCGCGTCGATGAAAACGGTCTCCATGGCCGCCTGCTCCTCGTGCTCAGGACTGAGCAAGAAGATCCGGTCGAATTTCCGAAGCACGGAGTCGGGCGGCGGATCGTCGAAAGCCGCGACCACGTGCTGTGGCTCCCCCGGCAGATCGGCGGCCTTCGCCTCCACCCGCACCATCGCGGTCACGTCGGCGTCTGTGTCGGCGAGCGCCTCCATGAGGCGGTATCCCACTCGCCCGGTCGCTCCAGTCACGAGTATCACAGGACGAGGTTATGCCCAAGCCGTCGGGCCCGTCCCCGCGGTGGCCGCTTCCGCGGTTTCGTCCCGCCCGGCTCGAGCTGTCGAGCGCCCACGAGACCATCGTGAGGAGCACCCCCAGCAGCGCGACCATGACGGCGCCAAGAGCGCCTCCGGCGATGAATCCGACGAACGGGTTACCCGAGACCGCGGTCACCACGACGAAGACGGCGACCATGACGGCGCCCGCGCCGACGAAGGTACCGCGAGCGACCAGCCCTTTGTTGTACGCCTCCCGGGTGGCCTCTGGCGACTCGGGCGACGGCACGGGCGACGGCACCGCGGGCACGGCGGGAGGGATGTCGGCGGCGATCGCCTTGAGTTCGGCGTATGCGGCGAGCGCCTGGCCGACCCGGTGCCCGAACTCGTCCATGCTCAGCCGGCCCTGGATGAACGCCGCCGTCAGGGCCTCGATTACCTGGTCAGTCTTCTCGGTCTCGTCGCCTGGCCTGGCCGCCACGGGTGCCTCCTCGCGAGCGCGCTGATGTACATCAGGGTAGCGTCGCGAGCCGGCACCACCTGGGTTAGCGTCATGCCATGTCTAACTTCGAGAACAGCGATCTGCGCGGCGCCCGGTTCGAGCGCGTCGACCTCACCGGCGCGCGGCTGTTCGCCGTCGACCTGACCGACGCATCGTTCCGCGGGGTGGCCTTCAACGGCGCCGTGATGCGGGGTGTCGAACTGGGCAACGTCGACATCACCGGCGAGATCATGAACCTGTCGATCAACGGAGTCGACGTCGGGCCGCTCATCGAGGCCGAACTCGACCGGCGGTACCCGGACCGGGCCAAGATGCGCCCGACGGATGCGGCCGGGTTCCGGGAGGCATGGGACATCGTCGGGCGGCTCTGGGACGGGACCGTCGCACGCGCGCGCCAGCTGCCTCCCGAGCTGCTGCACGAATCGGTCGACGGCGAGTGGTCGTTCGTCGAGACGCTGCGCCACCTGGTCTTCGCCACCGACGCCTGGGTCAGGCGGGCGATCCTCGGCGACCCGGCGCCGTGGGACGACCTGGGCCTGCCGTGGGACGAGATGCCCGACACGCCGGGAGTCCCCCGCGACCGCGCCGCGCGGCCGTCCCTGGACACCGTCCTCGACCTGCGCCGCGACCGCATGGCGACCGTGCGCCAGGTCATCGACGCGCAGACCGACGGGTCGCTTGACCAGCTGACCGAGCCCGTACACGGGCCAGGCTGGCCGCGGCCCCGCGGCTATCCGGTGCGCGAATGCCTGCTCGTCGTCCTCAACGAGGAATGGGAGCACCGCCTGTACGCCGAACGCGATCTGGACGTCCTCCAGGGTTACGTGACCGGTTAAGAGGAAGCCCCATTCGTTCGGGATAAAAGATCTCTTTCATCTGAACGGAGGCGGGCTCCCGTCGTTACGGCAAGAAAATCACCCGTCCGGTGGTGGCGCCGTCGGCCAGCCGCCCCAGCCCGCCGGGGACGTCGGCAAGCGGCAGCCGCTCGCTGATCAGCGGCCGGATCTGGCCGGCGGCGACGAGCCTGGTCAGCTCGGCGTGGCAGGCGCGCACGGCCTCCGGGTCCAGCCGCGCGTACAGGCCCCAGTGCAGGCCGAGGATCGAGTAGTTCTTCACCAGCGCGTGGTTCAGCGCGGCCTGCGGGACGTCCCCGCTGGCGAAGCCGACGACCAGGATCCGGCCCTCGAACGCGACGCACTTGACGGACCGGCGGAACGCGTCGCCGCCGACCGGGTCGTAGATGACGTCGGCGCCGCGGCCGTCGGTGACCTCCTTGACGACCGCCACGAAGTCCTCGCGGGACCTGTCGATGACCACGTCCGCGCCGAGTTCGGCTACCACCCGGGCCTTGTCGGGGCCGCCGGCCACGCCGATGACGCGCGCCCCGGCGGCCTTGCCGAGCTGGACGGCGGCGCTGCCGACCCCGCCCGCGGCGGCGTGCACGAGCAGCGTCTCCCCCGCCGCGAGCCGCGCCCGCCGGTGCAGCCCGAACCACCCCGTCTGGTACGTGATGTAGAACGGCGCCGCCTCGGCGTCGTCGAGCCCGGCGGGCGCGGGCAGCGTGGCCGCCGCGTCCATGACGGCGTACTCGGCGAACGCGCCATGCGGCAGCACCGCGCCGCCGATCACTCGCTCTCCTGGCGCGAAACCGGTCACGTCCTGGCCGACGCCGGCGACCTCACCACACAGTTCGACGCCGGGGGTGAATGGCAGCGGCGGCCGAACCTGGTACGTGCCGCCGATCATCAGCACGTCGGGGAAGTTCGCGGGAGCGGCCAGCACCCGCGCGAGAAGCTGGCCGGGACCGGGCTGAGGCCGCGGCACTTCGGCCAGTTCGACCACGTCCCGCGGGTCGCCATGGCGGCTCACTTGGCAGGCTTTCACGCTTGCCCCTCCTCAACTCGCTGCTGAAGGCGCGACATGCCGCGCAGCCACTTGTCCGTGTTGGCGGCGCGCAGGGCGTAGTACTCGCGGACTTCGGGGTGCGGCAGGACGAGGAAGCTGCCGTCGGCCAGCGCGTTCCAGAGGGCTTCGGCCACCTGTTCTGGCTCGATCGCGGCCCCGGCCAGCAGGATTTCGCCGTGCCGACCCGAGTCCTTGAGCATCTGGGTACGCACGCCCTGCGGGCAGACGCAGTGCACGGTCAGCCCGCGGTGGGCGTAGGTGGCGGCGAGCCATTCGGCGAACGCCTCGGCGGCGTGCTTGGTCACCGAGTACGGCGCGGAGCCGAGCATCGTCAGCAGGCCGGCCGCCGACGCGGTGACGACGAACGTTCCGCTGCCGCGGGCGAGCCAGCCTGGCAGCAGCGCCCGCGCGGCGCGGACGTGCGCGAGCGTGTTGACCTCCCAGACGCGCTGCCAGACGTCGTCGGGGGTGGCCGGGTCGGTGCCCGCCCCGGTGCCCGCGTTCGAGCAGTAGATGTCGATCTGGCCGAGTTCGCGTTCGGCGGCCTTGATGAGGTCGCAGACGCCGTCTGGCGTGCCGATGTCGCCGGGGACGGGCACGCCGTTTATCTCTTCCGCTACCGCGGCGGCGGCATCCGGGTCCAGGTCGTTCACCAGGACCCTGGCGCCGCCGGCCGCGAGCCTGCGCGCGATCGCCCGCCCGATGCCGCCGCCACCGCCGGTGACGACGACCCCGGCTCCGTCAATGATCGTCATGTCCGAACGATAGCCCTTTGCCCTAGCCTTTTGCCGGATCAGGACACGTGGGCGCCTATCAGGTGGCCGACGCCGTAGGTCACCGCGGCGGCGAGCGCGCCGACGAACATTTGCCGCAGGCCCATCCGGATGGCCGAGCGCCCCCCCGCCATCCCCCGCCA
>DATMKQ010000316.1:0-13348 GCA_035571275.1 Trebonia sp.
ACAGCAGATGCGGGTCGAGGCCGAGGTCGACGAGTTTGGTGTGCGCGACCTTGTAGTAGTGCTCGGGCGCTTCGACCCGCGGGTTGTCCAGTTCCTCGATCGTGACCTCGCCTGGGTAGGCACTCGCCACCGTGTCGGCGATCTCGCGGACCGACATCGATTCGGTCATCTGGTTGAACACGCGGAACTCGCCCTTGTTCGCCGGGTTCTCGCAGGCGATCTGGATGCACCGAACGGTGTCCCTGATATCGATCAGGCCGCGAGTCTGGCCGCCGGTGCCGTACACGGTCAGCGGGTGGCCCATCACCGCTTCGATCACGAACCTGTTCAGCACCGTGCCGAACACCGCGTCGTAGTCGAACCTGGTCGCCAGCCGGTCGTCGCGGGCGGTCTCCGGCGTCTGCTGGCCGTAGACCACGCCCTGGTTCAGGTCGGTGGCGCGCAGGTCCCAGATCCGGCAGGCGAACTCGATGTTGTGCGCGTCGTGCACCTTGGACAGGTGGTAGAACGAGCCGGGCCGCTTGGGGAACATGACGCGATCCCTGCGCCCGTTGTACTCGATGTCGAGCCAGCCTTCTTCGATGTCGATGTTCGGCGTGCCGTACACGCCGATCGAGCCGAGTTTGACCAGGTGGATCCGGGGGTCGATCTCGGCGATCGCGTATAGCAGGTTCAGCGTGCCCAGCACGTTGTTGGACTGCGTGTAGATGGCGTGCCTGCGGTCGATCATGGAATACGGCGCCGCGCGTTGCTCCGCGTAGTGCACCACGGCGTCCGGGCGGAACTCGCTGATCATCCGGTAAGTGAACACCGGGTCGGTGAGGTCGCCCACGTAGCAGCCGATCTCCTTGCCGGTGATCTCTTTCCACGCGGCGATCCGGACGCGCAGCGGCTCGATCGGCACGAGGCTCTCCACGCCGAGTTCGTCGTCGTAGTGCCTGCGCGCGAAGTTGTCGGCGACGGCGACCTGGTGGCCGTGCTCAGATAGGTGCAGAGCCGTCGGCCAGCCCAGGTACCCGTCACCGCCCAGAACCAGGATCTTCATCCGCCACTCCTCCCGCGTTACACCAGTTACGCCATTGACGCTATCCTGCCCGATCGATGCGCCGTGAGTCGGCCATGAGCGGGTAGTTACTCTTCGAATAGATCACCGTCGAGCCGGCAGGTCTTGGCAGCGGCGCCAGGCCCGACCGGGTAACGTGCTACCAGTGCGCGTTACCGAAGCATCCCCGGCACGTGCGCTGAGGCACATGGCGCCGGGGGATGAGTCGTGGGGCCTGCGGTTTCCGTACTGGTTGTGTGGTACTTAAGCATCATCGGTCCCTAACCTGAGGAAGTACATGGCACTCGCGCAGAATCGGCTGGTTGGTGCACTCTGGGGCAAGCTCCGTACGAAGGTAGGGGTTCGTTTCACTCGTTTCGCGGGCGTCGCGATAGCGGCACTGGCGACAAGCGAGATCGCGCTGTCCATCTGCAATGGCGTGTTCCACATGACGGCGGGACCGGCCGCGCTGATAAGCACCTTTTCCGGCGCGGCCGTCAGTTATGTGCTGAGCCGGTGGGCGTGGGAGCGCAAAGGCAAGCCGGACGTGCTACGGGAAACTGTGCCGTTCTGGGTGATCTCCGCCATGGTGTGGGCCATCCTCTACCTGGCCACCAAGCTCGGCTATCACATGGCGTCGTGGCTGGGCCTGCACGGTTTCAAGCATGTGCTGCTCGTCGACTTGGTGTACCTGGCTGCCAACCTCGTCACATTCGTCCTGCGGTTCGTGATCTTCCACTACGTGCTGTTCGCCGAGCGCACCACGGCGGCGCGCGCCGCCGCGACCGGCCCCGACACGATCCCGCCGGGCAGCCGTGAGGCCGCTCGCGCCGCCGAGGCCCCGCACTCCGCGGCACCCGCCGCCACCGCCGAGGCCACCGTCGTGTCACAGTCCCCCAACGGCGCTTCCGCCAGGCAGGCCTCCAACGGAGAGCCGCGCAAGACCGCCGCGGCCGACCGCGCCGCGGACGACGAGTTCGCCTAACCACCGGCGCCGGCCATCAGGGCAGGCGTTTACGCGGGGAAACCTGCACCCCGGCCCGCCCGAAAGTAAGCGGCTCACGACGCGATACTCAGGCAGCTGCCCCCGGGCCGCGACCCGCGGCCTAGGGACGAAACCAACTGTCGCCGGATGGCTTAGGGCAAAAGAGGTACCCTTATGTGCCCGATTCGTCCGATACGGGGGGCGCTCATTTGCCCTAAGCCGTACCTTCGTCCCGGTGAGCGAAGTGCGGGGTGGCAGGCCGAGGTCGGCGGCTGCGCGGTTACGAGCGGCGGCGGCGTTCGCGCCACCAGGTGCCCAGGACCACCCGGGCGAACCTCAGGCCGTAGAAGACGTTGTTCACGCCGGGTATGTGCAGGCTGTAGAAGGGGTTCTGGCCCTTCTTGCTCTCGCCGACCTTGCGCTTGTGAATGGTGGCGGGCACCTCGAGCACCTTGTAGCCGTGCGTGATGATGCCGATCAGCAGCTCTGACGCCTGGTACTGCGGCTGCTCGAGCTGGACCGCCCCGGTCACCTCCGCGCGCATGGCGCGCAGGCCGAACGTCGTGTCGCTGATCCGCTGGCCGGTGAGCAGGGTCACCAGGAACGCGAAGAACCGCACGCCCGCCCGGCGGACCGGGTCGTGGGTCTCCTCGCTGCCCATGCGGCGGGATCCGGTGACGAAATCCGCCTTGCCCGCGATGATCGGGGCGAGCATGGACTCGATCTCCATGGGGTTGTACTGGCCGTCTGCGTCGGTGGTGACGATGTACGCCGCGCCGCCCTCGCGGGCGATCCGGTAACCGAGCCGGAGCGCGGCGCCCTGGCCGCGGTTGACAGGCACGTCGGCGACGACGGCGCCGGCGGCGTCGGCTTCCTTGGCCGTCGCGTCGGCGCAGCCGTCGGCGACGACGATCACCTCGGCGGCCAGCCCGCACAACGTGCGGGGCAGTGCCTCCACCACGGGGCCGACGGCGCCTTCCTCGTTGTAGGCGGCGATCACGAGCGCGACAGGAGGCAGCTTCGTGGCGCGCTCTCCGTAAGCTCCGGTGAGCGCTTCTAGCGCGTCGGCGTCGATCGCCGCGTCGGCCGGGTTGGAGTAGAACACGCTTATGCCTCCGTCGCGTGGTGCGGGTCGGACTCGGGCCGGACGGTCACGGGGCCGGAGCCGAGGTCGTCAGTGTCGTGGGTGCGGGTGGTGCGGACCGCATCAACCTGGTGGCGCAGACCAGCCGGCATCGCGACGGCTATCCCGCCGGTGGAACCGGGTTCCTTCGCCATTCATGCTCCGTTCGCTTCGCGGACCGGCGGTCCACGCGACATTGGGTGCGCCGGCCGGGAAACTACCCGCCATACCTGACAGTTCGCTGAAGATCGTCCTGTGTGGCGACGGTAGCCAACAGTGGCCCAAGCGCACGTCGCCGGACAAGCCCGCGCGCCGTAAGTGTATCGGCCGGCTGATATCGCGTGGCGGGATTGCACGGTACGTGCCCTATGTGTTACCGCCGCGATTACCCAGGTCGCGGGTAAACAAGCCACTTTCGCGATCCCGGCCCGGAACCCGTTATCAGAAAGTAACCGTCGGACACGGTGTGTAGTCACGGACACGCCGGCGTGGCTGATTGTCCGCACGGACCTCATGGTGGTTGGCTCGGCAGATATGACCCCGGCCGCATCCCGCCAACAAGTACAAGAGGCAAGCTCCGCCGCCATCGACCCGCTCGCGGCCGAGTCGTACCGCGTGCTCAGGTCCCGTATCGACCTAAGCGGGCTGCCGCCGCTGACCCGCGCGGTCACCGAGGCGGTTCTCTGCGCGACCGCGGACTTCGACTACGTCACCGATCTGGCCTGCGACGAGGCGGTCCTGGCCGCGGGGGTCAGGGCCATGGCGGCGGGCGCGCCCGTGGTGGCCGACGCGCCGCTGGTGGCGGTCGGGATCACTGGCTGCCCGGTGATCTGCAAGGCGGCCGAGCCGCTGGCGATCAGGCTGGCCAGGACGACGGGGATCACGGTGCCGGCCGCCGGGGTGCGGCTCGGGTTCGGCGAGGCGGGGCCTGGGGCGGTGTGGGTGGTCGGCGGCGCGCCGGACGCGCTCGCCGAGATCCTGCGCCGGATCGTGCAGCCCGCGCTGGTGATCGGGGTGCCGGCCGGCTTCGCCGGCGCGGCGGCGGTCAAGGACGACCTGCGCGCCAGCGGGCTGCCCTCGCTGAGCAATGTGTCGGAGAAGGGCGGCCCGGTAGTGGCGGTCGCCGCGTTCAGTGCGCTGCTACGCGCCGCCCGCGGCGAGCCAGAACCGTAGCGCGACCGCGCCGCCGCGTGTCCGTGCCGCGGCTGGCGTCATGGTTCGCCTGTTCGGGTACTTTCGGTCCGGGAAGTCGCGAAAGCCGCGAGAACAGGCATGACCCGAGAGGCAGCCGTGGCGGGAAATCATGATGTGGGCGTAAGTCATGATCCTGCTGGTTTGGGCCAACAGGAAGACGGGGCGTACCTGCTGGGCCTGCGGCTGCCCGGCAAGCGGGTCGTCATCGTCGGCGGCGGCACCGTCGCGGCCCGCCGGGTGCCGCGGCTGCTCGCGGCGGGAGCGCGCGTGGTGCTCGTCTCACCCGAGGTGACCGCTTCCCTGGAGGACCTGGCCGCGGCGGGCGCGATCCAGTGGCTGCGCCGGGTGTATCAGCCCGGCGACTGCGCGGGCGCGTGGCTGGTCTGTGCCTGCGCCGGGCCGAATCATGTGAACGCTACCGTGGCGGAGGAGGCCGAGCGCCTCAGGATCTGGTGCGTCCGCGCCGACGACGCGGCCGCGTCGACGGCCTGGACGCCCGCCACCGGCACGGCCGCCGACACCAGCGTCGGCGTGCTCAGCGGCGACCCGAGGCGCAGCGCGGCGATCAGGGACGCCGTCATCAGCGGCCTGCAGGCGGGGACGATCGCGGCGCGGCACTACAGGAAGCGCCGCACGGGCGTGGCACTGATCGGCGGCGGGCCGGGGGACCCGGGGCTGATAACAGTAAGAGGCAGGCAACTGCTCGCCGAGGCGGACGTCGTCATCACCGACCGCCTCGCGCCGCGCGAACTGCTCGCGGAACTGCCACCGGACGTGCTGGTGATCGACGCGGGGAAGGTCCCGTACGGCCGCGCGATGTCCCAGGAGGACATCAACGAGGCGCTCATCGAGCACGCGAGAAACGAAAAGTTCGTGGTCCGGCTGAAGGGCGGTGACCCGTTCGTGTTCGGCCGCGGCGGTGAGGAGATGCTCGCCTGCCTGCGCGCCGGGATACCCGTGACGGTAGTGCCTGGCGTGACCAGCGCGGTCGGGGTGCCGACGGCCGCGGGCGTGCCCGTCACGCACCGCGGTGCCGTCCAGGACTTTCACGTGGTATCTGTGCACGTCCCGCCGGGTGACGAGGGGTCCGCGGTGGACTGGGAGGCACTCGCGAAAAGCGATGGGACGCTAGTGCTGATGATGGGCCTGGAAAGGATGGGGGCGGTGGCCCACGCGCTGATCCGGTACGGAAGGCCGGGGAGCAGCCCGGTTTCGGTAATCGCGAACGGTACCATGCCGACTCAGCGCACAATCTACTCAACGCTGGAAGAAGTCGAGAGGCAAGTCACAGACGAGCGGATCCGGCCCCCGGCCGTGGTGGTCATCGGCAGGGTGGTTACCATCGCGGCGGAACTCGCCGGCCTCGCGCGGGACCTAGGCTCGGCCCCCCCGCCAGTACCCCCGCTGGCGGAGGATAGTTAACGAGCACATAACCAGGCGGCAGGATGGAAGGAAAGGGCGTGACGGCGGAAGAATCGCCGTCGCCCGGGCGGGAACGGCGAAACGTTACAGGTGCCGCGGGCGCGGCGGATATGGTCGATTCTATGGCGGCGCCCGAGGGCGAAATGGGAGAGTCTGGCGGTGAATCGGCACCAGAGACTGGTGCGAGTTCGCCGCATGACGGGAATGAATCACGCGTGGCCGATGCGTGGCAGCAGTCGCGGGTCCGGGTCGATGCGCGGCTCCTTGAGGCGACCCTGCTGAACCTGAGGAAGCGGATCGCCGCTGTTCCGCTTGTCTTCGACATTCCCGGCGCCGACGAGGTGTCGGTGGAGCGCGGGAAGCTGCTCAGCCAGATCGACGACTATTTGCTGCCGCGGGTCCGCCAGTCCGCGGCGCCGATCCTGGTCGCGCTCGTCGGCTCCACGGGCGCCGGGAAGTCCACGCTGGTCAACAGCATCGTCGGCACCCAGGTGAGCCTGACGGGAGTAAGGCGGCCCACCACGAACTCGCCGGTGCTCGCCTGTCACCCCGACGACATCGGCTGGTTCGCGGAGAACATTTTCCTGCCCACGCTGCCGCGAGTGCGTCAGGAAGGCCTGGCCAGGCCGGGACGGGACGGGCTGCTCGTGCTCGCCGCCTGCGAGGGGATGACGAAGGGCGTCGCGCTGCTCGACACGCCGGACATCGATTCGGTGGTGCGAGCGCACTACGACTTCGCCTATCAGTTCCTCGACGCCTCCGACCTGTGGCTGTTCATGACGAGCGCCAACCGGTACGCGGACGCGCCGGTGTGGGAAATCCTCCAGCACGCGAGGGAGCGCGGAGCGGCGCTCGGCGTGGTCCTGTCCCGCGTGCCGCCCGGTCACCGGGCCGAACTCGTCGGCCACTTCAACGCCATGCTCGACGCCAACGGCATCACCGCGGATCACCGGTTCGTCATCCCGGAGACCGGCATCGTCGACGGCATGCTGCCGGCCGACGTCTTCAAGCCGATCAAGGACTGGCTCAACGAGACCGCGCAGCGCTCCGACCGCAGGGTCGCGGTGCTCAGCCAGACGATGGCCGGCGTGCTCGATACGTTCAAGACCCGGGTTCCCGGGCTGGCCAAGCACGTTGAGGCGCAGGTCGTGCTCCGTGGCAGGCTGCGCCGCGAGGCGGAGGCGGCGTACATGGCCGCGCTCACCGAGTTTGAAGCCGGCACGCGGAACGCTCAGTTGCTGCGCGGCGAGGTGCTGGCTCGCTGGCAGGACTACGCGGCGAGCGGCGACCTCGGTGCCGCGCTGCGCGGCAAGCGCCCGTCCCGCAAGGGCAGGCGGGCACGCAAAGGCGTTAGCACCACGCGGATCAGCGCACTCGACAGCGCCCTGCGGGCGGCACTGCAGGGCCTCGTCGTCTCGGTCGCGGACCGCGCCGCCGAGCAGGTGACGCACGGCTGGCGGACGGAGTCCGCGGGCTCGGCGCTGCTCGCCGAGGCGGAGGCCAGCCGGGCCAGGGGAGAGCGGGCCAAGCGGGAGTTCGAGTCCGTGTTCGGCGAGAGCCCGTTCGACGCGGCCGCGGCCAGCCCGCAAGCCCCCAACCCGCAAGCCCCCAACCCGCAAGCCCCCAGCCCGCAAGCGCCAGGCCCGCAACCGCCAGGCCCGCAACCGCCCGGCCTGCCAGCCGCCACCGCCGACCACACCATAGCCGGGCCCACCGCGGCCACCGCGGGCAGAGCCGCGAGCGCGCACCCGGCCACGACACTCGACCGTTCCTCCACCGAGCTGCCACCACGGGTCACCCGCGCGGTCAGCGCGTGGCAGGATCAGCTCATGCGGCTTGTGCAGGCCGAGAACCTGGCGAAACGGGCTGGCGGCACGACCTATGACGTCGAGCCGCTGAGCCTGGTGACGCTGATCGCCACGCTCGGCGAAGACGGCGACGCACGGGACCCAAGCGACGCGGGCAGCAGCGAGATCCTCAGCATTCCCACCGAACTCCTCGCGTCCGCATTCGGCGCCTTCGAGTCCAAGAACCTCATCGACAAGGCCCGCGCGGACCTGACGGAGCGGGTCCGGCTGCTCCTCGACGAGGAACTGCTGCGCTTTATCGAGGTGCTTGACCAGGTTGGTCCGGTGGATCCGATCGCGGCGGTCCGGCTCTACCAGGCCGAGTACTCCCTGGAAGCGGCGCGATGACCACGCTGCCCTCGGTCGGGCCCCCGCAGATGGTGGAGCGGAACCTGTCCGCCCGGCTGGACGCGCTCGCGGAACTCGTCAGGATGGCCAAGCCACGGCAGAATCAGGACGGGTTCGACAAGTCCCTGATCGACGATTCTGAAGGCGTGCTGCGCCGGGCCGGCGAGCGCCTGCGGCTGTCCGCCAACCACACCGTGGTGGCCCTGGCGGGCGGCACGGGCAGCGGGAAATCGACGCTGTTCAACGCGCTGTCCGGGGCCACCTTCTCACCGCCGGGCGTGACCAGGCCGACCACCAGGCACGTGCACGCGTGCGTGTGGGGGATGCAGGGCGCGGCGCCGTTGCTCGACTGGCTCGGCGTGCAGCGCCGTCACCGGTACGCGCGCGCGAGCGCGCTTGACTCCGGCGAGTCCACGCTGAACGGCCTGCTGCTTCTCGACCTGCCGGACCACGACTCGGTGGTCACCGCGTCGATGGCCGCGGTCGACCGGCTCTCCAAGCTGGCCGACATGCTGATCTGGGTGCTCGACCCGCAAAAGTACGCCGACGCGGCGGTGCACAACCGGTACCTGATCCCGCTGGCCGGGCACGCCGGCGTCTTCACCGTCGTCCTTAACCAGGTCGACATGCTCACCCCGGAGCAGGCCAAAGACTGCGAGAACGACCTGCGGCGACTGCTCGACGCCGAGGGACTCGCCGACACTCCGCTGCTGCCGGTGTCCGCTCGCACCGGCGCGGGCCTTGAGGACCTGCGGGCGCTGCTGATCGACGTGGTGCACGCCAGCCATGCGGCCAGCGAGCGGATCTCCGCGGACATCGACTCGGTGGTCGGCGGCTTCGCGGAGCACGCCGGCGGGCAGGTTGCGCCGGACCGGGCGCTCGCCGCGACGGCCAGGGTCGAATCCGCCAACGCCCCCGATGAAGATAAGCCGCCGGAAGCTCGGCCGCCCTGGGAAATCGGGTACGACGAGCCCGAGGTGGCCAAGCAGAAGCCGCCCTGGGACGACGCGAAGCCGGACGGCCAGGCCGAGGTCGTCGACCCCGTCGTCAACGTACCGGTGGAACCCGCACGGGAGCTGACTGACGCGTTCGCGCAGGCGGCCGGGCTCGCCGCGGTGGCGGACGCGCTCGCGGGCGCCCGCGAGGCGCAGGCGGCCCGGTTCACGGGCTGGCCGCCGGCCAGGTTGATCCGGCGGCGGCGTGACCCGGTGCGCTCGCTCCGGGCGGCCAGCAATGTCGGCGCCACCGGCGCCGGGCAGGCGCAGCAGTCGGAAGTCGACAACGCCATCACCAGCTTCGCCGACGCGGTGGGCGGCAGCATGCCCGAGCCGTGGTCGGCGACGCTGCGGGAGGCGGCACGGTCGAACGCGGCCACGGTGCCGTCAGCGCTCGCCGACGCGGTAGGCGGCGCCGTGCGCGGCGAGGGCACGAACGTCCCCCTCTGGTGGCGGGTGATCACCGCCTGGCAGTGGCTGCTGACCGTGCTCGCCGTCGCCGGGCTGGTGTGGGCCGTGGTGATCGCCGTGGCGCACGGCGGGCGAGGGCAGTCGACGCTGCTCGGCGACGTATCGCTGATCCCGTGGCTGGTGGTGCTGGCGGCCGCGATGCTGCTGCTCGGCTTCCTGACCGCGGCCGGCTGTCAGAACATGGTGCTGCTCGCCGCCGACAGCGAGCGTGAGCGCGCCGAACAGGCGATGCGCGAACGAGTCGCCGTGGTGGCCCGCGACCTCGTGCTCGTCCCCGCGGGGCGGGAGACCGCCGAATACGAGCGGTTCAGGAAGGAACTCGGGGTGGCACAGGGTGGGCACGGATCGTGGCCCGCCGCGCCCGGTACTGCCTAGGGTTATTCCGAACGGTCCCCGGGTGACCGCGGGGACCGTTCGGATAATGATTTCTAGCTCCCTGCGTTGTACAGTGTCGCCGACCCGTCCGGGTTGATGGTTTCCATCGCGGCCAGGACCTGGCTGATGTCCTCGTAGTTGGATGGGTTCCTGTTCCAGATGATGCCCAGCGTGTTGATGTCCAGATGCTGGAGCTTCTGCATGATCGTGGTCTCGTTCAGGTTGCCGGCCTGCGTGATCGCCCAGTTGACCTCGAGCCCGGCGTCCCAGCCTTCCTGACTGTTGTCGATGGCGTTGTCATTGCCCAGGCCCGCCGCCTGCATGCCGGCCATGTACGCCTCGAGGCCAGTGGCGGTGGCCTTTTCCTGCGCGGAGGTGCCTTGCTTGGCGGCGGTCAGCCAGTCCTGCATCGAGCCGAGCACGTAGATGTTCTTCATGACCGTCGCGCCGCCTGCGGCGGCGATGAAGCTGGGCAGCTCACAGGCGGAGCACTCGCTGATCGGGATCGTCGGGTCCTGCGCCCGGATCGCCCGGATCGCGGTGATCGAGTCGGTGCCGGGCACCAGACCGAACAAGATGATCTGCGGGTGAGTCGCCAGCATGTTCACCACCTCGGGGGTGACGTCGGTGGCGCCCACCTGGTCGATCTGGGTGGAGACGAGCTGGAAGCCGTACTGCTTGGCCAGCGCCTGCACGCTGCCCTGGTTGGCCAGGCAGACCGAGCCGCAGTTGTCCTCGAGCAGCGCGACCCTGGTGTAGTGCCGCGGCACGATGAGCTGCTGCACCGAGGCGTACTGGTCCTCGTAGAAGACGTCGTAGAAGCCGGGGAAGCCCCACGAGGTCAGCTCGCTCGCCGGGTACCCGTTGGTCTGCCAGCCGGAGGACAGGCTGATCAGGATCGTGTGGTTGGCGATCGCGATCGGCAGCGCGGACTCGGTGTCGGCGCCGGACTCCGGGCCGATGATGAACATCGCGTGGTACTGGTCGATGCACTTGCGCGCGATCAGCTCCGATTGCGCGGCGCTGGACTGGTTGTTGAACGTGATGTAGTTGACCCTGTGACCGAGGATGCCGCCGGTCGCGTCGATGTGCTTGAAGTAGGCCACCGCGCCCCAGTTGTCGGTTTCGCCGATCTGGGCGTACGGGCCGGCCAGCGCCAGGTCGCCGCAGGCGACGATGGTGGAGTTGCCGCTGGCGGAGTTGCCTCCGCCACTGGAGCCGCAGGCTGCGAGAGCGCCGGCGAGCAGGACTGTCGCGGCGGCGGCGAAGGGGATGAGTGTGCGTCTTCGCATATGGTTCAACCTCCTAGAGACCTACCAGCAGTGAGTTGACGACTGGGGACGCGCGGAAGTCGTCCGGGCCGCCGTCGAAGACCAGACGGCCGCTCGACAGGACGAAGATCCGCTGGCTGACCTGGGCGACGAGGTCCAGATCGTGTTCCACGAGTAGTACGCAGGTCAGCTCGCCGATCGCGTGCAGCAGGTCGGCGAGCCGGGAGCGCTGCTGTTCTGACAGCCCGGAGGCGGGCTCGTCGAGCAGCAGCAGCCGTGGGCGCGGCGCCAGCGCGCGGGCCAGCTCGACCAGCCGCTGGTTCTCCAGCGTCAGCGACGAGACCTCGCGGTCCCGCATGTGCCGCATGCCGAGGCCGTTGAGGGTCTCGGCGGCTTGTTCCCTGGCCTGGTCGAGCCTGCTGCGCCCGATCCGGGTCAGGATGCTCGACTTATGCGAGGCCAGGCAGGCGACCGCCACGTTGTCGAGCACGGTTCTGCCCTTGATCAGGTGCACGGCCTGGAAGGTCCGGCTGATCCCCAGGTAGAACCGCTCGTGCGGCGGCGTCCTCGTGATGTCGTCGCCGTCGAGCAGGACCTGGCCGCGCGACGGCGGCACGCTGCCGCCGATGACGTTGAGCAGGGTGGACTTGCCGGCGCCGTTCGGGCCGCACAGGCCGAACAGCCCGCGGTCCGGCAGCACGAGCGACACGTCGTCGAGCACGGATAGCCCGCCGTACTCCTTGTTGACGCCCCTGCACTCAAGCAGCGGCGCGGCCGACGTTTCCCTGGCCGCTTCGTTAGCGCTGAAGCCTTGACCGGCTATCACCGGTTCGAGCCTCAGCACTACCGGTTCCGCCGCGGCAGGCGCGGCTGCCGCAGGCGCGGCCGCGGCCGCGCGCCGCCGCGGGACCCGGTCGCCGTAGCGGGCGCGCAGCCACCCCGTGACCGTGTGCGCGATGCCGGCCAGCCCCTCCGGGTCCACCAGCAGCACCACGGTGAGCAGCAATCCCTCCACCACGAGGATGTTCACGCTCACCCAGTTGCTGGCCCCTTGCAGGTACTGGATGACCAGCGCGCCGACGACCGCGCCGATGACCGATCGCCGTCCGCCGATGAACAGCATGATCAGCAGCGCGAGCTCCGCGGTCGGGTCGATCAGCGTCTCGGGGACGAACTGCTGCGTGCCCGCGTACGCCGCGCCGCCCAGGGCGGCGAACACGCAGCCGAGCACGAACAGCTCGAGCTTGCGGCGCGGTGTCCTGACGCCCATGGCCGCGGCGGTGCGCTCGTCCACGCCCAGGACGAACAGCTCGAGCCCGATGTCGGACGTGAGGATCCGCGAGCAGACGAACACCACGATCGCCAGGAACGCGACCGTGACAAGGCCGCCGCCGACCAGCGACGTCGTCGTCGACGACGATGGCCACAGCTGGCCGGTCAGCGGCGCGCCGACCGGGCCGCCGAGGAACCCGGTATTGCTCACGTATCCCACCGCTATCAGCGGCAGCATCAGCGTCGCGACCGCGAGCGCCAGCCCGGAGGCCCGGGTGACGACGGAGCCGAGCACCAGCGCGGCTATCGCCGCGCCGACCATCACGATCGGCGTGGCGACCAGCACCGACATGTTGAAGTGAGAGTTCAGCATGGCGACGCCGTACGCGCCGACGCCCATGAACACCGACTGGCTGAACGCGATCTGCTGGCTGAAGCCGATTTGCACGGCCATGCCGGCGGTGACGATCGCGTAGCAGGCGGACAGCACGAACACCGACCCGGTGTACTGCTGCCCGTAGACCGCCACGATGAGGACGCCCGCCACCAGCACCAGGGCCGTGGGCCCGAGTGACCGCGTGCGCGCGATGCCGACGAGACTGTTCACCCGCTCACCGCCGCCGATTCGAAGCCGAGGCCGCGCGGCCAGGCGAGCACCAGCGCGGCGAGGATGGCGTACAGGACCGTGTCCCCGTACTCGGCGCTGACGTAGCCGCCGAGCAGTGCCTCGAGGACGCCGATGAACAAGCCGGCGAGCAGCGCCCGGCCGGGCTTGCGGAAGCCGCCGTACGCGGCCGCGAGGAACCCCGTCAGCGAGATCGTCGCGCCCGACAGGTACGTGTAGCCGGTGATCGGCGACTCCACGATGCCGAATACCGCCGCGATCACCGCGGTCGCCACGAAGATCAGCCACCGGTAGCGGCGGGTGTCGATGCCGGCGATCCGCGCGCCGATGACGTTCTCACCGCAGGCCTCGAGCGCCTTGCCGCCGAGTGTGTAGCGG
>DATMKQ010000317.1:0-2956 GCA_035571275.1 Trebonia sp.
CGACGTCCGGCCCGGCGTACTGGAGATCGTCACGATCAACGCCATCGACCAGCACACAGGTATCGGCACGATGCTCATCGAGGCCATCCGCGCCGAGGCCAAACGCCGCGGCTGCCACGAGGTCAATTTGACCACCACTAACGACAACATCGGCGCGCTCCGCTTTTACCAGCGCCGTGGTTTCCGGCTCGCCGCGCTGCGACCGGGCGCGGTGGACCGGTCCCGGCTGCGCAAGCCGGAGATCCCGCGCACCGGGGACTACGGCATCCCGCTGCACGACGAGATCGACCTCACCTGCACCGTTTGAATTCAAGTTCATATTTGTCCCGAACGGTCCCCGGCACTCTCCCGTCCGGCCTGCCGATTCGACCCAGTTCTATGAACGTAGGCGTCAGGGATTTCACACACCGTATCGGCCTGTAACCTGTTGCGATCTCTCCTGATGCGCTATACAAGGACTACGACTGTCGAGGGAGCGTGATGCTGCCAAACGATAGGGTCCAGTCCACGGGTCGGGGAAAGCTCAACCTCGTCGAGCGCGTCCAGCGGGCTACGGACCGGATTCGGATGCCGCAGAGGATTGTCCTCATTATCGGAGCCGTGCTTTTCCTTTGCCCTGTGCTCGCGCCGGTGGCGGTCGTCCACAAGGTCCGCACCAAGATGGCCTCGGCTTATGTGGCCATGCTCGCGATCTGGATCCTCTACGTGACGGCGCTGTATAGCTCCGATCCCGCGACGTCGCCCTCGACGCCGGTGCGCTGGTCGCTGATCGCGCTGCCCGTGGTGATGGCCGCGCTCGCGCACCTCGGGCCGCTGCGCCGCGCCTACGTGCCGTGCCGAACGGTCGCCGTGACCCTCATGTGGCCGGTGATCTTCGTCGCGGCGCTGCTCAGGCAGCTGCACGGCATGCACATCTCGCCTGCGGTAGGCGTGATCGCGGCCTGGCTGATCGCGTTCGTGGCGCTGGGCTGGCGGGCCGCCAAAGGCATGCAGGACGCGCGGCTGTACCAGCCCGCGACGTCCGCCGGGCGCCCGGTCGTCGGCCCGCCCGCGAGGCCGGCCCCCCGCCCGGGCGCGGTGCCCCGCGGCGGCCCCGGTCCCTCGGCCTACCCCGGGCATTCGCCGCTGCAGTACGGCGCGAGGGCGCAGGGCGTGGCGCAGGTGTACGCGGACCACGCGACCCGTGAGCACCAGGGGGCCGCGCCGCAGCGCCAGCGCCCGGTGATAACGATCGAGGACGCGATGGCGGAACTCGACGCGATGATCGGGCTCGGCGCGGTCAAGGAGCAGGTGCGCTCGATCGCCGCCTCGATCGAGGCGGCTCGCCGCCGGGCGGTGGCCGGGTTCAGCGCCGACAAGCCGATGCGGCATTTCGTCTTCCTCGGGCCGCCCGGCACCGGCAAGACGACCGTGGCGCGGGTGATCGGAAAGGTCTTCTACGCCTTCGGGCTGCTCGACATGCCGGACGTGGTGGAGGCGCAGCGCTCGGACCTGGTCGGCGAGTACCTGGGCGCGACCGCGATCAAGACCAACGAGCTGATCGACTCCGCGCTCGGCCGGGTGCTGTTCATCGACGAGGCCTACAGCCTGGTGAACGAGGGTGACGGGCAGAGCGACCGGTTCGGCGTGGAGGCCGTCCAGACGCTGCTCAAGCGCGCCGAGGACGACCGGGAGAACCTGATCATCATCCTGGCCGGATACGAGAAGCAGACCGACTCGTTCCTGGCGTCCAACCCCGGCCTCGCTTCCCGGTTCGCGACCCGCATCAGGTTCCCCACCTATTCGTCCGAAGAGCTGCTTTCGCTGGCAGAAACGCAGCTGCGCGGCAGGCACGAGGCGCTGGCGCCCGAGGCGCGCCCGGTGCTGTGGCGGATGCTGGAGGACGTGAGCCGCAGGCGGATCACGGACGAGCTCGGCAACGGGCGGTTCGTCCGCACCCTGCTGGAGAAGGCGGGTCAGGCCAGGGACGTGCGGGTGATGGGCGCCGGCGGCGACCCGGCGGCCGAGGACCTGATCACGATCGGCGGCGCCGACCTGGAGAAGGCGTTCGCCGAGCTCACCTCGCGGCTGCGCGGCTACGAGGACACGCCGACGCTGGAGAGCGCGATCGCCGAACTCGACGAACTGGTCGGGCTTGACCCCGTCAAGCAGCAGGTTCGCTCGATAGCCGCGCAGCTTCGCGTCGCGAAGCTGCGCGACCGCCAGGGCCTGACCAGCCAGCCGCCCGCCATGCACTTCGTGTTCACGGGCCCGCCTGGCACCGGCAAGACGACGGTGGCGCGCATCCTCGGACGCATCTTCGCCGCGCTCGGGCTGCTCGTCCGTCCCGAGGTCATCGAGGCGCACCGCGCCGACCTGGTCGGCGAGCACCTCGGGTCCACCGCGATCAAGACCAACAAGCTGATCGACTCCGCGCTCGGCGGCGTGCTGTTCATCGACGAGGCGTACTCGCTGCACAACGACGGCTATTCCGGCGGCGACGCGTTCGGCTCAGAAGCGGTGCAAACGCTGCTCAAGCGGGCCGAAGACGACAGGGACCGGCTGGTGATCGTGCTCGCCGGGTACCCCGCCGACATGGACAGGTTCCTGCGCAGCAATCCGGGCCTGGCGTCCAGGTTCAGCACCCGCGTGACGTTCCCCAGCTACCGCGCCCCGGACCTGTCGCACATCGCCGTGCTGCTGGCCGAGCAGGCGGGCGACGTGTTCGAGCCCGCGGCGCTTCGGGTCCTTGACGAGATCTTCGTCCAGGCCGCGGAGTCCGGCCGCGTCGACGAACTAGGCAACGGCCGGTTCGCCCGCTCCCTGTTCGAGCGCGCCTGCGCCTGCCGCGACGTCCGCGTAGTCCGCCTAGGCGAGTCAGCGACGGCAGAAGACCTAACCACCCTAACGGCAGCCGACGTAGCAGCCGCCCACGCCGACCTCTCCGTCTAGCCCCCCGCCCCGCCCCGCCCCGCCC
>DATMKQ010000318.1:0-2684 GCA_035571275.1 Trebonia sp.
TACGTGCTGGCCCCGCCGTCTGGTTACGCGCCTGGCCTGGCCGCGCGGTGGCTTCGCCCGCCGCAGGAGCATCCGCTGCCGGACGCGCTGCGGCTGCTCGAGTACATCGTCGACGCTTGCGAGGCCCCGTGACTGACTCGGACGCGGCCGAAAGCAGCGAGGGGCTGTTCGCCCGCGCGCGTGAAGTCATCCCCGGCGGGGTGAACTCACCGGTGCGCGCGTTCGGCGCGGTCGGGGGCGTGCCCAGGTTCATGGTCCGCGGCTCGGGGCCCTACCTGACCGACGCGGACGGGCGTGAGTACGTCGACCTGGTCTGCTCCTAGGGGCCGATGATCCTGGGGCACGCGCACCCAT
Organism: Trebonia sp.; assembly: GCA_035571275.1. GTDB lineage: Bacteria > Actinomycetota > Actinomycetes > Streptosporangiales > Streptosporangiaceae > Trebonia. The sequence goes on from DATMKQ010000318.1 coordinate 355, forward strand.
CGGTCGTGTCGGCCGTCTCCGCCGCTTTGCGCGACGGCACTTCGTTCGGCACGGCCACCCCGGGTGAGGTGCTGCTGGCCGAGGAGATCGTCGCGCGCACCCCGGTGGAGCAGGTCCGCCTGGTCAATTCGGGCACCGAGGCGACGATGTCCGCCGTACGGCTGGCTCGCGGGTTCACCGGCCGCCCCCTGGTGGTCAAGTTCGCTGGGTGCTACCACGGGCACGTGGACGCGCTGCTCGCGGCCGCGGGTTCCGGCGTGGCCACGTTCGGGCTGCCCGACTCACCCGGCGTCACCGGTGCCGCCGCCGGGGACACCATCGTGCTTCCCTACAACGATCTCGACGCCGTGTCCTCGGTGTTCGACGCGCGCGGCTCGTCGATCGCCTGCGTCATCACGGAGGCGTGCCCGGCCAACATGGGGATCGTGCCGCCCGCGCCCGGGTTCAACGCCCTCCTCGCCTCGTTGTGCCGGTCGGCCGGCGCCCTGCTGATCATGGACGAGGTGCTGACCGGGTTCCGGGTGACCGCGTCGGGCTGGTACGGCGTTGACGGCGTGCCGGGGGACCTGGTGACGTTCGGCAAGGTCATGGGGGGCGGGCTGCCCTGCGCGGCCTTCGGCGGCCGCGCCTCGGTCATGTCGCGGCTCGCGCCGTCCGGGCCGGTCTACCAGGCCGGCACGCTGTCGGGTAACCCGCTGGCGGTCGCGGCCGGGCTCGCCACCTTGCGCGGCTGCACCCCCGAGGTGTACGCGCGGGTGGACACCGCCGCCGCCGCCATCGCGAAGCTGGCGTCATCGGCGCTCAGCGCGGCCGGAGTGCCGTTCTGGCTGTCAGAAGCAGGGAGTTTGTTCTCGGTGTTCCTGGGGCGTTCGGAACCGGTGCGCTCGTTCGCGGACGCGAAGGAGCAGTCGGCGGCCGCCTACGCCGCGTTCTTCCACGCCATGCTCGACCGCGGCGTCTACCTTCCCCCGTCGCCTTTCGAGGCGTGGTTCGTCTCCGCGGCGCATGACGATGATGCGCTGGCGCGCGTCGCCGACGCCCTGCCGGCGGCCGCCTCGGCCGCCGCAGCGGCGCTGAACGCCTAGCTGCTGCTGCTCCGCCTCGTCTCGCTGCGTTGCCGCCGATTTGTCTGCAGTTTTGGGTGCTATAACCCCCATAAGCGTAGACAAAGCGGGGGCGCCGGCTGAGAGTGGCGCGAACGCAGGAAGTTATCCACAGGTTTGGTGCGAGTAGCGGGCTTATCCACAGGCTGCGGGCAGGGGGTGACGCGGCAACGGTTCGCGGGAGAGGCTGCCTGCATGGCGGTTACCCACGATCACGATGCCGGACTGGCTGACCTGCTGAGTGGCCAGGATGGCGTGCTGCCCGTCGACTCCGCCATGAAGTACCTGACGCGCGACGCACTGCGATGGCGGGTCACCTCGGGCCGTTGGCAGCAGCCGTGCCGGGGAGTAGTAGTCGCCCAGTCTGGCCCTCTCACCGAGATCCAGGTCCTGCGGATCGCGGCGTTGTGGGCCGGGCCCGGGGCAGCCCTCGCCGGTCTTACCGCCGCGACGCTGGACGGCCTCACCGGCTTTGCCGACCCGGGTAAGCCTGCGGATCGCCCGATTCACGTTCTCGTCCCGGCATTCTGCCCGGTCAGGAGACAGCGTCCGCGCCTGCCGCTGGTCGTGCACTACTCCCGCCTACTTGACGGAGACGACGTTCATCCGCTGCGGCAGCCGCCGCGGACGCGGATCGCGCGGTCACTGGTGGACGCAGCGGCGTGGATGGTCACCGACCGAGGCGCGCAGGCCGTGCTGGCGGCGGGGGTGCAGCAACGGCTCGTCCGGGTGGCGGACCTGACGGCGGTCGTGGCGCGGAACCAGCGGCTGCCCAGGCGGGTCGTCATCAAGGCCACGCTCGATGACATCGCAGGCGGCGCGCAGGCGCTTTCTGAGCTCGACTTCACCCGACTGCTTCGCAGGCACCGCCTGCCCGAGCCCGACCGGCAGGCGCAGCGACCCGATGCCAGCGGTCGCCGGCGGTGGCTCGACGCGGTGTGGGAGGCCGCCCGCCTCATCGTCGAGGTGGACGGAATTCATCACATGGACGCCGCGCAGTACTGGGCGGACACGGAACGCGACAATGATTTCATCCTGGGCGGGTATCGCGTGCTGCGTTTCCCCGCGTTCGTCGTGCGGTACCAGCCCGGCCACGTGGCCGGGAAGGTCCGCGATGCGCTGCGGCAGGTAAGGCCGGCCTGACTGGGTAAGCTGGCCGGGCTATGTCCGACACAACCATCGTCCACCTGCTCAGGCACGGCGAGGTGGAAAACCCGGCCGGTATCA
>DATMKQ010000319.1:0-7127 GCA_035571275.1 Trebonia sp.
AGCCAGCGTTCGGCTTTCCTGCGGGTGGCGTTCATGCTGTTTTCAGGTGATATTCGAGTTGAATCCTCCTGAGTCCGGCTCTGTTCGCTTACGGTTGCCTCGCCGGACCCGCACCGGCAGCGGGTTCTCACGCGGTGGAGGGCGACCCCAAGCGGACCGCCACGGTGGCACTGTTCGCCAACACCGACTTCTGGCTGAGCAGCGGCCCGGCCAGCTGCGGTGCGTCCTGCGTCAGCGAGCCGTCTGGGCAGGACGCATGGAATCACGGCGACGTGGCCACCGAGATCAACACCACGTGGCTCGGCCTGGTCGGTCCTGGCGTACAGCACCAGGGCGTCAACAACGGGCTGTGGTCCGACCACACCGACATCCAGCCGACCATGATGTTCCTGCTCAAGCTGCACGACGACTACACGCCGGACGGCCGGGTGCTCATCGAGGTCGTCACGCCGAGCGCGCTGCCGCCCGCGGTGCGCCATAACTACGGCCTGCTGGTGCGGCTGGGTGACTTCTACTCTCAGATAAACGCGGCCGTGGGGGAGTTCGGCCTGGACACGCTCAAGGCATCCACCGTCGCGCTGGCCAGCAGCTCGGCCGGCGACACCACGTACAACGCGATCGAGAACGTGCTGATCAAACTCGGCAACCAGCGGGACGCCATCGTCTCCGCCATGAAGACCGTCCTGTACGGTGCCGAGTTCGGCGGCGGCCTCCCGGCCGCGGCTCCGCGCGGCGCGACCGCAACCGCGGCGCAGTCAGCGGGCCTGATCGGGGCCGCTCACCGCCTGCTCGCCACGGCGGCGAGCGTTTAGGTCCGCCAGATCACGACGAGGGCGCAGTCGTCGCCGCTGGCGATGGCCCGCTGCATGGCGGTGACCAGGTCCGGAGCACCGGTCTTGAAGCCGGCGACGACCATGCGCTCGGCCTCGCCGAGCAAGCGCTCGATGCCCTCGTCGATGTCCTTGCGCCGCGCCTCGACGAGCCCGTCGGTGTAGAGCACGATCGCATCGCCGCGGCGCAGCACCCCCTTCTCCGGGAGGTCGGGGGCCGCGGAAAGCAGGTCGGTGACGACGCCGAGCACCATCCCGCGCGCCTGGGTCACCCGCCACAGGCCGGTGTTCGCGTCGAAGTGGACGGCCGGCGGATGCCCTGCCGACGACAGCGTGTACTCACCGGTCGCGAGGTCGACCGCGAAGTGAACCGCGGTGACGAAACCCTCGGCGGCCTTGCCGCGCAGCAGGTACGCGTTACAGGCAGGCAGGAACGACTCCCGCGGCACAGAGCCGAGCACGCCGCCGAACGCGCCGGAAAGCAGGAGCGCCCTGGTGGCGGCGTCCATGCCCTTGCCGGCCACGTCGACGAGCGCGACCTCGAGCGACTTGCCGTCACAGTGCGAGACCACGAAGTCACCGCCGAACGAGGAACCGCCGGCCGGCCGGAGCACCACCATCGATCCCCAGCCGTCGCCAAGCTCGGGCAGCGTGCCCTGGGCGCGGATGCGATCCCGCAGCTCGATCATCATCCGGTCCGCGCGCAGCCCCCGGGTGCCCAGCTTTCCCCTGGTCCTGGCGAGCACGTCGGCGAAGACGGCGGTGACCACGATCGTGGCGACGATCCCCGCGCCCGCTTTGTGTTTGGCCACGTCGTAAGCGATGCCGACCGCCGCTATAACGAACAGGATCCGCAGCGCCCGCGGCCACAGCAGCAGGCCTCCGCACAGGATCGGCAAGATGATCACGCCAGGGGAGAACCACCACGCTGACACGTGCACCGCCGCCACCGCGATCGCCAGCACAACCAGGGTCAGACCGAACGCGACACGGCGGTTCCTGGTGATGAACTGCTGGCGAACCTGATAGTTCATCCAGCCCACGGCACGCCGAACCGAGCGCATCACGGTGCGCATGGCGGCGGCGGGCGAAGGAACTACCATTACGGGCGCAGGCTATCCGCAGATCGTCGCCATCGCACGCGCTGCCACGCTATTTTCTCCGCCTTCCTTCGCCGCACGCGAAAACGATTCGCGCGCGATGTCCCGGCAGGGTAAGAAGACGACCATGGCAGATGCGTATCCCATCCGACCCGTCACCGACAACGAGTTCGCAGCCTACCGTGCCGTAGATGAGCACGCGTTCCATGGCGGCCCGCCGGCGGAGCGTGACATGCGCATCATCCGCAGGCTGTTCGAGGCGCAGCGGTCGCTGGCCGCGTTCGACCCGGCCTTGCCCTCCAGCGCCGGACCTGTGGGCATCGCGGGCATCTACTCATTCGGCATGTCCGTGCCTGGCGGGATCCTGCCAGCGGCCGGAGTCACCTATGTGGCGGTGCTGCCCACCTACCGGCGGCGCGGCATCCTGCGGTCGATCATGCGCCGCCAGCTCACCGACATCGCCGCTCAGGGCGAGCCCATCGCCGCGCTGTGGGCCTCTGAGTCTCCGCTGTACGGGCGGTACGGTTACGGTCGCGCCTCCTTGCAGGCGTCCTTTAGCTTCCGGCGCGGCGACGGCGCGCTCGCTAAGGACGCGCCATCCGACCCCGGGCTGCGGTTGCGCCTCGCCGAGCCAACCGCGGTCACCGCGGAGCTCGCGAAGGTCTACGACACGGCACTCGCCACCCAGCCAGGCTTCTTCACCAGGAATGACGCCTGGTGGGACCGGGTGCTCAAGGACTTCGAAGAGGATCGCCAGGGGTTCGGCCCGCAGCGCTGCGTGCTGGCGGAGGATGACTCGGGACCGCGCGGCTACGCCCTCTACGCGGGTCGCGGCCGGTGGGACGACGACACCTTCCTGCCAGACAGCGTGCTCGTCATCAGGGAGCTGATCGCGGCCGATCCGGCCGCGGGCGCCGCGCTGTGGCGGGACGTGCTCAGCCGTGACCTGGTATCGGAGTACATCGCGCGGCTGCGCCCCGCCGACGACCCGGTGCTCTACCAGCTGTTCGACCCGCGCCGGGCGCGGCCGAAGGTCGCGGACGGAGTGTGGATCCGGATCGTCGATCTGCCAAAGGCGCTTACCGGACGGCTGTACTCCTGTCCGGTGGACGTGGTGATCGAGGTCGCCGACGAGTTGCTGCCTGCCAACGCGGGCCGCTGGCGGCTGCGGGCAGCGGGCCCGACCGGGGGCGCCAGCTGCGAGCCGACATCCGATCCCGCGGACGTCGCGCTCGACATCAGGGAACTGGGCGCGGCCTACCTGGGCGGCACCCGGCTCGGCATGCTCGGCGCGGCCGGGCTCGTCACGCAGCGGCGGCCCGGCGCCCTGCTGACCCTGTCCGCGGCCATGTCGTGGGACCCAGCACCCTGGTGCCCGAGGATCTTCTGACCGACACTAGGACATGTGCCAGGCATGAAGATTACGCTGAGTGCCGCGATGCGCGCGAGGGACGTGTCGCGGCCCAGGCCCGAGCAGCTAGCCGAGGCCGCGGCGCGCGAAGAGCCAGCGTCGTCCGCTCCGGCCAGCGCGCCGCCGCCGGCACCGGCATCGGCGCTGGTCGAGGATGACGCGCAATCGCGTAGCCGCAGGCGGCGCCGACGCGGCCGATAGCGCAGAGACCGGAGGACGGGATGGAAGATCCGCAGGTCGTGTCACGAGCCGAGTGGCTCACCGCCCGCAAGGAATTTCTCGCGAAAGAGAAGGAGTTCACCCGGCAGCGGGACGCCCTCTGCGCCGGACGGCGCGGGCTGCCGATGACCGAGGTCGACCAGGAGTACGTGTTCGACGGCCCGAACGGCAAGGTCAGCCTGCCCGACCTGTTCGAGGGCCGGAGCCAGCTGCTGATCTACCACTTCATGTTCGACCCCGAGTGGGATGAAGGCTGCCCGTCCTGCTCGTTCCTGACCGACAGCATCGGGCACCTCGCTCACCTGCACGCGCGGAATACCACGCTAGCTCTGGTGTCCCGGGCGCCGCTGGCCAGGATCGAGCCGTTCCGCCAGCGGATGGGGTGGACGGTCCCCTGGTACTCATCATTCGGCAGCGACTTCAACTACGACTTCCACGTCACTCTCGACGAGTCCGTCGCCCCCGTTGAATACAACTACCGGGGCCTTGATGAACTCGGCCCGGAGTGGCAGGGCTGGTCCGGGGAGCTACACGGCATCAGCGCCTTCCTCCGCCAGGGCGACCGCGTGTTCCTCACCTACTCCAACTACGCGCGGGGCACCGACATGATGAACGGCAGCTACCACTGGCTCGACCTCACCGCTCGCGGCCGGCAGGAGGACTGGGAGCTACCGCCCGGGCGCAGCGACGGCCCGCTAATGGCCTGGCTCCGCCATCACGACAGATACGGCGAATAACTGGCCGCACGGTGCCCCGTCCCGCCAGGGGACGTCATTGGTCCGAGCGCTCAGCGCATCCGGGGCCGGGTCAGGCGTCTTAGGGCGCGTTCGGCATGGACAAATAACGCGAAACGGACCGAAAAACATGGCTACCGCGCCCTAAGAAGACAAAGTCTTCGCGCTAGGCAGCCTGGACGGCCGCGACCGCCGACGGCGCGGACCCGGCGCGACATCGATTACGCAATCAAGGTGCCCTCACCGCCGGCGCGCCGGGCCGGCAGCGAAGTGGGGTCTGTGGCCACCGGGACGTAGCGGCGGGCACCCGAGCGCCGTTGCTCGGCCCAGGCTTGACAAGCGCCGGAACCGGGTCCTGCGACACCTCTATTTGCCGCAAGAACTTACGGGATCATGAACGCGCCCGCGATCGATACCCCGGGGGGTATCGATCGAGACACTTATGCGCCGGGGAGTGGCGGGAGTTCGCCGGTCTTCTCGTATTCGGCGATCTCCTCCAGGCGACGCGCGTGCCGGGGCTCTTGGGAGAACGGCGTTTCGACGAAGACCTTCGCGAAACCGACGGCGTCGCTGATGCTGTACATCCGCGCGCCGAGGCTGAGTACGTTCGCGTCGTTGTGCTGGCGGGCCAGCTGCGCGGTCTCGTCGGTCCACGCGACCGCGGCCCGGATGCCGGGGATCTTGTTCGACGCGATCTGCTCGCCGTTACCAGAACCACCGATTACTATGCCCAGGCTGCCCGGGTTGTCGATGACCGCGCGCGCCGCGCGCATCACGTACACGGGGTAGTCATCGTCGGGCACGTAAGTGGCGGGGCCGCAGTCCACCGGATCATGTCCGGCCTCACGGAGCCAGCTGATCAAGGCTGTCTTGAGCTCGAACCCCGCGTGATCAGATCCCAGATATACGCGCACGCCCGAAAGTCTGCCAGACAGCGGTGACGCGAGTGGCAGCAGGACCGCCGTAGCCTCCCGGGGGGCGACGAAAAACCCCCCGGGGCAAAACCCTTGATTACGCCTGATAACTGGACAGGTACGCGGTGTAATATGTTCTGAAACCGCTATCGGACCAGGCGGGGAACGTGCAGGGTGTGTCAGTCGAAGATCGGGTCGCGGGTACGGGACCGCTTCAGTTCGAAGAAGCCGTCTGTGCCCGCGATCAGCAGCACGCCATCCCACAGCCGGGCCGCCGCCTCACCGCGCGGGATGGGCGACACGACCGGTCCGAAGACCGACAGGCCGTTCACCGAGATCACTGGCGTGCCCACGTCGTAGCCGACCCGGTCGATCCCTTCCTTGTGCGAAGCGCGCAGCGCCTCGTCGTAGGTGGTCGAGTCCGCCGCGGCGGCCAGTTCGGCCGGGAGTCCGGCCTCGGCCAGGGCGGCCTCGTAGGTCGCGCGCTCACGCGGTGCCTTGTCGAGGTGGAACCGGGTGCCGAGCGCCGTGTACAGCGGTCCGAGCACCCCGGGACCGAACTGCTGCTCGGCGGCGATGCAGACCCGGACCGGACCCCACCCTGTGCGCATCAGTTCCTGGTACGGCTCGGGCAAGTCCCGGCCCTCGTTCAGCACGGACAGGCTCATCACGTGCCACCGCGTCGTGACGGGACGTACCTTCTCGACCTCGTGCATCCACCGGGACGCGATCCATGCCCACGGACAGACGGGGTCGAACCAGAAGTCGACGACGGTCAGTTCCTGCTCGCTCATGCACGCTCCTGTTATCCGGCATCTGTGCCTTGTCAGCACGCACAACCCGGCGTGAGACCGCCGCATTCCGGGAAGCGTACAGACGTTCTTTCGAAGGGCTGCACGTGCAAAGATTCACTGCAGCCGAGAACGATCACGAAAGGATCTCCTGGTGGCAGCTAACCTCACCCGTGACGAGGCACGAGAACGCTCTGCGCTGGTCACTGTCGGCTCCTACCAGGTTGAGCTGGACTTGACCGGGGGGGACACCACCTTCCGTTCGGTATCGAGGGTTGTCTTCGATTGCGCGCGGCCAGGAGCGGGCACCTTCCTCAACCTCGTGGCACCGCAGGTGCATGCGATCACGCTCAACGGGGAGCCGGTCGGCCTGGCGGCGTTCGACGGCGAGCGCATCACGCTTGACGGGCTCGCCGCGCACAACGAGGTCGTGGTGGACGCCGAGTCCGCTTACTCGCGCAGCGGCGAGGGCCTGCACCGGTTCACCGATCCGGTGGACGGCAACGTCTACATGTACTCCGACCTGGAGACCTTCGACGCGCACCGGATCTACGCGTGCTTCGACCAGCCCGACCTCAAGGCGAGCTACGAGCTCACCGTGGTCGCGCCGGACGGCTGGCTGGTCGTGTCCAACATGGCGCCGGACGTAGCAGGCGGGGTCCCCGCGGACGGCGGCGCGCGGCTGTGGCACTTCCCGCCGACCCCGGTGATGGCCACGTACATCACCCATGTCTCGGCCGGTCCCTACCACGTGGTCCGCGACAAGCATGACGGGATACCGCTCGGCATCATGTGCCGCCAGTCGCTGGCTCAGTACCTCGATCCCGATGAGATATTCGAGGTCACCAGGCAGGGCTTCGACTTCTTCCACACCGCGTTCGGCATCAGGTACCCGTTCGGCAAGTACGATCAGCTATACGTGCCCGAATTCAAAGAGGGCGCGATGGAAAACGCCGGCGCGGTCACGTTCCTCGAGGACTACATATTCCGCTCCCGCGTCACCGACTTCTCCCGGGAGGCACGCGGCGAGACCATCCTGCACGAGATGGCGCACATGTGGTTCGGCGACCTGGTCACCATGCGCTGGTGGGACGACCTGTGGCTGAACGAGTCGTTCGCCACCTGGGC
>DATMKQ010000320.1:0-8180 GCA_035571275.1 Trebonia sp.
GCCACCCGGGTCGTGTTCACCGGCAGCGCAACCCGGCCGTGCCGACGCTCGGCCGCCACCAGGTCGAGCACCACGAGAAGGGCGCGCTCGTCGCTGACGAGCGAGCCCTTCTCGTCGACGAGCTGGATCCGCTCGCCGACCGGGTCGAAACGGACGCCGAACGTCGCGCGGGACGACGACACCACCTCGGCGAGCCGCTGCATCCCGGCCCGCTGCTGCGCGACGGTCTGGGTCGGCGTGACCTCGTCGAGCCGGTTGTTCAGCGTGTGCACCTCGACGCCGATGCGCCCGAGCAGGGTCGGCAGCACCAGGGCCACGGTGCCGCCGGCGGTGTCCACCACCACCTTCAGGTCCGCGCCGCGCACGCCGTTCAGGTCGACGGAGCGGAGCAGTTCGTGGGTGTACCACTCCACGACGCGGGGCGGGTAGGACAGCTCGGCGATCTCGCCGGGGAACGCCCGCCGGAACTCCTGCCTGGAGAACACCCGCTCGAGCCGCCGCTGCGCCGCCTGGGACAGCTCAGCGCCGCGGTTGTCGAGGAAGATGATGTCGATCGACTGGCTGTCCCCCGGCGTGGTGCGCAGCGCTATCCCGCCGCTGTAGTCCGACCGCGCGGTCTCGAACCTGGCCACCGGCAGCGGCAGGGCCTCCAGGTCCATGACGTTGATCGCGCTGGCGTTGAGCGCGCTCTGCACGCCGCGCTTCAGGGTCCGCGCCGCCCGGGACACGTCCCGGGACGTGGTGACCGTCGACCCCTTCTTCAGCATGGTCGCGTAGGCGGAGGCGAGCCGGACGCACAGTTCGGGCGTCACCTCAACGTTGATGAGCCCGGACACGCCGCGCTGGCCGAACAGCGTGCGCTGGCCGCGGGACTCCCAGACGACGCTCGTGTTGACGACGGCGCCCGCCTCGATGGTCTTGAACGGGTAGACCTTCACCCCGGCGGAGATGTACGCCTCCGGCTCGACGACGCACTCGTCGCCGATGACCGCGCCCTCTTCGATCCGCGCCAGCCGCATGACGTCGGTGTTCTTGCCGATCACGCAGCCGCGCAGGTTCGTGCCCTGGCCGACGAACACGTTGTTGTGGATGACCGCGCGGTGGATGAACGCGCCCTCCTTGACCACCACGTTGGCGCCGATCACGCTGTACTCGCGGATCGTCGCGCCCCCTTCGATCTTCGCGTAGTCGCCGACGACGAGCGGTCCCTTCAGCACCGCGTCCGGGTCCACGTCGGCGCCCTGGGCGATCCACACGCCCGGGGAGACCTCGAAGCCGGCGATGTCGACCTCGACCTTCCTGCTGAGCACGTCCGCCTGCGCCTTCATGTAGCTTTCCAGCGTGCCGACGTCTTCCCAGTACTTGTCGGATATGTAGCCGTATATAGGTGCGCCGCGGGCGAGCAGCTTGGGGAACACGTCGTGCGACCAGTCGACGGACTCCTTCGGCGAGACCTCGGCCAGCGCCTCCGGCTCCATGATGTAGACGCCGGTGTTCACCGTGTCGGAGAACACCTGGCCCCAGGTGGGCTTCTCGAGGAACCGCTGGATCCGCCCGTCCTCGTCGGCGATCACGATGCCGAACTCCAGCGGGTCGGGGACGCGCGTGAGGCCGACGGTGACCAGGGCGCCGTTCTCCTTGTGGAACCTGACCATCTCCGACAGGTCCATGTCGGTCAGCGCGTCCCCGGAGATGACCAGGAAGGAGTCGTCCCGCAGCGCGTCCTCGGCGTTCTTCACGCTGCCCGCGGTGCCCAGCGGGGCCTCCTCGGTCGCGTACTGCAGGGACATGCCGACGTCCTCGCCGTCGCCGAAGTAGTTCCGCACGAGCGCCGCGAGAAACTGCACGGTGACGACGGTCTCGTCGAACCCGTGCTTCTTGAGAAGCCGCAGGACGTGCTCCATGATCGGCCGGTTCGCCACCGGCAGCAGCGGCTTCGGCTGGTTAGCGGTCATCGGGCGCAGCCGAGTGCCCTCACCGCCTGCCATCACGACGGCCTTCAAGACGCAGCCGCTCCCTTCACGCCCGATTCGTTCACGCCCGATTCCTTGACCAGGTCCCTCACCTGCGTCAGATACAGCATGGCCGCCCACCAATACAAGGCGATACCCCAGACAGCGAACGCCCAGCCGAGCACGCGGACGACCTCGGCCGCCAGCCCGCCGTGAGCTCCGAGGAACAACAAAGGAAACGCGTACATGAGGCACAAAGTTGCGGCTTTGCCGACGAAGCTCACCTGGAGCGCCCCGTACGGCGTGTGGCGCCGCAGCACGAGCAGGGCGACCGCCACGCAGAGCTCCCGCCCGGCGATGGCGCCGAACAGCCACCACGGGATGATCCCGCGGACGGCCAGGCCGATGATCGTGGCGGCGATGAACAGCCGGTCGGCGGCCGGATCGAGCAGCTGGCCGAGCCTGCTCGTCTGGTTGAGCATCCGCGCCAGCTTGCCGTCGAGCCAGTCCGTGATCGCGGCCAGCCCGAGGATTCCCGCCGCGATCAGGTCGGTGGTGGCCGTCCGCGGGCCGATGACCAGCCACAGGAACACGGGAACCCCGGCCAGCCTGGCAGCGCTGAGCGCGTTCGGCCAGGTAACGATTCGGTCACCCACGTACTGATCCTAAAGGGAACCGAATCGGCGTCTCCGACCGGGTAGGGCAAAGCCAACGTCAGCATTCGGTCCGCGTTCGGTAAATTGCCGCAGTAATTATCCTGAACGTAAGCGGCTGACTCCGTTCCGTCCCCTACTCCCCGGCGTCGCGCACCCGCCGTGCCCCTAGGGCCGAATACTAGGGTTCCCTTTGCGTGTCCCCGCGTGCGAAAGTGCCCTCACCGGGGCAATCGGACGAGGGGAATCCATTGCCATGCCACGCATTGTTGCGCGGTTGATGTGCAGGATGAGCGCGGCCATCGGCGAGAGACTGGCCGCATGACCGCCGAGCGCCTGCTTCGCCTGCTGTGACTTACTTAGAGTCACCATACGAGTGCAATTTGCAATGACGTTTTTCTTAAGTCCGGCATACTTCCCAGATCACCACACTCGTGTCATGGTATGACCGAAGGCCTCATATACGAGGAGTTAGCGCAATGGCACGCATAGTGGTCATCGGCGGCGGTTTGATCGGGCTGGCCACCGCGCTGATGGTCGCCAAGCAGGGGCACGACGTCACCGTTCTCGAGCGCGATCCCGCGCCGCCACCGAACACCCCGCCCGAGGCCTGGGACCACTGGACCCGGCACGGCGTCATGCAGTTCCGGCAGCCGCACTACCTGCTCCCAGCCGGCCTGCGCGTGCTCGGCGAGCACCTGCCCGAGGTGGTCAGCGCACTCGAGAGCGCCGGCGCCGTCCGGCACACCATGCTGTCCCCGCTGCCGCCCGGGATCACCGACCGCACGCCGCGGCCGGACGACGGGAAGTTCCTGACCCGCACCGCGCGCCGCCCCGTGGTTGAGCACGCGATGGCCAGCGCGGCGGGCACGCTGGCGGAGGTCCGCCGCGGCGCCCGGGTCGTCGGGCTGCTGACCACCAGGTCGCGGCAGGTGACCGGCGTCCGGCTGCAGGACCAGACCGAACTGCATGCCGACCTGGTGATCGACGCTATGGGACGGGGGTCACCGCTGCCGGTCTGGCTCGACGCGGCCGGCCTGTACGAGGTGGCCGAGCGCGCCGAAGACGCCGGCTTCACCTACTACTCCCGCTTCTTCCGTGCCTGCCCCGGCGAGGAGCCGCCGGCACCGCTCGCCGGCGCGATCACCTCGTTCGACTGCTACTCCGTCCTGACGACTCCGGCCGACGCGGGGACCTGGTCAGTGACGGTCGCCATTCACGCCCGCGACCGCGCGCTCAGGAAACTCCGCGACGAACGGCACTGGACCAGGCTGGTTGGCCAATGCGCGCTGCACGCCCACCTGGTCGAGCGCGGCGAACCGGTCACGACCGTGCTCGCCGCGAGCGGCGTAGTGAACCGGATCCGCGCCGTCGTCCGGGCCGGCGTGCCGGTCGCGACCGGGGTGCTCAGCGTCGGCGACGCGTGGGCCTGCACCAACCCGTCCCCCAGCCGCGGCATGACGCTCGGCCTCATGCACGCCGCCATCGTCGCCGAAGCCGTCGCCGACCATGTGAAGGACCCGTTCACGCTCGCCCTCGAGTACGACCGGCTGACCAGGCAGCGGCTGCTCCCCTGGTACCGGAACACGGTCTACCTGGACAACCAGCGCATCGCGCAGATCGCCGCGGTGATCGAGGGGCGCTCGCCGTCCCACGATGCCCCCGACCTGGCGGGCGCGCCGCTCCGGGACCTGCTCGCGGCCATGACGTGGGACGCGGACGTGTTCCGCGCGTACCTGGAGATGATCGCGATGCTGGCGCCGCCGCAGGAGATCATGACTCGTCCCGGCCTGGCACGGAAGATCACCGAGGCCGCGTCACGCGATCCGTGGATCGCACCTGGACCGTCGCGCACCGAGGTGCTAAAGATGCTGTCGTGATCGTCAACGCGAGCGACGCCGACCTGTACGTCGAGGACCACGGCGACGGCATCCCCGTCCTGCTGCTGCACGGCTGGCCGGACTCCTCCGTGCTCTGGCGCAACCAGGTTCCCTTCCTGACCGCGAACGGCTTCCGCGCGATCACTCCTGACCTGCGCGGTTTCGGGCGCAGTTCGCGCCCGGAACGCACTGACAGTTACCAGCTGAGCAACTCGATCGCCGACGTGGCCGCCGTCCTGGACGCCTGCGGGCTACAAACCGCGCACCTCGTCGGGCACGACTGGGGCGCGGCGGTGGCCTGGCTGACCGCGATGTACCTCCCGGACCGGGTTCGCACGCTGACCGCCCTGTCGGTTCCGCACCTGGCCGCGCCGGCGACGACGCGGCAGCGGGAGATGGGCTGGTACCAGCTGTTCTTCCAGTTCGAGGGGATCGCGGAAGCCAACATCGCCTACGAGGACTGGGCCATGCTGCGCAAGCTCACCCCTGGCTACGCCGACATCGACCGGGCGATCGCCGACCTGTCCAGGCCCGGCGCGCTCACCGCCTCGCTGAACTGGTATCGCGCCAACCTCGCGCCGCGGATGCCCGGGCCCCGGCCCGAATTCCCGCCGGTCACGGTCCCGACGCTCGGAATCTGGTCCGACGGCGACCGGTACCTGGACGGCGCGCGGATGCGCGCCTCCGGCGACATCGTCAAGGGCCTTTGGCGGTACGAGGAGATCACCGGCGCCAGCCACTGGATCCCGCTGGACGCCCCGGAGGAGCTCAACGAACTCCTCTTCGGCTGGCTTTCTCAGTAAAACGTGACAGGTCTGGGTTCTGGCCGACGGACTGACTTAACGCGGTGCTAACCGACCTGCTGACCCGGGGCAGCCCGGTTCCGCAGCGACTCGACGAGCGCGGCCACGTGACGGCGATCGTCGGACGACAGCTCGTCGATGCTGGCGATCAGCATCTCCCGCTCCCGGTCATCCGGATCCTCCGGCTGCCCGGCCGGGGTGCCCTCGTCGTAGTAATGCAGCCCGGTCGACTCGGCGGCGGCCCCTCGGACCACCGACACGGGCACATCGAGCCCTTTGGCCAGCGCGTCGATCGTCGCCGGCCGCGGCGGCCGGACCAGGTTCCGCGTCGTCGCCAGCGTGTAGACCGTAGACCGCGGCAACCCGCCACGGCGGGCCACCGCCCCATAGGACCAGCCCCGGTCACGCAGCCGCTGCTGGATCAGGTCCTGCAGCGGATTGGTCGCCTCCGCAGCGCCATGATCGGACCCTTCTCCGGGAAGATCCGGCCTTTCATCCCCCGCGTGCGCCGCCATATTCACCAACCTAATCCGTGCCCGGTGCTAAGAAGCTCCGTCCGATCCTGACGTTGACTGTCCCTGAGCACTAGTGTACGTTGATGACCGTACAAAGTGTACATCTTGAAACGTACACAGTGCTGCACGGATCTCTCAAAGGAGGGGGCACCAATGACCACGACCGCGGTGACGATGGAAGAGCTTGAGGCCGAGCGCGGCGAACTGCTGCCCAGCAGGGAGACGTTGCACGTCATGCACTCTTACTCGTTCTCGAGCGTCAACCAGTACGGCGCAGGCAACGTGAACGGCTCGCACAACTTCGGCAGCGGCGACGGCAACATCAACGTCAGCGGCAACCAGGTCTTCGTGCTGCCGTTCCTCTAATCCGTCTGACCTGCACTGCCAGCCTGCTGTCAGCGTTAACTGCGGGGACGCTACAGCGGCGAGGAGGGCCGCCCGGTCGCACCCGGGCGGCCCTTTCCTTATGCTCCTGAGACGTGGCGGTAAGCGTGACGGGGATCGACGGCTGCCGGGGGGGCTGGGTGGCGGTCACGCTGACCACGGCGGGGACGCGCGTGACGATGGCAAGGACGCTCGGCGAGCTGGGCCTGGACTCGTCGGACGGGATCACCGGGATCGACATGCCCCTGGGGCTGCTCGGCGAAGGCTGGCGCACCGCCGATCTGCTGGCGCGGCGCGCGCTCGGGCGGCGCGGTTCGTGCGTGTTCGCGATCCCGCCGCGCCCGGTCTGGAACGCCCCGGACTACCCGGCCGCGAACCGGCTCTGCCGCGAGCTCACCGGCGGCGGCATGTCCGCGCAGGCGTGGGGGCTTCGCGCCAAGCTGCTCGAGGCCGACCTCTTCCGCCGCTCGCCGACGCCGCCCACCTTGTATGAGGTGCACCCGGAGCTCTCGTTCGCCGTGCTGGCCGGCGCGCCGCTTTCGGCTACCAAGCACTCGGAAGCCGGCTTGGCGATCCGCCGCGCGCTGCTCCGGGAGGCCGGCATCGCCTTGCCGGCGCGCGTGCCAGGCGCCGCCATCGACGACGTGCTCGACGCGGCCGCGGTGGCGTGGAGCGCCCGGCGCATCGCCGCCGGCACAGCCATCGCGCTGACCGACGCGGCCCAGCGCGCGGACGACGGCGAGGAGATCGCGATCCGCTACTGACGCTGACGTGTGTCATTCCGGGGGGATATCACCCGGAATGACACCGGTAACGGGCATGGTTCTCCTGAGCGCTCAGATATCTATGCGAGGAGGGGTCAATGGCGACGATCGCCATCTTCGGCGGGACCGGGTACGCGGGCAGTGCCATCAGGGATGAGGCGCTCAAGCGCGGATACCGGGTCATCTCCGTCACCAGGTCGGGCAAACCCGACGGGTTGCAGGACAGCGCCGCGGAGTTCCGCCAGGGTTCGGTGCACGACGCGGACCTAGTCGACCGGGTCGCCGCCGAAGCCGACGTGGTTGTCGTCTCCATCCGCTTCGCGCCCACCGCCGACGGCACCCGGCTGATCGACGCGTTCCCGGTGCTGACGAGCGCGTGCGCCGCGCACGGCACGCGGCTCGGCGTCGTCGGCGGCGCGGCATCGCTGCTCGTCAGCGAGGGCGGCCCGCGGCTGATCGACACCCCGGAGTTCACCGACGCCTTCAAGCCGGAGGCTGGCAGCGCCGCCAGCGTGCTCGACGCGCTGCGCGCCGACACCTCCGGCGTGGACTGGTTCTTTGTGTCGCCGGCCCAGCAATTCGGGTCGCACGCCCCGGGCGAGCCGCTCGGCAGGTACCGGGTCGGCGACGACGTGCTGCTGACCGACGAGACCGGCAGGTCCCATATCTCTGGTGCGGACTACGCGCTGGCGTTCATCGACGAGATCGACAACCCCAGGCACCACGGGACCCGCTTCACCGTCGCCTACTGACCAATGCGAATAGCGCCGGACCAAGCCCGGGACAGACCCCCGGGGGCCGGGGCCTGCCGGGCGCGGAAGCACTTCCGCGCCCGGCCAGTCCCCGGCCCTCCCCCTCCTAAGGGCCGCCCGGGACCCCGGTACCGCCGACGGCCCTCGCCGCCCCGTCCGCAGCGTTCGGTTTGAGACACTGAGTCTAATGTCTCATGTAGCGTATTTCATCACATGTAGATGAACGTTTCAGTCGAGACAAGCGAAGGAACGCAGGGGGGCAGTCATGGCGGTCCGGCCGGATCGGATGCCGGCGGAAGAGGTCAGGCAGCGCATGCTCGACGCGGGACGAGAGCTAGCAATCGACGCCGGTGCGGCGCTTACCATCGAGCACCTGCGCCTCGAGGAGGTCATCCAGCGGGCGCGGGTGCCGCGCAGTTCCGCGTACCGGATGTGGCCGTACAAAGATGAGTACATCGACGACCTGCTCAGCTACCT
>DATMKQ010000321.1:0-8507 GCA_035571275.1 Trebonia sp.
TGCATCGGACGCTGACCACCGGGCACTGCACCTACTGGTCGCGCAGCCGCCAGGAGTACTGGGTGAAGGGCGGGACGTCCGGTCACCTGCAGTTCGTGAAGTCGGTGGCGCTGGACTGCGACGGCGACGCGATCCTGGTGAAGGTGGATCAGATGGGGGCCGCCTGCCACACGGGCGATCGCACCTGCTTCGACGCGGACATGCTCGGCGCCCAGTGAACGAGCGGCCAGGGAACGAGCGCGCGGTGGACAAGCGCGAGTACGGCGCCGCCCTGCTGGCGGGCGCCGTCGGCGCCGGGCTGATCCTGCTGGCGGTCAGGCAGCGCTGGGCGCAGGCGGTGTTCACGCCGCCGAAGCCGCTGTCGCCCCAGGTGGTCAGCGTGTCCGGCGCCGACCTGGTGCCGCTGGCCGGTGCCCTCGCGCTGGCGGCACTGGCCGGCCTCGCCGCGGTGATCGCCACCCGCGGACTGCTGCGCCGCGTGGCCGGGGCGCTGCTCGCGGTCTTCGGCGCCGGCGCGGGCGCCGCGGTGACCGCGTCGGTGACCGCGGCGAACGTGCTGGGCGTGGCCGCCGGCCACATCGCCTCGCCGGAGTCCGCCGCCGTTTCCGGCGCGGCCGGGTCGACCACGGGCGGCTCTTCCGGCGGCGCCGCGGTCGTGGTGTCCGGGGCCGCGGGTCACGCGATCATCTCCGGCACGCCGTGGCGGGCGGCCGTGATCGCCGGGGCGCTGCTTGTGTTCCTCGCCGGGCTCGCGACCGTGTTGCGCGGTCCGGGCTGGCCGGTGATGTCCGCCAGGTACGAGCCGCCGCAGCGTCAGGACAGCGGTGCCGCGGGGGCGCTCGGCCCGGGCCGGGCCGCCAGGCCCGCCGCGCCGGCCGCCGCCGCCCGGGCCAGGGACTCGGCCTCCATGTGGGAATCGCTCAGCGGCGGCGAGGATCCTACCGAAGGCGACGAGCCCCCCGGCCGCGAGGATCGGGCGAGCGTGGACTGATCGGTGCCCAGCGTGCTCGTCGCCGATCACGAGCCCGAGGTAGCCGAAATGACGCGGCGCTACCTTGAGCGGGCGAACATGCGCGCCCTCGTGACGTGCACTCCGGCGGAGACACTGCGCGCGCTTGCGGCCCGGCGGGCCGACCTGTTCGTAATCGACCTGACGATGCCTGGCCTGGAAGTCCGTGGCGTGCGGCAGGCGCTGGCCGCCGTGGTTCCCGTCGTCTTCCTGCTCGACCGCGGCGATCCGCGGCCGCACGGCCTGAACAGCCCGCCGGCCGTCCGGCGGTGGCTCATCCGGCCGTTCAGCCCGCGGGCGCTGGTGGTCACGGTCGCCGAGCTGCTCCAGCCGGTGACGGCGCCGTCCCGGCCGGCCGACCTCGCCGGCCCGGCCGGCGCCGACACGAGCGCGGACCGCGGCCGCCACGAGATCGTCCTGGGCGGCCGGGACGTCAGCCTGACCAGGACCGAGTTCGTCCTGGTGTCCACGCTGGCGCAGCAGCCGGGGCGGGTGCTGAGCCGGCAGCGGCTGCTCGCGGCGCTGGAGAACGAGCGGGGCAAACGGCCCAGCGCCCGGGCCGTCGACGTCTACGTCGCACAACTGCGGGCGAAGCTCGGCAGCGACGTCATCAGGACCGTTCACGGCGTTGGCTACGTCCTGGACCTGGCCGAGAGCGCCGGGGAGACCTCCGGGGAGCCAGGGGGCCGCGGGGCGAATGAGGAACCGCTGGGGCAACGCCAAGGTATGGGTTATGCATTGCGAAGGCAAACTCCAGGGGGGTCGCCGAGCCCGGGTTCGGTTGGGGGCTAGCATCGGTGGCGCAACATTTCCGATTTGAGGGGACGACGGAACCGCGTGAGTGTGCTCGACGAGATCCTTGATGGCGTGCGTGCCGATCTCGCCGAACGGCAGCAGCGCGTCTCGCTTGAGCAGCTGAAGGACATGTCGCGGCGCGCGGCGTCACCGCTCGACGCGCTAGCGGCGCTCAAGGCGGATGGGGTCAGCGTCATCGCGGAGGTCAAGCGCGCGAGCCCGTCCCGCGGCGCGATGGCGGCCATCGACGACCCGGCCGCGCTGGCCGCCGACTACGAGGCGGGCGGGGCGCGCGTCATCAGTGTCCTCACCGAGCAGCGCCGGTTCGGCGGATCGCTCGAGGACCTTGCCGCAGTCCGCAGGGCCGTACAGACCCCGCTGCTGCGCAAGGACTTCGTGGTCAGTTCCTATCAGCTGTGGGAGTCGCGCGCCCACGGCGCGGACATGGTGCTGCTCATCGTCGCCGCGCTCGAGCAGAGCGCGCTGGTCTCGCTCGTCGAGCGGACGCTGTCGATCGGGATGCTGCCGCTCGTCGAGGTGCACGCCGACGAAGAGCTTGAGCGGGCGGTGGACGCCGGGGCGACGGTGATCGGCGTGAACGCGCGCAACCTCGGCACCCTCGAGGTGGACCGCTCGATCTTCGCGCGGCTGGCCGGTCGCATCCCTGAAGGCGTCGTCAAGATCGCCGAGTCAGGCGTGCGCGGCCCGCACGACCTGCTCGCTTACGCCGCGGCGGGTGCTGACGCCGTTCTCGTGGGGGAGTCCCTGGTGACGGAGAAGGACCCGCGGGCGGCGGTAGCCGACTTGGTGACCGCCGGGTCTCATCCGGCGCTGCGCAACGAACGCGGGTAGTCTGACCGCCGTGGAGAGCACACCGACGGTGCGTCGCGCGCCGGCAGAACCTGATATTTCCCCGGTTCCCGACCTGTCCGGGCACTTCGGTGTGTATGGCGGGTCGTTCGCGCCTGAGTCGCTGACGGCGGCGCTTGAGCAGCTCACCAAGGAGTACGAGGCCGCGCGGACCGACCCCGGCTTCACCGCGGAGCTAGCCGGCCTGCTCAAGAACTACGCCGCGCGGCCAACACTGCTGAGCGAGGCCAGGCGGTTCGGCGCCGGGCCCGCGGGCGGCTGCCGGGTGCTGCTCAAGCGCGAGGACCTTACCCACACCGGATCGCACAAGATCAACAACGTGCTGGGCCAGGTGCTGCTCACCAAGCGGATGGGCAAGACCCGGGTCATCGCGGAGACGGGCGCCGGCCAGCACGGCGTGGCGACCGCGACCGCGGCCGCCCTGCTCGACCTGGAGTGCGTCGTCTACATGGGCGAAGAGGACACCAGGCGGCAGGCGCTCAACGTGTCCAGGATGCGGATGCTCGGCGCCGCGGTGATACCCGTCACGACCGGGACGAAGACCCTCAAGGACGCCATGAACGAGGCGTTCCGCGACTGGGTGGCGACGGTCGATAACACCCACTACTGCATCGGATCGGTCGGCGGGCCGCATCCGTTCCCGATGATGGTCAGGGACTTTCAGCGGATCATCGGCGTCGAGGCCAGGCATCAGGTCCTCGAGTTGGTCGGCCGGCTGCCCGACGCGGTCATCGCCTGCGTCGGCGGCGGATCGAACGCGATCGGCGTGTTCCACGCCTTCATTCCCGACGCGGGCGTCCGGCTGATCGGCTGCGAAGCGGGCGGGGACGGCGACGGCCCGGGCCGGAACGCCGCGACGCTGAGCCACGGCTCCCCGGGCGTGCTCCACGGGATGCGCACCTACTTGCTGCAAGACGACGAGGGTCAGACGCTCGACACGCACTCCATCTCGGCGGGCCTCGACTACCCCGGTGTCGGCCCGGAGCACGCCTGGCTCAAGGACACCCACCGCGGCGAATACCGGTCGGTCAGCGACGCCCAGGCGATGGACGCCTTCTCTGCGCTGTGCCGGACGGAGGGCATCATCCCCGCCCTGGAGTCCTCGCACGCGCTCGCCGGCGCGATGGCCGTGGGACGAGAGCTCGGCCGCGGCGGCCTGATCCTGGTGAACCTGTCCGGCCGCGGCGACAAAGACGTGGCGACGGCGTCCGAGTGGTTCGGAGTATGACCGTGATGAGCACTGTCACGACGGCATTCGCCAAGGCGGCCGCGGAAAACCGCGCCGCGCTCGTCGGCTACCTCCCGGCCGGCTTCCCCGACGTCCCGACCGCCACGCGGGCCGCGCTGGCCATGGCGGAGGCGGGCGCCGACATCATCGAGGTGGGCCTGCCGTACTCCGACCCGCTGATGGACGGCCCGGTGATCGCCGACGCGGTGTACCGGGCCCTGAAAAACGGCACCCGGATCAAGGACGTGCTCGACCTGGTCCAGGCGATCGCCAGCCAGGGCACCGCCGCGCTGGTGATGACCTACTGGAACCCGGTCGACCAGTACGGCGTCGACGCGTTCGCGCGCGACCTGGCCAGCGCGGGAGGCGCCGGCCTGATCACACCGGACCTGACGCCAGAAGAGGCCGGCCCGTGGCTCGCCGCCTCGGATTCCCACGGTCTGGACCGCGTCTTCCTCGTGGCCCCGAGCTCCACCACGGCGCGCATCGCCCAGGTGACCGCCGTGTGCCGCGGCTTCGTCTACGCCGTCAGCCTCATGGGCATCACCGGCACCCGCGCGGCTGTCAACTCGGGCGCCGGCGCCCTGGTCGGCCGGGTCCGCGAGCACACCGACCTGCCGGTCGCGGTCGGCCTCGGCGTCAGCAACGGCTCCCAGGCGGCCGAGGTCGCCGGCTTCGCCGACGGCGTGATCGTCGGCTCCGCGTTCGTCCGCCGCCTCGCCGAGGCCCCCGACGAAGACGCGGCCCTGGCCAGCATCCGCGCCCTAACGGCAGACCTAGCCGCAGGCGTCCGCCGCCAGTAACGCCCCCGGCCCCCACCACCCCCGGATGAATGTCCGTTTCAGCTGCCTATAGCCAGCCGAAACGGACATTCATCTGCTGAGGTTGGCTATTGTCCAGATATGCCGCTTGCGTACATCCCGAGCCCGCCGCGGTCGGTCTGGCATTTCGGGCCGCTCTCGCTTCGGGCGCAGGCGCTGTGCGTGCTGGCGGGCATCCTCCTCGCGCTGTGGGTCGCGGACCGCAGGTACCGCACGGCCGGCGGGCAGCGCGGGGTCATCGCCGACGTGGCGGCCTGGGCGATCCCCGCGGGCCTGATTCCCGCCGCGGCCGGCGCGTTGCTCGCGCAGGCGCACGGGGGCGGGTGGCAGGCGGTACGCACCTGGGACGCGATACTCGGCTTCCCTGGCGCGGTGGCGTTCGGCACGCTCGCCGCGTGGTTCGCCTGCCGTCGGCTGTCCGCTGATAAGTGGCGCCCGCGGTCCGCCCGCGCGTGGCGCCCGCGTCCCGCCCCCGCGTGGCGCCCGCGGTCCGCGCCCCGGCCACGTCGGCTGCGCTCCGCGCGCGGCCCGGGCGCCCAGCGTCCTCCCCGCGCCCCGCTGCACCCTCGTCAAACGCGCGACCCGCGGATCAGGCTGGGCCCCGTGGCCGGCGCCGCGGCGCCGGCGATCGCGTTCGGGGCGGCGGTGGCGGCGGCGGGAAACTGGTTCGCGCAGC
This sequence comes from Trebonia sp., assembly GCA_035571275.1. Taxonomy (GTDB): domain Bacteria; phylum Actinomycetota; class Actinomycetes; order Streptosporangiales; family Streptosporangiaceae; genus Trebonia. The sequence continues at coordinate 5,400 of DATMKQ010000321.1, forward strand.
AGGGTTATGGCCACCCGTCGTCGCTCTGGTGGGCCGTCGCCATTTCACCCGCCCACCGTCCATCCGGCTATGAGAATTTCGCCACATTTCAGCCCATATTTCTGTATCAGGCGATATGGAGCGTGCTGACAGCGGTCGTGGTGGCCTGGGCGGCGCGCCGGTTCGCCCTCCCCGGCGAGCGCGTCTTCGCGCTGTGGGCCGCCGCTTACGCCGCCGGCGGTTTCGCTCTGTTTTGGCTGGGTATCGGTCACCTGCCGGTAGTTCTCGGGCTCAGAGCCGGAGAGCTGGGCGATGCGGTCGTACTCGTAGGCGCAACCGTCTACCTAGCGCGCACCCGCCGCATGCGCACCAAGCCCTTCCAGCCACCGCAGAAGCCGGCCCTAGAAAGGGATTCACCAGTCATGTAATGTCGACGTAACTTACGTGTAGCAGCAGGGCCAACGTCGTCCCCACCGCAGCATGGCATTACAGCGGACATTTGACGACAGGAGTATTGATGGTGCCTGCCGCCACTGAGGGACTTTACGACAGCAGGTTCGAGCATGACGCCTGCGGTGTAGGTTTCGTGGCTGATCTTTCGGCACGAGGCGGACACGACGTGGTCGCCCGCGCCCTGCGCGTGCTGTGCAACCTTGAGCACAGGGGCGCCAAGGGCGCAGACCCCGACACTGGCGACGGGGCGGGCATTCTCACCCAGATTCCAGACCATTTCTTCCGGGCGGTAACAGGCCTCCCGCTTCCCGAGCCGGGCGCGTATGCCGTTGGCCTCGCGTTCCTTCCTGTCGATTATCCGGAACGAACCGTGGTGACCGCCGCGATCGCCGCCCTCGCCGCGGACGAGGGGCTGACCGTCCTCGGCTGGCGCGAAGTTCCGAACGACCCCGGCGCCTGCGGGCCCGGCGCTCGCGAACGGCTCCCGCACCTGGCTCAGCTGTTCGTGGCCGGGGCGGCGGGCGAGCACGGGATGGTGCTCGAGCGGATGGCGTTCTGCCTGCGCAAGCGCGCCGAACACGAGGCGGGTGTCTATTTCGCGAGCCTGTCCTGCAGGACGCTGGTGTACAAGGGAATGCTGTCGGCGCCGCAGGTGGAGCCGTTTTTCCCCGACCTGTCCGACGACCGGTACGCGTCCAACCTGGCGCTGGTGCATTCGCGGTTCTCCACCAACACGTTCCCGTCCTGGCCGCGGGCGCACCCGTACCGGTACGTCGCGCACAACGGCGAGATCAACACCGTGCAAGGCAACCGCAACTGGATGCGGGCACGCGAGGCGATGCTGGCCAGCCCGCTGATCCCGGCGTCGGCGAGCGGCCAGGGGCTCGAGCGGCTGTTCCCGATCGTCGACCCGTCCAGTTCCGATTCGGCGAGCTTCGACGAGTGCCTGGAACTGCTGCACCTCGGCGGGCGGTCGCTGCCGCACGCGCTGCTGATGATGATCCCCGAGCCGTGGGAGAACCACGACGAGATGGACGCGCGACGGCGCGCGTTCTACGCCTACCACGCGACGCTCATGGAGCCGTGGGACGGCCCCGCCCTGATCGCGTTCACCGACGGCACCGTGATCGGCGCCGTGCTGGACAGGAACGGACTCCGGCCCGGCAGGTACTGGGTGACCAGCGACGGCCTTGTCATCCTGGCCAGCGAGGTCGGCGTGCTCGACATCGAGCCGGCCCGGGTGGTCCGCCGCGGTCGGCTGCGGCCCGGCCGGATCTTCCTCGCCGACACGGCCGCCGGCCGCATCGTGGAAGACGAAGAGGTCAAGGCCGAGCTCGCCGCCCAGCACCCGTACCAGGAATGGCTGCACGCCGGCCAGATTCACCTGGACGAGCTGCCGCCAAGGAAGCGCCCGGTGTTCGACGCGGCCGACCTGCTGACCCGGCAGCGGATGTTCGGCTACACGGAAGAGGAACTGCGGATCATCCTGGCCCCGATGGGGCGGACCGCGGTGGAGCCCATCGGGTCGATGGGCACCGACACGCCCGTGGCGGTGCTCTCCGACCGGCCGCGGCTGGTGTTCGACTACTTCGCCCAACTGTTCGCGCAGGTCACGAACCCGCCACTGGACGCGATCAGGGAAGAGCTCGTCACGTCGCTGGGCAGCTCGACCGGGGCCGAGCACAATCTGCTCGAACCAGAGCCGGCGTCGTGCCGGCAGGTCGTGCTGCCGTACCCGGTGATCGGCGAGCAGGACCTCGCCCGGCTGGTGCACATTAACGATGACGGCAACCTGCCCGGCTTCACTACGCACGCGGTGGACGGCAGGTTCGACCCGACGGGCGGCGGTGAGAGCCTGCGCGCGCGGCTGGCCGAGATCTGCGCCGAGGTAGACGTCGCCATCGAGGACGGCGCCCGCCTGATCATCCTGTCGGACCGCGGTCCCGCCACCTCCACCTCGGGCCCCAGGGCCGCTGATAACAGCAAGAGGCCGGGACGGCTCATCCCTATCCCGTCGTTGCTGCTGACCGGGGCGGTGCACCACCACCTGATCAAGGAGAAGACCAGGACCCGCGTCGGACAGATCGTGGAGGCCGGCGACGCCCGCGAGTGCCACCACATCGCGCTGCTGATCGGGTACGGCGCCGCCGCCGTCTGCCCGTACATGGCGATCGAATCGGTCGCCGACCTGGCGGTGCGCGGCGAACTCGGCGCGGTCTCGCCGGGCAAGGCGGCCGGCAACCTGCTCAAGGCGCTCGGCAAGGGGCTGCTGAAGATCATGTCCAAGATGGGCGTGTCGACGGTCGCCTCCTACACGGGCGCGCAGATCTTCGAGGCGATCGGCCTCGGCGACGACGTCATCGCCACCTGCTTCGCCGGCACTTCCTCGCGCCTTGGCGGCGTCGGGTTCGACGTGCTCGCGCAGGAGGCGGCCCAGCGGGCCGCCGTCGCCGCGGGCGGCGCCGGGCTGGCGCACCGGCGGCTTGAGATCGGCGGGGAGTACCAGTGGCGGCGTGAGGGCGAGCCGCACCTGTTCAGCCCGGAGACGGTGTTCAAGCTTCAGCACGCCACGCGCAGCCGCCGGTACGAGATCTTCAAGGAGTACACGGCTCTGGTCGACAACCAGGCGGCGAAGCTGCACACGCTGCGGGGCCTGCTCCGGATCAAGGGGATCGA
>DATMKQ010000322.1:0-22120 GCA_035571275.1 Trebonia sp.
CCGCTCCGCCGCCCGCCGTTCCGCTGCCCGCCGTTCCGCTGCCCGCCGTTCCGCTGTCCGCCGTTCCGCTGCCCGCCGTTCCGCTCCCCGCCGTTCCGGCCCCCGCCGCCCCCGCCGGTGAAGGAAGGAGCGGCCACAGGCCGCGCGCCGCCCGCGACAGCCTGGTCGAAGGCCTTGACTACGTCGTCGGTGCGGAAGGCGATCGACGCCACGCCGTCGCCGTGCCGGCTTAAGTAGGCGGCGGCGGCGTGACCGGTGGTCAGCACCAGCGCGATGGTGCCCTGGCGCAACAGCACGGACCGCGCACCGCTGTGTTCGCCGAGGTCGAGCGGGCCGGCGTCGGTGAAGCCGTAGTCGCGGCACAGCGGTGCGGCGGACGCTCGCAGGTCTGCCACGTAGAACTCGACGTGCTCGATTCCCAAGATGCTCATGGTGTCCCACTCATTGATCCGATATCCCGAACGGCCGTGGCCTCCCCCTCTGGAGCCGTCTGCTGAAGCCATGCCGCCGGCCCGACAAGCACGGCGACGCCCCTGTCACCGTCCGGTCCTCCCTGGTCCGCGAGCACGACAAGCGCGGCGTCGGCTTCCGCGCCCTCGATGAGCAACGCGGCGCTGTCCATCGCGTCGGCCAGGGCGCTCGGGCCGGCACCGGCCGGGATCGTGCACACCACGGGCCCGGCCAGCCCCCAGCGCGCGGCGATGTGGCCAGCCACGGCGTTCGGATTGGACTGGTAGAACAGCAACGGCGGCACCGCGCGCCCCTGATCGACCGCGCTGGCGATCGCGGCCGCCGTGGCGATGTCACCGGTGGTGCTGGCCAGCACGATGGCGGTGCGCCCGCCGCGCTCGGCGTCGGCCGGCGGGTCGCCGAAGCACTGGCGCAGGCAACGCTGCGCCAGCTCCGCGGCCAGCGGGCTGAACGACGAGATGATGAACCCGGGAATCCCCGGCAGCTGGGTCGGCGGCAGCCCGGTCCGCGGCAGGGCGGGCCACTGCGACCGGGCGAGCACGGTGAGCTCAGCGTGCCCGTCCCGTAGCCGGGCTCCGCAGGGGGCCGGTGACGCGGTCACGCGGCGGCCACCAGGAGCGCGGTGCTCGCGCCGCCGAACGCGGCGTTGAGGCTCAGCGCGTACCGGCAGCTGACCTCGCGGGCGGCGCCGAGCACGAGGTTCAGCCGGCAGTCCTCGTCCGGTGCCAGGTAGCCCGCGTTGACAGGCAGCCGGCCGGCCCGCACGACCAGCACGGTGAGCACGAATTCCAGCAGGGCCGACGCCTCGAGAGCGTGACCGTGGACGGACTTGGTGGAGCTGACAGGCACCTCCTCCGCGTACGCGCCGAGGGCGCGGCGCAAGGCCGCGGTCTCCGACGCGTCGGCGTAGCCGGTGCCCGAGCCGTTGGCGTTGACGTAGCCGACGCCGGGCGGATCGATCCCCGCGCGGCGCAAGGCCGCGCCGATGGCCAGGCCAAGTCCGCTGCCCTCCGGGCACGGCTGGCACACGTGGTAGGCGTCGCCCGCCCGGCCCCAGCCGGCTAGCCAGGCCAAGGGGGAGGCGCCCCGGTGGCGAGCCGACGCCGCCGACTCCAGCACGACCGCGGCGACGCCGTCGCCGAGCAGCAGGCCCTGGCGGCCCCAGCTGAACGGCCGGACCTGACCATCGCGGGCCAGCACGCGGCCACCGTCGAACAGGGCGAAGCTGTCCTCGTCGACGAGATAACCGGCGGCCACCACGACCGGCCCGGCCCGGCCCGACACGATCATCGCGGCCGCGTCCGCGATCGCCGTGCTCGCCGCGACGCACGCGGTCGCGTACACGCGCGGCGCGTCAGGCAGTCCGCTGCGCGCCGCGACCGCGGCGGGCGTGTTCCCGGCGACCGACGGGGCGCCGCCGCCCCTGGCCGCTGCCGCGTCGGTGTGCAGGGCGAGCAGCAGCGTCGCGGATCCGCGTTCGGGCGGCGCTAGCCCGGCTTGGTCGCAAGCGGCGCCGATCACCGCCGCGAGTTCATCAGCGAGCACCGGGTTTCCCGGCAGTTCCGCGGCCGCCTTCGCCCGGCGGCGCTGCACGCTGAACCTGCCCGCCGGCCCGAACGCCGGCTGGCCGACAAGCGCGCCGGCCAGGAGCGGCTCGGTGCCGCGGCCGAACGCCGATGTCGCGCTCATCCCGGTGATGGCCACCCGCGCGGCCGCCGCCGGCGAGTCAGTCATCATGGCCGGCGCCTGGCAGCAGATCCCGGAGCGTCACGACCGCACCCGTCACGGTGCCCATCCGCTCGAATGCTTCGTCGGTGAGCTCAAGGGTCGTGTCGTACCGCTGTTCTAGCTGGCTAACCAGCCAGGCCACCTCGAGCGAGCCGATCCGCTCGGTGACGTCCTCCGGGGTGCGGTCGCCCAGCGCGGCGAGCACGTCGACGACTTCTGCACGGGTGACGGGTTCCCGCTGTGGGGCGCTCAAGGTCCCACCGCGGGCGATGCGCCCGCCGCGGCGCGCAGCACGGACCGGTCCCGGCTGATCTTCCCGGTCGCGGTGCGCGGCATCGCCTCGAGCACGTGCAGGTCCCGCGGCCGCTTGTACGGCGCGAGCTGCTCCGACAGCGCGGACTCGACGTCGGACACCGACGCTCCCGCGCGCAGCACGAGATAGGCCTCGACCACGCTGCCATACGTGACGACACCCGAGTCCACCTGCGGCAGCGCGCACAGGCTCTGCTCGACCTCGGTGAGATCGACCTTGAGCCCACCGACGGCTATCTGGGAGTCCAGCCGGCCGAGTATCGTGACCAGCCCGGTGGCCTCGTCGATGGCGGCGGCGTCCCTGGTGCGCAGCCAGCCGTCGACCCAGCGGGTGTCGTCGACCAGGCCGATGTAGGGGGAGGCGGGCATCTTCACCTGAAGTTCCCCGTCGACGACGCGCAGGCTCATCCCCGGCGCGGGGGCGACGGCAGGATGATGACGTCCGTCCAGGTCGGTGGCGATGACTCCGAGTTCCGTCATCCCGTACATCGTCCCGAGCGGAACTCCGTAGCGCGCCGCGAACGCCCCGGGCAGCCAGGGCCGTACCAGCTCGCCGGCCACCACCATGCGGCTCAGCGAAGTCAGCGGCCCGCCGCCCGCGGCCAGCAACTCGGCGTGGAACGGAACGCCGAGCACCATCGTCGGCTCGGCGCCCGCCGCGACGGCGTCCCTGATGCCGTCGGCGGTGAGCCGCTCGGAGAAGGCGAGCCGCACGCCGGCGTGCAGACCGTGCAGCAGCCCGCCGACCAGGCCGAGCACGTGCACCATGGACGCCAGCAACACGATGCGCTCTCCGCGTTTCGGATATTCGTCCAGCTGCTCGTACCGGTCTAGCTCGCTGACAAGGTCGGCTGCCGTCCTGGCGATGATCTTGGAGGGTCCGGTCGATCCGGAGCTGAGCTGGATGAGGACGTGCTGGGTGACCGCGGGTCTGCCGTCGGCGCGCCTGGTCGCCTCGGCGACGGCCTGCGCGTAGCCGGCCATCGGCGCGGCGGTCACGCTGCTGGCTGTGACCACCACCTGCGGGGCCAGCCGGTCCAGCGCGTTGTCCACCTCGCGGCTGACGAGCCGGTGATCGAGCAGGCTCACCTGGGCGCCGGCCCGCCAGGCACCGAGCAGCGTGGCGATGTATGCCACGGACGGGGGAAGCCGCAGGGCGACGGTGCCGCCAGGACGCAGTCCGGCCTGCTCGAGCAGGCGCTGCTGGTTGTCGACGAGCCCGGTCAGCTCACCGCGGCTGACGGAGCCGCCTCCCATCGACAGGCAGGGCTCGCCCGGGTCCCCGGCGAGAAGGATGTCGCGCACCCACTCTCCGGACGGAAAAGAATACGCTCGGGCGTCTTCCCCGCCCGGTCGGCTAGCGTAACGCAGACCCATGAATAACCCCATCGGCTGACGGTATGGCGACAGCAAACGACACAGCGTGAAACAAGTGAGCTCCAGGAATCACTCTGTTGCCCATGGATTGCGGAAACGCGCAAAAGATTCTCGCATTACCAGGCCGAATGCGATCCTGCCTATGACAAAGGCAAGATTAACCGCCGACCGCGATCGCTGATGATTTGTCGGCTAGGCGGGGCACGATTGAAAACGACGGTCGGCGTGATTTCGCCGACTGCCGTTACTCGTGATGCGGAAGCGGCTCCCTGGCATCCCAGGAAGGCCACTTCCAGGCGTCATCCGCCACCTCCTTCCCGCAGCGTTCCGCTAGGACATGACCCCAGACGGGGTAAGTCGTCTATGACGCTAAGAGGGCTGTTATTGGCTGTCAAGGATCAGTGAATAGATTTCGAGTAAATTTCGTTACGCTTGCGTGCGGAGTGACTCAGTGGACGTTATCGGGCGTCTAATTGGCTGGCTTGACTCGGTGCCGGACGTTGTCTGAGGTAAATCTGATGGCACGTGATGCTGAAGGGGCGCATCCCTTCGGCCGCCACCGCGGCCCGGAATCCCCGCGGAACCCGCAGTTCACGCACCAAGTAGGGACCCGCGGGCGTGCGGGCCAGGTCAGCGTAGTTCCCGCCGGTCCCGAGCATGCTCAGCGCGAGCCCGGGCAGCAGGCGGCCACCGGAAACTTTCACGCAAGCCTCCTTCCTGACCCACAGCCGGGTGAACCGGTCCACCTGCCGCGCTGTTCCTCCCGCCGACGTGACGAACCGCGCCTCATGCGGCGGGTAGAAGCGCCGGGCCATGCGCGTCACGTCCAGGTCGGCGAGCAGCCGCTGGATGTCCACGCCCACGCGCCGGTTCCCCGCGACCGCGAGCGCGGCGAGGCCGCCCGACTTCGACAGGCTGACCTGCGGAAACGATCCTGGCCCCGCGAGCTCAGGCTTGCCGTGCGGTCCTCGCCGCCAGCGCAGCGAGCCGGGGGGCAGGCCGAGATGCCGCCCGAGGATGACGCGGACGGCCCCGTGCGACGCGATGAACTGGCGGCGGCGGGCCGGGTACAGCAGGCTGCCCGCCCGCTCCCGCTCGTCGTCGTCGAGCAGCGCCTCGAACTCGCCGAGCACAGAATCGGGCAGGTCCGTTCCGATCAGCCACACCTGGACGGCGTCGGCGGTCACCGCTATTCGCCAGGGATCTCGATCACGGCCAGGCCCAGGTGGCCGAGCCCGGAGTCGTAGTCGGCGAGCAGCACCGGCCCGGGCAGGCCCGCCGCGAGCTCCCACCACACGCCGGTGCTCGGCTGCCCCGGTGGCGCGACGACGACCCGGCCCGGCAGGCCGGCGGTCAGTTCCGCGCCGGCCAGCCCGGTCCCGACGACCGTGGTCGCCGTCGCGGACATGTCCGCGACGGCGTCGCCGACCAGGCGGCACGCCTGCGACTCGGTGACGCCCGCGTGCAGGCGCACCCGCTCCAGGTGACCTGACACAGAGCGCGGGCCCTGGTCGAACAGCAGCGCGACCACGGCGTGGCTGGCCGGCATGGCGGCGGGGCCGACCTGCTGGTACGGCATCGCCGCCTGCTCGGCCACGACGAGCAGCGCCCGGCGGCAGCCTCCGGTGCTGGCGTACTCGCGGATCAGCCGCAGCGCGGTGAACGGGGCGACGACACCCTGGTCACAGACGGCGAACGCGAAGGGCTGACCAGGGCACAGGTGGCTGAGGTAGCAGGCGGTGGCACGCCACGGGGCGACGTCGGGCACCGCGAACGCGAACACGAGGAGGTCGATCGGGTCCTGCGCCACCAGTTCCTGCGTCAGCAGTGCGCCGGCCATCTCGCCGTACGACTGACCTTCGGTGAGCCTGTCTTCGGCCAGGTCCAGACCGTACGGGCGCAGCATGTCCGCGACATACGCGCGCAGCGCGGGATCGCGCGCGCAGTCCGACGCCGCGCCGAAGCTCCGGCGCCAGGCCCCGCCTACCCCCAGCCAGGCGGGGGCGGTGCCGCCGTCTGGCGCGGCCGCGCGGTACACCCGGTCAGCCGTCGGTGATCGCGTGGCTGGCCACGAAGTCAGCCAGCTCGCCGACCGAGGTCATGGCCGCGTCGTCGATGTCCTCGACCTCGATCTGGATTTCAAGGTCGTCCTCGATCTCGAGCAGGAGCTCCAGCATGCTGGCCGAGCGCATGCCGAGCTCGCTCATCAGCTTCATGTCCTCCGACATCGCGGGTATCTCTCGGCCGAGCACGCGCGGCAAGAGCTTGCTGATGCTGTCGAAGACCCGCGGGCGCAGCTCGGCGCTCGCCGGCGAGGTCAGCGTCTGATGGTCCATCCCTGTGTGCCCCAATCTCACGAGGCTTGTCCGTTGACGCGGTGCCGTCATGACATCACATGCGGCTAATGCTCGACAACCATGGCCGAGAACGTCGCCCCGAGCCCTGCGGCGGCCAGCAGGTACCTGATGCCGGGGCGCAGCAGCCCAAGATTGGCCGCGGTCGTGTAGTTGATGAACGAGTCGGCGCAGAACGCGTGGCCCGTGACCGGCACGTTCGACAAGAGCACCCGGTCGACGGGAAAACCAATGCGGCGGCACAGCCGCTGCCAGGACAGCACGTTGACGTTGTGCGGCAGGATCAGGCCGATGTCCTCCAGGCTCATGCCCGCCTGCGCGGCGGCGGCGGAGATCGCCTCGGCCAGTGACACCGGGTACTCCTTCTCGAAGCGGGTGGCCATGTCGGGCAGCACATCGAGCCGCCCGTCGAACTCGCCGCGGATGCTCGACGCGTAGGCGAGCACCCGGTCGCGGGCCCCGTGCAGGCTGACCAGGCACGCTGCCGCGCCCTCCCCGAAGACGGACGTTCCCGGCACGTACTGGGCGTCGCGGGTGAACGCCTTCTCCCCGGTCAGGACCAGGGCCAGCGCGTCGGCGTCCGCGTCCCCGGCCAGCAGGCGCCCCGCGACGTCGACCGCGAGCAGCCCGGTGGCGCACGCGTGGTGGGTCACGGTGAAGCTGACCGCGTGGCCCAGGCCGAACGCTTCGCACAGCTCGCGCAGCGTGTTGACCGGGTACGGTTCCACCACCGGCATGGCGCGCGCGTACAGCACGTAGCGGACAAGACGCTCACGACCGCGCAACTCCGCCAGCCGCGACACGCCGGCGGACAGCAGGTCGAGCAGGCTCCCGTCGGGGTCAAGGCGGATCTCGGCCAGTCCGAGGAACCGCCGGAACAGCCGTGTCTGCATCGTGGTCAGGCCGAGTCGGCCGGCCACATCTTCGACTGAAACCCGCTGCTCGGGCACGTAGGAAGCCACCGCCTCGATCGCGGTCACGGACACCTCCCGGGGTAGCGCGGCCGCCAGCATTACGTTGCATGCTTCCGGTGCCCGCGTCAATAATCGTGGGGGAGTCGGCCCGGCCGGGAAGGAACACCGATGACGGCAGAACCCGTCCAAGACGGCCCGGCGCGGGAGCAGTTGCTCGCCGAGATGGTCGCCCTGCTGCGGAAGGCGACCGGCGAAGACCCGCGGTGGGCGGACGAGATCACCTCCGCCACCCGGCTGGAGGCGGACCTGTTCCTTGACAGCCTCGAGCTGACCGCGCTCTGCGAGCTGGCTCGGGACTCCTACGGGGACGAGGTGGACCTGGCGGCGTTCGTGTCCGGGCTTGACCTCGACCAGATCATCGGGCTCACGGTGGGCGACCTGGTGGCCCAGGTGGAAGCCGCCCGCGCCGATGGGCTGGGTGGGGCGGGGAAAAAGAAATGAGCCGGTTCCTGTTCGTCACCCTCCCGCTGGCCGGGCACATCAACCCGCCGGCGGCGGTCGCGACGGTGCTAGCCACCCACGGGCACGAGGTGGCCTGGTCGGGTTCTGAGGCGAGACTGCGCCCCTGGATCGGCCCGGATGCCCCGGTGTACCCGACCGGCATGCGGCTGTTCCGCGGCCAGCCCGACACCGGCTTCACGGCCGTGAAATCACTCTGGAAAGGTTTCATCGTTCCCTTCACACGGTTCACGCTGCCTTCGGTTGAGAAGGCGGTGCGTGAGTACCGGCCCGACGTCGTGGTGACCGACCAGCACGCGCTGGCGGGGGGGCTGGTGGCCGAGCGGAACGGCCTGCCGTGGGCCACGTTCTGCACGTCCACGATCGAGCTCGGCGACCCATTCCGCGAGCTGCCGAAGGTGGACGCGTGGATCCGCGGGCATGTGAGTGCGCTGTCAGCCGAGGCCGGGCTGCCTGACGGCCCTGACCCGCGCTTCTCCCCGCACCTGGTGATCGCCTTCACCAGCGCGTTCTTTCTCGGCGACCGGTCCTACCCCGACCATTACGCGATGGTCGGGCCCGCCTTGTCGGCCAGGCCGACGGCGCAGAGCTTCCCCTGGGACCGCCTCGACCCGGCGCGGCGCCACGTCTTGGTGACGGTGGGCACGATGGCGGACGACGTGGCGATGGACTTCTACGACCGGGCCGTGCAGGCGCTTCGCCCCCTCGGCGACACCCTCCAGGCCATCGTGATCGCCCCGGAGAGCCTGCCCGGCACGCCGGAGCACATCATGCTGCTGCCGCGGGTCCCGCAGGTCGAGCTCATGCCGCACCTGGACGCGGTCGTCTGCCATGCCGGCCTCAACACGGTCTCCGAGGCGCTGAACTGCGGTGTTCCCCTCGTCGTGGCGCCGCACACCCGCGACCAGCCGATCAACGGCGCCGAGGTCGTCCGGATCGGCGCCGGCGTACGGCTGCACTTCCACCGGGCCCGGCCGGATCAGATGCGCACCGCCGTTCTGACAGTGCTGACCGACCCTGGATACCGGGCCGCGGCCGGACGCGTCCGCGACTCCTTCACCGCCGCCGGCGGCGCGCCCGCCGCGGCGGCGCGCCTTGAGCGGCTCGCCGCGGGGCTATAAGAATGTAACTTTCGGGGCCGAAAAACTATCGGTCCTGATTCTGCCCATTGTCCAGCCCTTATTGCCGACTTATAGTGTCAGGTGTTTGCCGCGCTGCGTCCTAGCCATTGGGAGCATGAATGATCAAGACGGTTGGGCTGCGCAAGTCGTTTCACGTGGGGAAGGGGCGTAAGAGAAGTACGGTTGAGGCGGTACGCGGCATTGACCTCATGGTGACCGAGGGTGAAATTTTCGGTTTTCTCGGCCCGAATGGCGCTGGAAAGACCACGACGCTGCGGATGCTGGCGACTCTCATTCCGCCGGACGGGGGCGACGCCACGATTGCGGGCGTCGATCTTCGCAGCCAGCCGAAGGAAGTGCGCAGCCGCGTCGGATATGTGGCGCAAGGCGGCGGGACATGGGATGACGTGACCGCCCGCGAGGAGCTTGTGCTGCAGGCGCGTATGCACGACATCAGCAAAGCCGAGGCGGTGCGCCTGGCGGAAGCCGCGCTGGAGGCATTTGACCTGGCCGAATACGGTGACCGCAAATGCAAGACCTATTCGGGTGGCCAGCGAAGGCGGCTGGATATAGCGCTGGGCGTGATTCACAAGCCCATGGTGCTGTTCCTCGACGAGCCGACCAGCGGCCTGGATCCGCAGAGCCGGGCGCACATGTGGGACGAGGTGCGACGGCTGCGGAGCCAGGGCATGACGGTGTTCATCACCACGCACTACCTGGAAGAAGCCGACGCGCTGTGCGACCGGATCGCGATCATTGACCACGGTGACATCGTCGCGGAGGGAACGCCGGAGGAGCTGAAGCGGGAGATCTCCGGAGACGTCGTGGCGGTCGCGCTCAACGGCTCGGCGGGCCGCGCGGCGGAGGTGCTGCGGGCCGAGCCATGCGTGCGCGAGCTTGAGATTCGCACCGAGGGGACGCTGCGGCTGCATGTGGACGCGGGCGCCACGGCGATACCGGTGATCGTGCGCCTGCTGGCGTTGGAGGGAGTGCCACTGGGCGGGATCGAACTGCACCGGCCGAGCCTGGACGACGTCTTCCTCACCAAGACCGGCCGGTCGCTGCGGGACTCGTGACCGCCATGATGACGCGCCCCGTGAAGCTCGCCCATGACACCTGGCTGATCTTTCAGCGGCAGTGGAAGCTGACCTTCCGCACGCCGGTCGCGGTCGCGTTCGGCCTCGCCCAGCCCATCACCTACCTGGTGCTGTTCGCGCCCATCCTCAAGCTGGCGCTGAGCGCCGAGGGGGTCACCACCTACGCGCAGGCCTTCCGCGTGTACGTCCCCGGCCTGCTGACCGTGATGGCCGTGATCGGCGGCATGGGCGGGGGCTACGGCCTGCTCGCCGACATTCGCTCCGGCGTCATCGAGCGAGTGCGGGTGACGCCGATGGACCGGCTGTCGCTGGTGCTCGGCCGGGTCTTGCGCGACACGACCAAGGTCCTCGTGGACGCGGCCCTCATCACGGTGCTCGCGGTGCCGTTCGGGCTGCGGGTCGGGCTTGGCGGCCTGCTGCTCGCCTTCGTGCTGCTGGCCGTTCTTTCGCTCATGTCGGCGTCCTTCGGGTACGCCCTGGCGCTGTGGGTCCGCACCGAGGGGACGCTCGGGCGGGTCATTCTCACCCTGGCCAACCCGATCATGCTGCTGGCCGGCGTGCTGCTGCCGCTGACCCTGGCCCCGCTGTGGATGCTGCGGATAGCCAAGTGGAATCCGTTCTACTGGGCGACCAACGGCATGCGCGCCCTGTATGCGGGGAACATCGGCGCCTTCTCTGTCTGGGTCAGCCTGCTCATCCTCATCGGCTTGGTGATGGTCGTCATGCCCTGGTCGGCGCGCATGTTCGCGCGCGCGGCGCGGTAGGAACCCCGATGCGGCCACGTCCAGAGGACATGTACCGGACGATCCGGCTGATCCGCCGGTTCGAGGAGCGCGCGATCGACCTGGTCCGGTCCGGCGACATCGTCAGCGGGATCCACCCGTGCATCGGCCAGGAGGCGGTCGCGGTCGGCATCGGCGCGGCCCTGCGCCGTGACGACCTCATGATGGCCCATCATCGCAGCCACGGCCACATGCTCGCGAAGGGAACCGATCCCGGCCGCTTGCTGGCCGAGATGGCGGGGCGGACGACCGGCGTCGCCCATGCCCGCGGCGGCTCCTTCCACCCGTCCGACTTCAGCGTCGGCGTGCTCGGCTGCAGCGGCACCGTCGGGCACGGTGCCCCCGTGGCCGCCGGGGCGGCCTGGGCGCTGGCGCAGGAGGGCGCGGGGCGGATCGCGATCGCCATCTTCGGTGACGGGGCGGTGAACCAGGGCGCGCTGCTCGAGTCGTTCAACCTGGCGTCGCTGTGGCACGTTCCCGTGGTGTTCGTCTGCGAGAACAACCTCTACGCCACCACGTTGCCGGTGGAAACCGCGGTGGCGGGCTCGATCACGGCCCGGGCCGCGGCGTTCGGTATCCCGGCGGCCAGTCATGACGGGATGGACCCCGACGTGGTCTTCGACGCCACCGCCGCGGCCGTGGCCCGCGCCCGCGACGGCGGGGGACCGTCCTTCCTGGAGTTCATCTGCTACCGGTTCGAGGGGCATCACACGTTCGAGCTCAAGGCCGGGCTGCGCTACCGGGACCCCGACGAGGTGGCGCGCTGGCGCGCCCGCGACCCGATGGAGCTGGCGGGCGGCCGGATCCCGGCGGCGCGGCGGCGGCAGATCGACGAGCAAGTCGAGGCGGACGTGGCGGCCGCGGTGCGGTTCGCGCTTGACAGCCCGCCGCCGGACCCGGGCGAGGCCCTCGACTACCTGTATGCCAGCGGGCTGCGGCCGCGCGGCGGCGTGCCTGGCACCTGGAACGGGCGGCAACGCGCAGCGGGAAGAAACGGGTGAGGTCAGTGCCTCTGCTGTCGTACTTAAGAGCCATGAACAGGGCGCTCGGCGATGAGATGGAACGCGATCCGGCCGTCTTCATCATGGGCGAGGACATCCGGCAGGCCCTCACCAACACCACGACCGGGCTGCTCACCCGGTTCGGGCCGCTGCGGGTCGTGGAGACGCCGCTGTCGGAGCAGGGTTTCACCGACTTCGCCATCGGCGCGGCGCTCGCCGGGCGGCGTCCTGTCGTGGAGTACCAGATACCGTTCCTGCTGCTGCTGGTGATCGAGCAGATCGCCAACCAGGCGAACAAGGTGCCGGTGATGACCGGGGGCCAGGCCCGCGTGCCGATCACGTTCCTGCTGCCCGCCGCGGGCTGGCGTCCTGGCTGGGGCGGCCAGCACTCCGACCAGCCGTACAGCATGTTCGCGCACTTCGGGGTCAAGACCGTGCTGCCGGCCACGCCGCTCGATGCCTACGGCCTTCTGGTCAGCGCGATCAGGGACGACGACCCTGTGATGTACTTCGCCCCGATCGCGGTGCACGGCGTCAGGGACAACGTGCTGCCAGGAGACCTCGTCCCTGTCCCGCTGGGCGTCAGCCGGGTGCACCGCGGCGGGAGCGACGTGACGGTGCTCGCGGTCGGGCACCTGGTGCACGACGCCCTGGCCGTCGCCGCGGACCTGGACGGCGAGGTCTCGGTCGAGGTGCTTGACCCGCGGACGCTGTACCCGTTCGACTGGGACGGGCTGGCGGCGTCGCTGGACAAGACCGGTCGGCTCGTGGTGATGGACGACTCCAACCGGTTCTGCGGGCTCGGCGCCGAGATACTCGCCACGGCCGTGGAGGAGATGCGGCTGGACGCCCCGCCCGTCCGGGTTACCCGGCCGGACGGCGCCGTGGTGGGCTGCCATCCGGAACTGGACATGGCGCTGCAACCCACCCGGGAGCAGCTCACTACCGCCATCCGCGCGGTCATGAAGGGCGGCTGGTGATGGCGGGGCGGCCCCGGCCGCGATGGCACCGGCCGTGAGGATCGGGGATTACCACAGATGCAGCTCCTGGCCATCGGCGCGCATCCGGACGACATAGAGATCGGCGCCGCGGCGTTCATCAGCAAGGCGATCGGCTCCGGCGCGCAGACGTACTTCCTCGTGCTCTCCGACGAGAGCGGCCAGCGGGCCGCGCGCCGGGCCGAGGCGACTCGCGCCGCCGGAATCCTCGGCGTGCCGCCGGGCCGGGTCCTGTTCGCCGGACTGCGGGACGGCTCGCTGCGGGCGGACGGCAGATCCGTCACCAGGGTCAGGGAGATCGTCGCGGAAGAAGGGCTGAAACCGGACCTGATCGTCACGCACACGGCGGCGGACAGTCACAACGACCACATCGAGGCGTGCAGGATCGCGCACGCCGCCTTCCGCCGAACCGTCTTCCTGCACTTTTCCGTCTACCTGTCTAGTGAGCGGGAACAGTTCGCGCCGCGGATCTTCGTCGGCGTGTCGGATGAGCGGCTGGAGAAGAAGACCGAGGCGCTCGGCGCCTACGAGTCGCAGCGATCGAGGCTGGAAAGACGCGACCTGGCCGAGTACGAGGCCCGCCTCGGGTCGCTGGCGCGCATGGAGCGGGCGGAAGCCTTCGAGGTCAGCAGGCAGGACGGCGCCGAGGGACTGCCGGAGGCGATACTCGAGCTCAGCGAGTCTCCGTTCCACCGGTTCTGGAGCCAGATCGTGGAGAACAAGGAGATCACGCTCTTCTATGAGGCGTACACGACGCCCGGCGCTCCCATCGACTGGCCGACGAGCCACGCGAGCGACGGGCGTGACCAGCTTCGGCAGGCGTTCCGTGACCAGTGGCTGCCGCACTCGCCGCTGCGCGAAACGGGCTCGGCCAGCTCATCGGTCCGGCAGATCCTGGAAAGCCAGAGCGTGATCCTGGTCGGCGGGGCGGTGAGCAACCTGATCGTGCGCGACCTTTACAACCGCTTCAGGGACACCGTGTGGGCGGTGGATTACGAGATGCCGCGGCAAGAGCCCGCGTACATGTACAACAGGAAATCTGGCGAGCGTCATTATCCCGCGTATGATACGAAGGGGAATGTGCTGCAGGACTACGGCGTCATCTCGCGGATAGTCAATCCGTACGCGGCGAGTGAGCATGTCATATGCGCGGCGGGGGCCACCGGGCTAGGCACGCGCGTTGCACTGGAATTCCTGGCGGACCCCGGCTCGTCACCCGAGTTCCTGAAGAATTTCGACGCGCACCGCGACGTCCAGCTTATGTTTTCCGTCGAGCCAGGGAATCAGCGGCCGGAAGTGCTGGACGTGTGCCATGGATAATCAGGCCGCCGCCGGGCCGGCGCCACTGGTCCTTGTTACCGGGCACACCTTCGGGGTCCGGGCGTTCGAGGGGATCTGCTCCTCGCGCGCCTTCCTGGACGGCAGGATCCGGGTGCCGCTGATGATCGGCCTTGACGACACCCACGCGGCCGGAACGGTGGGCTTCACCTCGCTCGCCCGGCTGGCCACCGAGCAGGGGGCGCGGTACATCAGCACCTCCGATGGGCGGCTCGGCTCGCTCGCCGGCCAGATCCGCGAAACGCGGCCGGCGTACCTCCTCGTCATCGGCTGGTCGCGGCTGGTCGGCGAAGACATCTTGTCGATCCCCAGCTCGGGATGCGTCGGCATGCACCCGACCATGCTGCCGACCGGGCGCGGCCAGGCGCCCATTCCCTGGACCATCATCAAAGGGGCGGACACGACCGCGCTTTCGGTGTTCTTCCTGGTGGCGGAGGCCGACGCGGGGCCGCTCATCGCCCAGTACGAGCTGGACATCCGCGGCGGCGAGACGAGCGCGTCGCTGTTTTACCGCATCGCCCACACGCACTTCACCGCCGGGCTGGAGCTCGCGGAACGCATCGGCGACGGCACCGTGTCGGCGCGGGCGCAAGACGAGGCGATCGCGACGAGGTGGCCGAAGCGGCGGCCGAAAGACGGCGAGATCCTGGAGACGATGACCTGCCGTGAGATCACCCTGCTTGTCCGCGCGCTGCTCGGGCCCTACCCCCGGGCGTTTGTTACGGTGGGGAAGGGCGGAACAGAAGAGGTGAACAAGATCAACATACGGCGCGCTGAGCCGGTCACCGGCGGCGACGGCGCCGCGGCTGACGGGAAGCGAATCCGGTTCCGCTGCCGCGACGGCGAGGTGGACCTGCTGCCGGATACGGCCGCCCCCGCGGCTACCTGACGGTCCGCGCGAACAACCGCATCGACCAGGCCGTGGCCAGCACAGCCAGCCCAAGGAGGACGAGCAGGCTCGCCCAGACGGAGGGGTAGCCGGCATGGCCGTCGAACAGCGCCCTGGCGCCGTTGGTGGCCCAGTAGAACGGGTTGACCCTGGCGATCTCGATCATCCACAGCGGCGCTAGCACCAGCGGGAGCAGCATCCCCGACAACAGCATCACCGGCTGGCTCAGCGTGCTGTTCACGGCGCTCAGCGCGGACACGTTGCCGCCCCACAGGGTCAGGCCGTAGGACAGCATCACGGCGGTCATCGCGACCAGACAGAACAGCACGTACCCGAGCAGCAGGTCGCCGATCGGCAGGCGCAGCCCCACGATCACCGCCATGATCGTGATGACCACGCCCTGGACGAGGAGGTCGACCACCTCGCCCATCGCCCGGCCCAGGATCAGCGCGACCCGGCTGGCCGGGGTCACCCGGGATCGCTCGATGATGCCCGCGCGCATCTCGGCGAGCAGGGTGTAGCCCCCGACGATGCCGCCGAGCAGGGCGGTATAGGTGAGCAGGCCGGGCACGTAGACGCGGTACGCCTGCGTGTACGTGACGATCCCGTCGGCGCTGAAGGCCCGGCGGAGCAGCGGTGCGTAGAGCAGCATGTAGGTGATCGGGTAAGCGAGGCTGAGCGCTATCCGCATCGGCGTCCGCGCATAGATCAGCATCTCCCGCTGGAATGTCAGCCAGGTGTCGCGCGCCGCCTTCATGAATCAGACGCTAAAGCCACATCAGCTTCCGGTCAACGACTATCGCTCAAATTTGCCTCTAGGGCACACCGGCATCGCGTGTTACCCTACAGCTGGCATTGGGTATTTGACGGCGTTGAAAGTTTCGAGACCGCTTTACGCATGTGGTTCGTGTGATACGGCAGGTTAATGTGAAAAGACCAGATTCGCATGTGCGTGCACAGTAAGTTTCAGGCCGATACCGATTTCCGCCGTGAAAGGGCCTTGCCAGATGATCGACTCCATCCGACAGTTCATCTTCAGCTCCCTGCGGGAGATGAATTACGACACCGACGGCATCGATGACGATACCCAGCTGGGGCCCAGGGGAGCGGACCTGGCGTCGCTGTCGCTGGCGGAGCTCGCGGTCCGCGTCGAGGACGAGTTCGGCGTCACGTTCAGCGAGGAGGAGGCCGAGGAACTGGCCGGCAAGACGGTCGGCGAATTCTGCGTCATCGTGGCCGAGCGCATGCCCGCCCCGGACGCCGAGGCGGCCCCGACGGCCGAGGCGGCCTCGAAGGCCGAGGTGAGCTGAGCCGATGGACGCGACGGAAGTCCGCCAGGTCCGCGCCGCGCTGCTGGCCGACCCCGAGGTCGGCGCCGGGAACGTGCTGCCGAAGCTGATCGAGCACGGTGCCGGGCCCGACGGGCCGGGCATCACCTTCGACGTCGAGGTGGACGGCCACCCGGCCTGGGAGCCGCTGACGCTCGGCGCACTGCGCGACCGGGTCGCCGCGCGAGCCGCGTGGCTGCACGAGCGCGGGGTGCGGCCGCGTGACCCGGTGGCGGTCTACGTATCCTCCTCCGCCGACTGCCTGCTCAACTTCATGGCGCTGACCTGGCTCGGCGCGATACCGGCCCTGATGAACGGCGGGCTGCCCAGCGCCATCGCCACCGGCTTCATCGAGCGGCTGCGCGGCACCGGGGTGATCACCGACGCCGCGCACCGCGAGATCCTGGGCGACCAGCCCGCCGACGTCGCGATCCACGCGGACGCCGCGGAGGTGGGCACCGGCGATCCGGCGCGGGCGCCCGGCTACTACCGGCACCATCGCGACGACCCGATCGCGATCACCCACTCCTCCGGCACGACCCGGGTGCCGGCTGCCGTCGTGCACTCGCACGCCAGCCTGTTCGCGGCGATCCGGCTGGTCCACCTGGAGTCCGCGCGGGCCCCGGAGCGCACGCTGTGCGTGTTCCCCGCCGCGCACGCGGCGGGCATCATCAGCACCCAGCTGGCGCTGTGCAACCGGCACGAGCACATGTTCCTGTCGGCCCAGGGCGGCCAAGGCGGACCGGTCGGGCACGGCGCACAGTTCAACAGCAGCGGGGAAGCGGTGCTCGACGCCATCGAGCGCTGGCGGCCGACGGGCGTCTACGGCTTCGCTGTCACCTGGTCGGAGCTCGCCCGCTTCGACCTGAGTGCACGCGACCTGAGCTCGGTGCGGCTGTGGTTCAACACCGGCGACTGCGCTCACGAAGCTCATGTCCGGCCCCTCGTCGCGGCAGGCAGCCACGTGGTTTACACCAGGGAACACGGCGCCACCCTCGCGCCCGGGTCGAAGTTCATCGACGGGATCGGGTCCAGTGAGATGGGGCACTCGGCCTTCCGCGTCGTCCACACCACCTCCACCACCAGGTACGGCAGGTGCGTCGGCAAGCCGTACCCGTTCGCCGACGTGGTTTTGCTCAACACGGCGGATGGCACGGAAGTGCCGGCCGGCCAGGTCGGCCACGTCGGGCTCAAGTCGCCCACGCTGGCGCTCGGCTACTGGAACGACTCCGTGAACACCTACCGCACCCGGTTCGGCGGCTACTACCTGACCGGCGACCTGATGTACCGGGACGAGGACGGCTTCTACTATCACGTCGACAGGGAGATCGACGCCGTCGACCTCGGCGGCGGTGACTGGCTGTACACCTCCATGTCGGAGGAACGGATCATGATGCGCTGCCCGGACGTGCGCGACTGCACCGTGATCGCCGGCCGCGACTCCGGCGGTGCGATCGTGACGGACGTGTTCTTGCAGCTCGCGGCAGGGGCCTCGGAGGACGCGGACCGCACGCCGGCGGTCAGGGAAGCGCTCGGCGAGCCGGCGGCGGGGACGCTGCGCCGGGTCGTGGCCGTGCGTGATGAGGACATCGTGACCGGTCCCACCGGCAAGGTGCGCAAGTTCCTGATGCGGGAACGCCACCTGGCCAGGACCGTCTCGGCCGCCGGCTAGTCGTGAGCACGCCGGGCACGGGCCTGCACCCGCAGGTCCTGGCCATCCGCGACCGGCTCAGGCGGGACCGGGTGCCGCACCTGTCGACGCTGTCGCTGGAACAGGCGCGCGCCGCGGACCGGGCCGCCGCCGCGGCCGGGACGGGAGAAGCCGAGCCGGTCATGGAGGTGCGGGAGATAGAGATTCCCGGCCCGGCGGGCCAGCTCCCCGCGCGTGTCTACCGGCCGGCCGGCACTGGGCCGCTGCCAGTCCTCGTCTACTTCTATGGCGGCGGCTGGAGCCTGGGCACGCTGGACACGTGCGACGGGGTCTGCCGGATGATCACCAACGCGGCGGGCTGCGTCACGGTGGCGGCCGGCTACCGGCTGGCGCCAGAGCACAAGTTCCCCGCCGCCGTGCAGGACTGCCACGCGGGCGCGCGGTGGGTCGCGGCGCACGCGGCTGAGCTTGGCGTCGACGCCACCCGGCTCGCGGTCGGCGGCGACAGCTCCGGCGGCAACCTGGCCGCGGCCGTCGCCCTGCTCGCCCGCGACGGGGGCGAGCATGGTGCCGGCACCCCCGCCATCACGCATCAGCTGCTCGTGTACCCGAACACCGATTGCCAGGCCGACACGCCGTCGATGCGGGAGTTCGCCGACGAGTACTTCTTCAACCCGGCGTCGGTCCGCTGGTACTGGGGGATGTACCTGGCCACCCAAGCGGACGGCTCGAACCCGCTCGCTTCACCGCTGCGCGCCCGCGACCTGTCCGGGCTCCCGCCCGCCACGGTGATCACCGCGGAGTACGACCCGCTGCGCGACGAGGCCGAGCAGTACGCCCGCGAACTCCAGGCGGCCGGGGTGCCCGTGCGGATCATCCGTTACCACGGCATGATGCACGGGTTCTTCACGATGGTCGGCACTTTGGACACGGCGCGGGCGGCCGTGCTCGAGGCGGCCGCGCGGCTGCGCGAGGCGTTCGCGACGGCCACCTAGGGACAGACCTCGGCCACAGCTTAAATCAACTTATTTCGTTTACGGGGCGCACGTTCCAGGTCGCGATGACCGGGTCTTCGTGTTCGAAGCTCAGGGTGCTCATCGTCCCCGTATCGAGTCGGAACAGCCGTCCGTACGCCGCCGGCAGTCCCAGCCACCGAGCGGTCAGCACGCGCAGCACGTGGCCGTGCGCCACCAGGACCACGTCGCCGTCGACGAGGTACGCCAACGTCCGCGCGATCACCCGGTCGGTACGAGTGCCGACCTCGTCGACCGTCTCACCGGGATGCGCGGCGTCCCCGGGGATGATGCCGTCCCGCCACAGGTCCCACCCCGGCCGCTCCAGCTGGATCTGCGCCGACGTCATCCCCTCGTAGCCGCCGTAGTCCCACTCCCACAGGTCAGGGTCCTGCTTGCCGCCCGCGATCCCGGCGAGTTCCGCGGTCCGCATGGCGCGGGCCGCCGGGCTGCTGAACGCCGCGACGATCCGGTGACCCGTCAGCATCGGGCCAAGCTCTATCGCGTCGGCGACGCCGCGCGCGGTGAGCGGGATGTCGGTGCGCCCGGTGTGCTGGCCGGTCGCGCTCCATTCGGTCTGCCCGTGCCGCAGCAAGATCAGGTCTCCCATAGGCCCAATGATGGCCGGCTAATCTGTTCGAGTGACGGCAGGGCGCGCCGTCAGGCTCACCGCCTGTGCGACCGCCGCGCTGGGCGGCCTGCTGGCCGCCCTCGTCTTGCTGCCCGTGCTCGCCCGCCGCCCGCGCACCTAGAGCAGCCGGCGCAGCCGGAACAGGTCCTTCACGCTCGCCTCGATCTTCACCCGGCCCGCCACCCAGCTCCGGCCGATGTTCATGGGCGACTCGGCCAGCGACACGACCTCGTCGCTGTTGGCGGTCAGCCGGATGTCGGCGGGCGGCTCGTCGGGGACGGCCTCGTGCACCGGGGCGTTCGCGGTCCCGAGGTGGGTCACGTAGGTGACGCCAATGTCAGGAATCGTGACGCTGATGGAGCGGTTACCGAAGTAGTTCTCACGGTCGGCTGGGCTCATTTCTGACAGCCTGCTCGCTAGCTTTTGCAGTGCCTGCTGGCATTCCTGTGCCGATGCCATGTGAGCCTCGATCCTCGATGGGCGGTACCGTTCACGCGGAGAGTAGCGCACGAGTGGCGGTCGTCGGGTAACCATGAGACCCGGAGGAAAATTACAAACATGGATACTGAACGGTCGGGGGTGACCGTCGAGGGCACGGGTGACGCCCGCGTGGACGAGGCCATCGAAGGGCTGACCGTGCTCGGCGAGTTGCCGCTCGCCGAGCATCCGCCGGTCCTCGAGGCGGTTCACGACCGGCTCAAGGAGATACTCGGTGAGCTGGGCGAGCGGTGACCGTCCGGTCCAGGCTCGACGCCGAGCTGGTCAGGCGCGGCCTGGCCAGGTCCCGTGAGCAGGCGGCGGAGCTGATTTCCTCGGGCCAGGTGGCGATCGCGGGGCAGACCGCCAGCAAGGCCGCCACCCAGGTGAGCCGCGACACGCCGGTCACGGTGACAACAGGCGGCGACGACCCGGTCTACGTCTCGCGCGGCGGGCACAAGCTCGCCGGGGCGCTCGCGGCCTTCGGCGGGCTGGTCGTGGCGGGCAAGCGCTGCCTGGACGCGGGCGCCTCGACGGGCGGTTTCACCGACGTGCTGCTCCGCGCCGGGGCGGCGCACGTGGTGGCCGTGGACGTGGGGTACGGGCAGCTGGCCTGGAGCCTGCGGACCGACCCCCGGGTGACCGTGCTCGACCGGGTGAACGTCCGGGCGCTAGAACCGGCGCAGGTGGCCCCGCCGCCGCGGGTCGTCGTCGCGGACCTGTCTTTTATCTCGCTGAGACTGGTGCTGCCCGCGCTCGTCGCGTGCGCCGCGCCGGACGCCGATTTCGCGCTGATGGTCAAGCCGCAGTTCGAAGTCGGCAAGGGCCGGGTCGGTGCGGGCGGAGTGGTGCGCGACCCGGCCGACCGGGCGGACGCGGTGCGCGGCGTGGCTGACGCGGCGGCGAAGCTCGGGCTCGGGGTGGCCGGGGTGGCGGCGAGCCCGCTGCCCGGGCCGGCCGGGAACGTGGAGTACTTCGTGTGGCTGCGCCGGGGCGCGCCCCCGCTTGATCCCGACGACCTGCGGCGGGCCATCGAAACGGGGCCTGGGAATGGGTGAATCGCGTTCGATGCTGGTGGTCGCGCACACCGGACGGGAGAACGCGCGCCTGACCGCGCGGCTGGTCGTCGAGCGACTCGTCGCCGCGGGAATCGCGGCGCGGGTCACCGAGGCCGAGGCGGGGGCCCTGCGCTGCGCCGACGCGGACGTCGTGCCGGGCGGCCCGGCGGCGGCAGAAGGCGCGGAACTGGTCATCGTGCTCGGCGGCGACGGCACGCTGCTGCGCGCGGCGGAGCTCACGCGTCCGGCGGGCACGCCGCTGTTCGGGGTGAACCTGGGGCGCATCGGCTTCCTGGCGGAAGCCGAGCCCGACGGGCTGGCGCAGACCGTGGACCGGCTGGTGGCGCGGGACTACCGGGTCGAAGAGCGGATGACGGTCGACGTGGTAGCCCGCGACAACGGTACGGAACTGGCCGCCACCTGGGCGCTGAACGAGGCGACCGTCGAGAAGGCGGCCAGGGAGCGGATGATCGAGGTCATCATCGAGGTGGACGGGCGGCCGCTGTCTCGCTGGGCCTGCGACGGTGTGGTGTGCGCGACGCCGACCGGGTCGACCGCCTACGCGTTCTCGGCAGGCGGGCCGGTGGTCTGGCCCGAGGTTGAGGCGCTGCTGTTCGTGCCGATAAGCGCGCACGCGCTGTTCGCGCCGCCGATGGTGATTTCCCCGCGGTCAGTTCTTGCGGTAGAACTAGTGTACGAGGCCTTCGCCGACGTCGACTCCGCCGATGCTCCCAGGGGAACTCCCGCTGCCCGTTCCCCCCGGCCCGCCAAACCCCCCGGGCAGACCCCAGGGGACGAGACAGCGGAGGCCGTCATGTGGTGCGATGGGCGTCGTAGGTTTGACCTCCCGCCAGGCGCGAGGGTCGAGGTGCGCCGCGGCTCGCTGCCGGTGCTGCTGGCGAGGCTGGACGGCGACGGTCCCGGTACCGACGCCGGCACCGACGCCGGCGGGGCGTTCACTGACCGCCTGGTGGCCAAGTTCGGCCTGCCGGTGGCAGGCTGGCGCGGCCGGAAGGTGGGTTCGGGCGGATGAGGGTGGGTTCGGGCGGGTGAGGGAGGGA
>DATMKQ010000323.1:0-20880 GCA_035571275.1 Trebonia sp.
CGAGCCGGTGGCAGTCGACCTGCTCGACCTCGCCGCGGTCGGGCGGGCGGTTGGCGACGGGCCGGCCGTGCTGTGGGCGGAGACGCCCACGAACCCGCTGCTGCGGGTCGCCGACCTGGCGCGGCTCGGGGAGATCGCCGCAGGGAACGGCGCGCCGTTCGTCGTGGACAATACGGTCCCCACGGGGCTGCTGCAGAAGCCGCTCGAACTCGGCGCGCTGGCCTCGATGTACTCGCTGACCAAGTCGGTGTCCGGGCATTCCGACGTGCTCGGCGGGGCGATCGTGACCAGGGACGCGACACTGGCCGCCGAGCTGCTCCAGTGGCGCACGGCCGGCGGCGGCATCCCGGGGCCGTTCGAGAGCTGGCTGGTGCTGCGCGGCATCAAGACGCTGCCGCTGCGAATAGCGCGGCAGTCCGCCAACGCCCTCGCGCTGGCGGAGTTCCTCGCCGGACATCCGCGTGTCACGGCGGTGCACTATCCGGGGGTCAACGCGGCGACGCTGGAGGTTGCGCGGCGGCAGATGCCTGCCGGGTTCGGGCCGCTGCTGTCGTTCGAGATCGCCGGGACCGCGGCGGACGCGGACAAGGTAGTGACGGCCGCGCGGCTTGTCGTGCCCGCCACGAGCTTCGGCGGCGTCGAGTCGAACTGGGAGCGGCGGGCGCGCTGGGCGGGCGAGACGGCGCCGGAGACGCTGATCCGGCTGTCCGCCGGGATCGAGCCGGCCGAGGACCTTATCGCGGACATCGCGGCGGCGCTTGAGGCCGCGGCCGGGTAAGCGGGCGCGGCGCGGGGGTTACTTGGGCAACTGAAGCCAGCCGCCGTAGAAGATGCCAAGGCCCAGCGCCACGAACATGCCGGCGATGAGCCAGAAGCGGACCACGATCGTGGTTTCCGCCCAGCCCGCAAGCTCGAAATGGTGCTGTAGCGGAGCCATCCTGAACACCCGTTTGTGGGTGAGCTTGAAGGAGCCGACCTGGATCGCCACCGACAGCGTGACGATCACGAACAGCCCGCCGAGCACGAGCAGCAGCAGCTCCGTCCTCGTGACGATCGCCAGCCCGGCCAGGGCGCCGCCCAGGGCGAGCGCGCCTGTGTCGCCCATGAAGATCTTGGCCGGCGGGGCGTTCCACCACAGAAAGCCGAAGCAGGCGCCCATCACCGCGGCGGCGACCACCGCGATGTCGAGCGGGTCACGGACGTCGTAGCAGTTGGGCGCCAGGAACACGGTGCAGTCGTTGCGCACCTGCCAGTTCCCGATGATCACGTACGCGGCGAGCACGAGGATGGCGGCGCCGGAGGCCAGGCCGTCCAGGCCGTCGGTCAGGTTCACCCCGTTGGAGGTGCCGGTGACCATGATGATGACCCAGGCCACGAAGAGCACCGGCCCGAGGATGATGCCGGAGTCGGTGAGGAACGAGATGTGCGTCGAGGCCGGGGTGAGATCGTAGCCGTCGGGAAAGCGCAGCGCGAGTATCGCGAAGATCGCGCCGACGAGCGCCTGCCCGGCGAGCTTGGCGCCGCTGCGCAGCCCCAGGCTGCGCCGCATGAACAGCTTGATGAAGTCGTCCGCGAAGCCGACCAGGCCGAGGCCGGTCATCAGGAATAGCACGAGCACGCCCGAGGCGGAGATCGCGTCGTTGGTCAGCCAGTGCCCGAGCGTGTAGCCGACGAGCGACGCGATGATGATGACGATGCCGCCCATCGTGGGCGTGCCGCTCTTACTCGCGTGCGCGGCGGGCCCGTCGGACCTGATCTGCTGGCCGAGTTTTCGCTTGCGCAGCACGGTAATGGTCGGTCGCGTCCCGAACAGGGCGATGACCATCGAGATCGCGCCGGACAGCAGGATGGTCTTCACCGGGAAACCTCCGCGAGCAGGCCGTCCGCGACTTCCCACAGACCGGCCGCCTTCGATGCCTTAACTAGTACGACGTCGCCGGGTCGCAACTGGTTGCGCAGCACGGCGACCGCGGTTTCCGC
Organism: Trebonia sp.; assembly: GCA_035571275.1. Taxonomy (GTDB): domain Bacteria; phylum Actinomycetota; class Actinomycetes; order Streptosporangiales; family Streptosporangiaceae; genus Trebonia. The sequence goes on from DATMKQ010000323.1 coordinate 1,981, forward strand.
GTCTGGCACGGCGAGCGCCTCGCCGTGCCAGCCGGGCTCGGCGCGCGCCCCGTCGATGACGGAGCGGGCCTCTTCCCCCACCGCGATCAGGCCGGCCACCCTGGCCCGGGCGGCGAGGCGCCCGGCCTCCTCGTGACTGGGCTTGGCGATGTCGCCGAGCTCGGCCATGTGGCCGAGCACGGCGAAGCCGCGGCGGCCGTCGCGCGTGATGTGCGCGAGCGCGTCGATCGCGGCGCGCATCGATTCGGGATTGGCGTTGTAGGAGTCGTTGATGACGAGCACGCCGTCGGGCCGCTCGCGCAGTTCCATCCTGCGCTTGCTGCGCGCGGTCGCCTGGGACAGCGCGTCGGCGATGGCGGGAGTGTCCATGCCGAGTTCGGCGGCGATGGCGGCGGCGGCCAGGGCGTTGGGCACATGGTGCGCGCCGTGCACCGTCAGCGCGACCGGGGCGATGCCGCCGGGCATCAGCAGCCGGAACGAGGCCCGGCCAAGCTCGTCGAGCCGGATGTCGGCGGCGGTGATGTCGGCGCGGAGGGTCTGGGGGGGTCGTCCCCCCGAGGCAGAAAACGTGACGATCCGGGCCGCCGTGCGGGTGGCCATCGCGATCACGCGAGGGTCGTCGGCGTTGAGGATCGCCACGCCGTCGGCCGGCAGCGCCTCGGGGAGTTCGCCCTTGGCTTTCGCCACCCCGTCCAGGGAGCCGAACTCCCCGGCGTGCGCGCGGCCGACGTTGAGCACCGCGCCGATCTTCGGCGGCGCGATCTCGCACAGCGCGGCGATGTGGCCGGGGCCGCGCGCGGACATCTCGAGCACCAGGTACCGCGTCTCATGGTCGGCGCGCAGCACCGTGAGCGGCAAGCCAATCTCGTTGTTGAACGAGCCTTCCGGCGCGACGGTGGGGGCGAGGCGTTCGGCCAGCTGGGCGGTGAGGTCCTTCGTTGAGGTCTTACCTGACGACCCGGTGATCCCGATGACGGTGGCGGCGGGCAGCCGGCGCAGCACCGCGGCGGCCAGCGCGGCCAGCGCCGCGGTCACGTCGGGGACGACGATCGCGGGCACGCCGGGCACGGGGCGGGAGGCGAGCACCGCGGCGGCGCCCGCCGCGATGGCGGCGGGCGCGAAGTCGTGGCCGTCCACGCGTTCGCCGGGCAGCGCGGCGAACAGCCCAGCTGACTCAACGCGGCGGGAGTCGATGACGACCGGGCCGGTGACGGCGACGTCGGCGGCCGTCCCCGCGTCCAGGTGACCGCCAGTGATCGCGGCGATCTCCGCGCGCGTCAGCCGGATCATGCCAGGTCCTCACCGTGAGCGGCCCCCCGCGCGAGGGCGGCGGCGGTGATCTCCCTGTCGTCGAACGGCAGCACGGCTCCGCCGACGTACTGCCCCGTCTCGTGCCCCTTGCCGGCCACGACCACCACGTCACCCTTTCCTGCCATGCCGACGGCGAGGCCGATCGCCGACGCCCTGTCCGGCTCGATCACCACCCGGGCCCGCTCCCCCGGCGGGACGCCGAGCACTCCTTGCAGCATTTCCGCGAGGATCCCCAGCGGATCCTCGGTACGCGGGTTGTCGCTGGTCAATATCGCGACGTCGGCGAGCCGCGCGGCGGCGGCCCCCATCAGCGGCCGCTTGCCGGGGTCCCGGTCGCCGCCGCAGCCGAGTACCACGATCAAGTCTCCCTGAGTCACCGTACGTAGCGCGCGCAGCACCGCCTCGACTGCCCCCGGCTTGTGCGAGTAATCCACGAACGCGTCGGGGGGACCGCCCGGCACCCGTTCCAGCCGACCGGGCACCCCGGGGCAGGCGGCCACCCCGGCGACCGCGTCCTCGAGGCGGACGCCGCCCTCCACGAGCGCCACGATCGCGCCGAGCGCGTTGGCGACGTTGAACTGCCCCGGCAGCGTCACCGACGCGTCCGCCTCCACCCCGCCGGGGCCGACTACGCGCAGCGACGACCCGTCGGCGCCGCAGCGGACGTCCGCGGCGCGCCAGTCCGCGTTGCGGTAAGCGCCGGACTGGGGGTCCGCGCAGAACGTGACGATCGGCACCGACGCCTCGGCCACCAGCCTGCGGCCGTACCTGTCCGCCACGTTAACCACGCCGAGCGCGCTGTACGCCGGGGTGAACAGCTTCGCCTTGGCCAGGAAGTAGTCCTCGAACCCCCCGTGGAAGTCCAGGTGATCCTGCGACAGGTTGGTGAACACGGCCACGTCGTAGCGCGTGCCCGCGACCCGGCCGAGGGCCAGCGAGTGGCTGGACACCTCCATCGCCGTGGCGGTCACGCCGTGCTCGGCCATCACCGCGAGCAGCGCCTGCAGGTCGGGCGCCTCCGGGGTGGTCAGCGAGCTCTGCACCCGTTCCTGCCCGATCCTGATCTCCACCCCGCCGATCAGCCCGGTCACGTGCCCGGCGGCGCGCAGCCCGGCTTCCGCGAGGTAGCTGGTGGTGGTCTTGCCGCTGGTCCCGGTGACACCGATCATCGTCATCCGGGTGCTCGGGTCGCCGTAAATCCAGCAGGAGACGTCGCCTAGCCGGTCCCGGGGCGAGGAGACCACGAACACCGGCACGCCGGCTTGAGCCGCCCGCTCCCGCCCGGCCGGATCGGTGAGGATCGCGACCGCGCCCCCGGCCACCGCCTGCTCGCAATACGCCGCGCCGTGCGTGTGCTCGCCGGGCAGCGCGGCGTACAGGTCACCCGCCCGCACGTGCCGGGAGTCAAGCGTGACGCCGCGCAGTCGCCCCGGATCGCTGTGGACAATGCCTGTTCTTCCCACACCGAGCAGTTCAGCCAGCCCGGACAACGGGCGTGGCTGCAGGCGGACTGGTCGGATCACGCCCAGAGGGTATCCAAAATCAGGGCGCATTGAGCCGGACATACGGTGCTACCGCCCCATCGGGGGGAATCTGCAGGGTCTGCAGCGCGAACAGCATGACCTGGTTGAACACCGGGCCGGCCACCACGTCGCCGAAATAGCCGTACTTTTGATCCGGGTCCTGGACGTTTACCGCCACGACTACCTGCGGGTCGTTGCCCGGCGCCATCCCGATGTAGCTGGACCCGTACTCGCACAGCGCGCAGCCTGGGCCGTTCTCCTGCGAGGTCCCCGTCTTCGCCGCGATCGCGTAGCCGGGAATGATGCCCCACGGCTGGTCCGCCTCCTCGTCCACCGCGGGCACCTGTTGCAGAATCGAGATCAGCTCGTGCGCCGTCTTCGCCTGGATCACCCGGCGGGACGGTGACGGCGCGGCCCGCGTGAATCCGCCGTCGGAATTGACGGTGCCCTCGACCAGCGTCGGCTGCACTCGTACGCCGTTGTTGGCGATCGTCGCGTACACACTCGCCATCTGCACCGCGGTCACCGCCACCCCCTGCCCGAACGACAGTGTGTAGCGCTCATCGCCCGCCCACTGCGACGGGGGCGGCAGGATGCCCTGGGACTCCCCCGGCATGTTCAGGCCGGTCATCGCGCCGAGGCCGAAGGCCCGCAGGTAGTCGTACTGGACCTGCGGAGGGACGTGCGCGACCACCTCGGACATGCCGACGTTGCTGGAGTTGGCGATGATCCCCGCGATCGTGTAGTGCGAACCCCCGTCCGGCTCCGAGTCGGTGATCGACTGACCGCCGCGGTAGATGACGGACGGGATGTAATAGGCGCTCATCGGCGTCTGGCCGCCCTTTTCCAAGGCGGCGGCCGCGGTGATCACCTTGGCGGTGGACCCCGGTTCGAACACGTCCTCTAGCGGCAGGTCGGTGGGATCCGTCACGTCGGCCTGGCTCCACGTCGGCCACTGGGCCATGGCGAGGATGTACCCGGTCTTCGGCGCGATGATCACGATCGTGCACTGCCTGGCGTGCATCTGCCGCACGCGCTGCTCGCAGGCCTGCTCGGCCTCGAGCTGGAGCGCGGGGATGATCGTCAGCCGGATCCCAGCGCCATCCTGGGCCGGGGTGACCTTGCTTCCGGCCAGCGGGATCGGCTGGCCGTTGGCGCCGGTCATCATCTGCTCGCTGCCCGCGGTGCCGGACAGCAGCTTGTTGTCCGCGAGCTCGATGCCCGCCTGGCCGCTGATCGCGCCGGTCTGGTTGTTGACGTTGGTGAAGCCGACGACGTTGGCGGTCGCCGGGCCGTCCGGGTAGGCCCGGGCGTAGCTGGGCGTCTCGTAGACGCCGGTGATGTTCAGCGCGCTGATCTGGTTGCCTGGCGCGGCGGCGACGTTCTTCTCGAGCACGACGTACTGCGGTGACGCGGGATGATGCAGCAGCAGGTACAGGACCTGCTGGGCCGGCATCTTGAGCGGGCCGGCGAGCTGCTGCGCGACCTTGGCCTTGCTGGCGGCGGGGATCTGCGGCGGGTCGGCCCACACCAGGTACGTCTCCACGGTCATCGCCAGGATCTGGCCGTCCGCCCCGTAGATCGTGCCGCGCATGGCCGGCAGCGTCTGCGTGACCAGCTTTTCGCTCGCCGCCTTGCTTTGGTAGTAGGCGGCCTGCATGCCCTGGATCTGCACCAGGCGCCCGCCGAACAGCGTCAGCACGAACGCGATGGCGAGCAGCGCGATGCCGAGCCGGCGGCCTGGTTCGGCCCGGCGGACCAGGACCCAGCGGGGGGGCCGGTTCCGGCGCCGCCTCCTGCGTTCTTGCCTGCGTTCTTGCTTGCGTTCTTGGCTGCGGCGGCGTCGGGGGCGGGGGGCCGGTCGTGGCGGGCCGCCGTATCTAGCCTCCCCAGGACCTCCTTCCCATTCCTTATATCCGGAACGGAGGGGGGCGACTGCCCCTGGTCGCCCCCCTCCGTTCCGTGGCCGGCCCGAACGGGCGTCGAGCGGCCGGGCGCCGTTGGCAGGAGCGTCGCCGGGGCGCCCGGAGCGCTCGGGGCGCTCGAGCCAGCCGTCGGCGTCACGGCCCGCCCGAGGGTCGCCGGAACGGCCCGGGCGTGAGTCGCTCGCGCGGCCGGGGCGGCCGTCGGCGGGACGGCGGGCTCGAGGCGCCGGTCCCGGACGGTCCGGCTCCCGGCCGCGCTGCGTCACGGGGTGTACCCGGGAACGTGGATGTCCTCCACCGCGCCGCTGCCGGCGTCGGTCTCGACCTTGCCGTTCTTGAGGTTGAGGAACCGCACTTCGCCGACTGGACGCATGCCGAGCTGCCGCGCGCGCGCCTGGATCACCTGCGCCGACTGCCCGGTCGCGACCTGCTCCTGGAGCAGCTGGCGCTGCTTGGCCAGCGAGGCGTTGGCCTGCTGCAGCCGGGTGATCTGGAAGGATCCCGCGGCCAGCGTGGTGCTTATCACCAGCGCGCAGATCAGCGCCCCGCCAAGCAGGCCGCACAGCATGAGGAAGAACGGCACCCTGCTGTTCCCACTCGTCTCCGGGCGCTCTGCGCCCGGTGTCTTCCCTCGTCGCTCACGAGCTTCGCTCGGTCGCTCCTCAGTCCAGGCACCGGCGCGCCCTTCGACTCGCGGGGAGGCTCCTCGGTTAGACGGCGGCGCGCCCTTTGGCTCGCGGTGGGGGCGATGAGGGTGGCGCGGCCTTGAAGGCCGCGGGCTTGGCGGGCGGGTGCGGCCGGGGGCTGCTGGCCCGGTCGCGGGCTGTCCGGCTGGGCGGGTGATGGTGCCGATGGCGCCGGTAGGCGAGCCTTCTTCTGGCCACTCGTCGCTCATGCTGCTACTCCTTCTCGGAGGCGCTGCGCCGCGCGCAGGCGGGCGGAGGCGGCTCGCGGGTTCGCGGTCACCTCGGCGTCGTTCGGGCGCTCCGCGCCCCTGGTCAGCAGGCGGAACCGCGGCCCGGCCGGGCCGCTCGCCAGCACTTCGCCCGCACGGACCGGCAGGCCAGGGGGCGTGGGATCGGCGGATCTCGCGACGAGTTCCCGCTTGACAAGCCGGTCTTCGAGCGAGTGGTAGGCGAGCGCGACGAACCGCCCGCCCGGTGAGAGCAGGTCGAGAGCGGCGGGCAGCGCGCGGCGCAGCCCGCCGAGTTCGTCGTTCACCTCGATGCGCAGCGCCTGGAAGGTGCGCTTGGCCGGGTTACCGCCGGTGCGGCGCGCGGCGGCCGGGATGGCGTCCTTGACGATCGCGCTCAGCCGCAGCGTGGTCGTGACCGGTTCCCTCCCCCGCTCCCTGGCGATGGCCTCGGCGATCCGCCGCGCGAAGCGCTCCTCGCCGTATTCGGCGAGCACCCGGGCCAGCTCACCGACCGGGTACTCGTTGACGACCTGCGCGGCGGTCTTGCCCGCGGACTGGTCCATCCGCATGTCGAGCGGCGCGTCCTGCGAGTAGGAAAAGCCCCGGCTGGTGTCGTCCAGTTGCGGTGATGACACCCCGAGGTCGAACAGGACCCCTTGGATGCGGCGGTATCCGGCCTCCGCGACGATCGCCGGGATCTCGTCGTAGAACGCATGCGCGAGCGTCACCTGGCCCGGGTACTCCGCCGCCAGGACGCGCCCGTTGGCGATGGCGGTCTCGTCGGCGTCGATGCCGATCAGGATCAGGCCCGGGCAGGCCGCGAGCAGGGCACGGGCATGGCCCGCGCGGCCCAGCGTGGCGTCCACGAACACCGGCGGACGACCGCCTGCGGCCGGGGTGGCGAGCGCGGGCACGAACAGGGCGGTCACCCGGCCGGCCATCACCGGCACATGCCCGAAGGCGTGATCGACCACGTGACCCCTCCGCACCCGATTGCGCGTGTTAAAAGGGGCGCTCCCGCCCCTGAACGGCTGCCGGGGCCGAGGGGACGACCCCCCGGAACCCCCAGTCATCGTTTCTGGAGCCCGGGGTCTCCCCGCGCCCGCTTATCGCTGCCGTCTGGCACCGGGGAAGTGGCGCCAGCCTGGACAGCCCGGGCGCGGGCGGAGACTCGCCGGACAGCCTCGGCCACCGGGCAGACCCGGGGCCGCCGCACCTGTCACAAGATCCCGGGCAGCACCTCCTCCGCGGCTTCGGAGAACGAGTCCTCCTGTGCGGCCAGGTAGGTCTCCCACGCTTGGGAGTCCCAGATTTCGAGTCTGGTGTTCGCGCCGATCACCACACAGTCCCGCTGCAGGCCGGCGTAGCCGCGCAGCGCGGGAGGGACGGTGATCCTGCCCTGCTTGTCGGGCACTTCGTCGGAGGCGCTGGCGAAGAAGACACGGCTGTAATCCCGGACCGCCTTGGCGGTCACCGGCGCGGTGCGCAAGGCCTCGGTGATTCGCTCGAACTCATCGTGCGGAAAGACGTACAGGCAGCGCTCCTGCCCCTTGGTGATCACGACTCCTCCCGAGAGTTCGTCGCGATATTTCGCCGGCAAGAACAGGCGTCCCTTCTCATCCAGCCTGGGCGCGTGAGTACCGAGAAACATCCGGTGCTCACCTCCCCACCCCCCAGCGGGACCGAGTTTCGATACCTATCTCACTCCACCGCGCTCCACTCTACTCCACATTCCTCCACCGTCAACTGTCACAACCCCTGGTTTTTGTCTTCCATGCTTATAAAACCGCAGCTCAAATTGGGTGGAGCAAAGTGGGGGACGTGAACCGCCGATCGTGGGGATCTCGGCGATTCCCCACTTCGCCCCACCGGCACCCGCCTGGATCGGCCCTGGATCGCCCCGCGGCGCTGTGCCGGCCGCCGATCGGCGGCTTTCCCCGGCCATCGCAAATCGGCCGCTGTCCCCGGGCCATCGCCAATCGGCCGCTGTCCCCGGCCATCCCGGCGCCGGCCCGGCCGCCCGCCGTCCTGAGACCATCTCCGCCGCGACCCAGGCGCGGCCGACGGCCCAAATAGTCAGATCGGGGCAGCCGCGGATCTGGCCAATAAAAAGCGGTACGACGTCTGTTGCTAATGAGGTGCATGTTGTTGTAGCGAAAAGTGATGGCCATCGCCATCGCGTTATTCGCGGCAAGCAGGCTGTCGCGCAACGACGTTGCCTCGCGCGCGGAAAGGAGAAGGTAAGCGGGGCACCGGTAAACGAGAGGGCGGCGTGCGACCGGAGGTGAGGCCCACGAGCACTGGCAGCCCGCTAGGCGGCGGCCCGCGGGGCGGGTGCGGCCAGCCCGGCTTGGGTTCTCGTGGCACTTCGCAGAGAAGGCGACCACTTCGCCTAGAAGGCGACCAGTTTCCTGTCCGGAATATCCAGGTATGGGAGCGGCTGCCAGTTACGCGGAAGGTCGCGGTCCCCCTGGGGCTCTGGCGCATTTCCGCGTGGATAGTAAACCCTGCCCAGGCGTTGTTTTCGATAGTGCTGAAGATTGAACCGGTCACGACCGGTTCAATCTTCAGCACTATGTTCTATCGCGGTCCCGGCGCAGGGGTGAGAGCACCGGACCGACGACCACGACGTCATTATCGGCAAGAGAAGTAGGCAGCGGTGTTGCCAGCGGGGCTGAAGTTGCCCGCGCGGGGCAAGGACCGACCCGGTGCTCAGCCCTAGAAATCAGCGTGTTGGTTATCCTCGAGCCCGAAGTCCCGCGCGCTCCCGTCAGACGCGCGGACGGCGGAGTGCACGCCAACGGAGACTCGCGCACCCAACAAGGCGCGCCGCGACTGCTCCCACCTGCCCGAAGGCGTGAGATTCCCGATCAATGTATGGAAGGGGCGAGTGATGTTGCCGGGAACCGCGTCCGGCCGGGGCGGCTGGCGGCGAGCAGAGGGCCTGCGTTCCGGTCGCGGGGGGAGCGAGGGCGGGAGGGGCGCCACGGGGCGTTACAGGGGCGTTATAGCTGGTAGATAAGGGGCAAGGGGTTTGCTGCCCGGGTGCGGAAACCAACGCGGGGCAGTGGCCGTTGAGAACAGAGAAACACCTGCCCACTAAGGTGGATCATGACTGGACGGGTGCGTGACCTGGAGTCGGCTCGTGGACGACGAGCGCGTCATCAGATGCAGTTCGGCTAGGACGTGGCGTGTGGCGGGTAGCACGACATACTGTCAATAGACGAGGTCGTAAGTTAGCGGGCCAGACGCGCCCGGGGCCTACCGAGGAGGGCCTTTGGTACTCGATACGGGGCGCGGTCGCGAGCGCGAGCTTGATGACCTCGTGACCAAAGCACAGCGGATCGGCACGGCGGTCGAGTCCGTGATCGACGGGAAAGCGGAAGTCGTCAGGCTGGCGCTCACCGTTCTGCTCGCGGAGGGGCACCTGCTGATCGAAGACGTTCCGGGTGTGGGCAAGACGATGCTCGCCAAGGCGCTCGCCCGGTCGATCGACTGCTCCGTGCGGCGCATCCAGTTCACACCCGATCTGCTGCCCAGCGACATTACCGGAGTCAGCGCCTATAACCAGGAACGCCGGGAGTTCGAGTTCAAGCCCGGGCCGATTTTCGCGAACATCGTCGTCGGCGACGAGATCAACCGCGCCTCACCGAAAACACAGTCCGCCATGCTCGAATGCATGGAAGAACGGCACGTCACGGTGGACAGCACCACGTACCAGCTCGAGACGCCTTTCATGGTCATCGCGACGCAGAACCCCGTCGAGATGGAAGGCACCTACCCGCTGCCCGAAGCGCAGCGCGACAGGTTCACCGCACGCATATCGATCGGCTACCCGACCGCGGCCGCCGAGATGGAGATGCTCGACACCCACGGGTCGTCGTCTCCGCTCGATCAGCTGAAGCCGGTCGCGGCGGCGCCAGACGTGCGCGGGCTCATCCGAGCTGTCCGCGGGGTGCTGGTCTCCACCCAGGTCAAGGAGTACATCATCGCCCTGGCCGCGGCCACGAGGACCGCGCCGGAACTGCGCCTTGGCGCGTCGCCGCGCTCCGCGCTGCACCTGCTGCGCGCGAGCAAGGCGCGGGCGGCACTGGACAGTAGGGAGTACGTGATTCCCGACGACATCCAGGCCCTGGCGGTCCCAGTGCTCGCGCACCGGCTGCTGCCAACCGCCGAGGCACTGGTCGAGCGCCAGCTACCCGAGCAGGTGGTGGCCAAGCTGGTCGCGGAACTCCCGCTGCCTCATCCGTGACCGGGAGGTGCCATGGGGAAGCTCTTCAGCACGCTGACCACGCGGGGCAGGAGTTTCGTCGCGGCCGGCTTCGCCGCGGTGATGTGCGGCGTATTCATCCCCGAGCCTGACCTGCTCCGCATCGGCCTGCTGCTCATGGCGCTGCCGCTGCTTTCCTCGTTCGGCGCCGGCCGGGCGCGGTACCGGCTCTCCTGCGTCCGCCGCCTGACCCCCGGGCGCGTGCCCGCCGGGCAGGCCGCCGAGGTCACCATTCGGCTGGCGAACGTCTCCCGGCTGCGCACCGGGCTGCTGCTCGGTGAGGACACGGTGCCCTACGCGCTCGGCAGCAGGCCGCGTTTCGTCCTCGACGGCATCGGCAGCGGCGGCAGCAGGGAGTTCCACTACCAGGTGCGGCCGGACACGCGCGGGAAGTACATCGTCGGCCCGCTGCAGGTCCGGGTCGCCGACTCCTTCGGGCTGGTGTCCATCGGGCGCTCGTTCACCAGCACGAGCACCCTGACCGTCACGCCGCGGATCATCGCGCTGAGCCGCCCGCCGCTGGCAGGCAACTGGCTCGGCGACAGCGAGCACGGCAGGAGGAGCATCGCGGCTAGCGGGGAGGACGACGTGGCGCCCCGCGCGTACCAAACCGGCGACGGCCTGCACCGGGTGCACTGGCGGTCCACCGCGCGATATGGGGAGCTGATGGTACGCCGCGAGGAGCAGCATTGGCGCAACACGGCCTCCCTCTTCCTCGACACCCGGCGCTCCGCGCATTTCGTAGCGTCATCGTTCGAGCTCGCGGTGACCGCGGCCGCCTCGATCGGCGTGCACCTGGCCGGCGAGGGGTTCGACGCCAGGCTGGTGACGGACACCGGAGAGGTCCCCGCGCTGGGCACGTTCCGTGACACGCTGCTCGACACGCTCGCCGTCATCCACATGTCGCGCGAAGGCGGGCTGGCCGCCGGCATCGACGCGCTCACTATGGCGGGCGGGCAGATCATCGCGGTCCTCGGGCGGGTCACCGCGGAACAGGCCACGCAGCTCGCCGCCACCAGACGCGGCACAGCGCAGGCGATGGCGCTGCTGCTGGTGCCCGACGACAGCGGGCCCGGCGTCCCGGCCGCGGCCGAGGTCCTGATCGGCGCGGGCTGGCGGGTGGCCACCGTGACGGACGGGGCCAGGCTCGCCGCCGCGTGGAACGAGCTGCATCAAGGCAACACCGGGGTGCCGCCCAGCGCCGCGATGGCCAGCCTGGCGCCGGAGCGCTGAGCGATGGGCAGCCACCGCAGGACCATCTCCGCGGCCGCCGCGACAATGATGGCCTCCCTGTCGCTGTACCCGATCTTCTACGGCTTCGCGTGGTTCTGGGCGGGTGTCGGAGCGACGCTGACGGTCGCCCTGGCGGGCACGCTGACCCGGCTGCGGCGGCTGCCTGTCCTCGTTTGCTTGCTCGGCGGGCTGGCCGGGCTGCTGCTTTACCTGAACGTCGCGTTCGAGAGCGCCAGGTCCTGGATCTACCTAGTGCCGAACCCCACCTCGCTGCGCCTGCTGTGGGACCTGGCGGCGGTGGGCTTCCGGGAGTCCTCCAAATACGCTCCCCCCGTGCCGGAACTGCCCGGCATGATGCTGCTCGTCGCGGCCGGCATCGGGCTGACGGCGCTGCTGACCGACCTGATCGCGGTGCGGCTCGAGAGCGCGGCGCTGGCCGGCCTCCCGCTGCTGCTGCTGTGGACCGAGCCGTTCACGCTCAGCGTCTCGCGCGACGGGCTCGGCCTGGCGGTGACCTTCTGCCTGGGGACCGCGGGTTACCTGGCCCTGCTGAGCAGCGAGGGCAGAGACAAGATCCGGGAGTGGGAACGGCCGAACCCTGGCCCGGACGAGCTACCCGATACCCGCGCGCTCGCGACGACCGGCCGCAGGGTTGGCGTCGCGTCAGTGGCGGTGGCACTGTGCGTGCCGCTGTTCGTACCAGGACTGCACGCCACCCGGCTGTTCACGAGCGGACAGCCAGGGATCGGCGGCAGCGGCGGAACGGGCACCGGCGTCTCGTTCCCCGACCCGAACATTCAGCTGAGCAAGGAACTGCACGAGTCCAGCCCCTCAACGGTCTTCACCTACACGAGCTCCGACCAGACACCGGGGTATTTCCAGATCTACGTGGCCGACAACCTGACCTCTTCTGGATTCACGATGTTCAGCCAGCCGGAGTCGCTGGTAACTGTGACCCAGGAGCAGCCGCTGCCCGCGCCGCCCGGCCTGACGAATACCACCTGGGAGGCTCCGGAGAACACGTCTGTGACGCTGAGCCGGTCGGTCGGCCAGGACGCCCTATCCGCGCTGCCCCTCCCCTACCCGCCCACCAAGGTGGCCGCGGCGGGAGCGGTCAAGACCGACCGGTCGACCTTGATGGTCTTCGACAACAACGTCCGTCTCGCCGGCCTCTCCTACCAGGTGACCAGCCTCGACCAGGACCCTCCTGAAACTGTCCTCAACGAGGCGCCCGCGGCTCCGTCGACCATCATCAGCCACTATGTCTCGGTGCCAACGTCGTACCTGTCGCTGCGCAAACTCGCCAAACAGGTGGTCGTCAACGCTAAGACTCCCTTCGAGGAGGCTCTCGACCTCCAGGACTACCTGGGAGACACGAACTTCAAGTACACCCTCGAGGCGCCGACGATCGACAGCGCGAGCGGGCTAACGAATTTCCTTTACGTCACGAAGAAGGGCTACTGCCTGCAGTTCTCCTTCGCGATGGCGGTGCTCGCGCGGCTGCTGAACATCCCGTCCCGCGTCGCGTACGGCTACACCGCCGGTTCTCAGGTGCAGGGCGGCGGCTGGCGGGTCACGACGCACGACGCGCACGCCTGGCCGGAGCTGTACTTCCAGGGCTACGGCTGGCTGAGGTTCGAGCCGACACCGGTAGGAGCCACGGGGCAGGGCACGGCGACCACGCCGTCGTACACCGACCAGCTGACCAACCCGACCAATCAGCTTCCCCCGGCGATACTAGGAAACACCGGGTCCGCCGGTTCAAGCGGTACGCACAGCAACGTCTCAGCGGCGATGCAGCATCAACTGAACATCGGTGACGAGGAAAACAATGGCACCGCCGTCCCGATCCCGTCGTCCGGGCTGAGCGGGTGGGACGTGTTCGGACTCGTCATGCTCGGCCTGTTCGCGCTGGCCTTGCTCGCGGCGGTGGCACCCGGCTGCGCGCGGGTGCTGATCAGGCGCAGGCGATGGCGGTCCGGCGCGCGCGGCGGCGACGCGGGGATAGCACACGCCGCATGGCGCGAGCTGCGCGACGACCTGGTGGACTATCGCGCCGGGTACTCGGTGAGCGAGACGCCGCGCGCGCTCGCGGCCCGGGTCGCGGACGCCCTGCCGCTGACCACGCCCGCCGTGTCAGCGCTGCGGCGGGTCTGCATGGCGGAGGAGCGTGCCCGGTACGCGGGCCAGCCGGACAAGGGAACGGGCCTGCGGGAGGACATCGCGACGATCAGGCGGGCGATCGCGGTGGCCTCGCCGCGCCGGATACGGTGGCTCGCCCGGGTGTTCCCGTCGTCGGTCGTGACGCCGGCGATGATCAGGGTCGCCCAGGTTGCGGACTTTTCCGGCAGGCTGAACTACGACGTGCTCAGCAAGACCAGGATGGGTAACCGCCACGGCGGGGCCGGATCGCCGTCAGCTCAAGCGGCCGACGAGACGGCGGTCGGTACCGGGAAGGCACTCGTGCCGGCGGGCACGCGGGACGACTAGCCGCGGCACCCCTGCCGGCGGGCAACCCTAGGGAAGGCATGCGAAATTAAGGGCAGCGGGCGCGTTCCGTCAGGCTTGACGGCCCGTCCGTTGGCCGGCGGAAGAAGTCCGCGCCGACAGGCCGGGGCTCCCTACAGACCCCCCTCCTGCCGCCTGCGCCAACGCTCGTCGAGGCGCTCCATCATCGCGCCACGACCAGTCTTGCCACGGGTCTTACGGCCCCCGCGGGGCTTAGCCGCCGGCCCGTGCCCTGGCACGCCTATCGCCGAGCCGGCCACGTGCCGCCAGCCATTCAGCGACAAGATGCCGCACACCAACATGACAGCGAAACCGCCTACAGCGAGCCAGACAAGTGGCAAGACCACTCCCGCCGCCACCATGCCCGCGCCCACTGCGAAGCCGACGGTAGCCTGAACGGCCCGGCGCTTGTAGTGCACACGGGGATCGCTGGAACGTACTAGCCGTACCAGCCTCCGATCCTCCCTGTGGAGCGCCTGCTCGATCTGCTCGAGCTGACGCTGCTCATGCTCAGAGAGCGGCACGACGCCTCCCATGGAACCCGTGGGGTGGGGTGACTTTCACCTCACTTACGAACCTGGTTCATTTCCCAGGATACGAGGCTCCCCGCGTGCGTTGGAAGAGGGCGGCCGACCCCCGGAATCAGAGGGGGGAGATGAAGGCGGCGGACGGTCGCCAGGAACCAGGGCGGCCGGCCGTACCGCGTCGCTGCCGAACCTGCGGGCGATCTGGTCAACCGCGCGCTCCGCCTCGCGCCAGCCCGCCGGCCGGTCACCGAACGCGAGCTGTCTCGCCGCGCCCGTGGCGGGCCGCAGGCCCGCCGCCCGCACGCCTACGAGCCGCAGCCGGGCCCTGGCGTCCAGCCCGGAGCCTTCGTACAAGGCGCACGCGGTCGCGTAGATCTCCCTGGCCACGTCTGTTGGCTCGGCCAGCGTCTTAGACCTGGTAATGGTCTTGAAGCTGGCAAGCCGCAGCTTCACCGAGATCGTCCGCGCCACGCACCCCGCGGCGCGCAGCGCCTGGGCCGTCCGGCCGGACAGCCGCAGCAATTCCCTGCGGATTACCTCAGGGTCGTCGACATCGGCGGAGAACGTCTCCTCCGCGCCGACGCTTTTTTCTTCCCGGCGCGGCACGACCTGGCGCTCGTCGCGTCCCCACGAGAGCGCCCACAGATGCTCGCCCGCGGCGCCGAGTTCCCGCTGCAACGTGGCGAGCGGAACGTGAGCGATATCACCTACGGTGCGCAAACCCAGCCGGGCGAGGACTTCTTCGGCCCGGTCGCCGACACCCCACAGCGCGCTGGCCGGAAGTGGGTGCAGGAACTCGAGCAGGCCCGCCGCGGGGACCACGAGCAGGCCGTCCGGCTTGCACCGGGCGGACGCGATCTTGGCGACGAACTTGCGCGGCGCCACTCCGACCGAGCAGGTGATGCCCTGCTGCTCACGGATCTGCGTCTTAATCAGCCGCGCTATCCCCGCGGGCGGGCCGAGCCTGCGCAGCGCGCCTGACACGTCGAGGAAGGCCTCGTCAAGCGACAGCGGCTCCACCTCCGGGGTGACCGCGCGGAAGATCGCCATGACCTCCTTCGACACCTCGCCGTACAGCCGGTGCCGGGGCGGGATGAAAATTGCTTGCGGGCACAGCCGCCTGGCCCGGCCGACCGGCATCGCCGAGCGGACACCGAACGCGCGTGCCTCGTAGGTGGCGGAGAGCACCACGCTCCTGGGCCCGAGGCCGCCCACTACCACAGGCATGCCCGCCAGGTCGGGGCGGTCCCGCACCTCTACGCTCGCGTAGAAGGCATCCATGTCGGCGTGCAGGATGTGGCATCCGGCGTCGTCGGGGAGCGCGGCTCCAGGCACGCGACCTGTCCTGGTCTTCAGCGGTGGCCGAGCACGTGCAGCCGGGCGGCTATGTCGCGCAGCGCCGGATAGACGGCCGCGGCCTCCTCGAGGTCCCGCAGCGCGTCGCCGGTGCCCGGATCCGCTCCGGCTCCCGGGAGCAGGCCCGCGAACACCCGGATGCCGTGCGCGTCGCCGGCCCGCAGACCGGCGCCCTCGATCAGCGACGTCAGCCCGGCCAGGGTGAACCGTCGCGGCACCCCGGCGCCGGCGCCGCCCGCGCCGGCTCCCCCATCGTCGAGCAGCCGCCGCGCCTCCTCGTACCGCCCGGCGAGCGCGCGCTGCAGCACCGCGGACACCTTGTTGGCGGCGAGCACGCTGACCGCGGCGTCCGGGCGCAGGACCCGCGCGATGGCGGCCATCGCCGCGGCGGGCGAGTCCACGTACTCCAGCACGTTGTGGCAGATCACGAGGTCCGCGGCGGACCGGCCGACCAGGCCGTCAAGTCCGTCGGCCTCCCCCTGCACAGCGGTCAGCGCGACCTGCATCTCGGCGGCGCGCCGCTGCGCGGCCGCGAGCGCGTCGGGGCTCGGATCTACCACGGTCACATGGTGCCCGAGCGCCGCGAACGGCACCGCGAACCCGCCCGTGCCGCCACCGACGTCCACGATGTCGAGCGCGGCCCGGCCGGCTCGCGCCGCTCGCATCGCTACCACATTCTGGAGCACGTCCCATACCAGCGTCGACCGCCCAGCGTCGCGCTTGCGCTCGACGTCTGGCCCGCGCGTGCTCGGCACCGCGCTCGCGGGAACCTCTGCGGTCATTCCACACCTCTTCCAAGGTTCATGGTGCAGTCTCACTGTAGTGCGGCCAGCCAGCACGGCGCCTCGCTGCGCAGCAACCGTGTCTGCTACTTTACGCAATCGACGCTGTTACACATTGTTAACGGGAAGGGGCTGAACGCGGGAAGCGCTCTTCCCGTTCAAGGAAACGTGGAGACCTCAGAAATCGGTGGAGACGGGCGGCCAAATCCGACACGCCCCCATCCGCGAATGATGCCCCGAAGAGCACCGTCGGCCCGTATGCTCATCCGCATGCCTGCGACCTCCAGTCATCTTGAGCTGCCGCACCCGAGGCGACTGCTATGGACGGCGGCGTGGAACATGGCGGAGTCGGTCGGGCTTCCGTTCGGCGCGTACATCGTGGTCACCGACCTGGTCAGCCCGGACGCCGGGCTGCTCGCGGGCACCGCGGTCGTCTGGCTGCTCATCGCGATCCGCAAGCTGGTCTCTGGCTCGGTCTCCGCGCTGCTAATGATTTCCGCGATCGTGCTGACGATCCAGACGGTGGTCGCGATCAGCACCGGCTACATGTGGATGTTCCAGCTCCAGTTCCCGCTGGCCAACCTGGCGATGAGTGTGGTGTTCGCGAGGACGGCGCCGACCCGCAAGCCGCTGGTGGCACAGCTTGCTGAGGAAGTCGTCGAGCTCAGGCAGCCGGAAGCGCACCACCCCGGGCTGCACCGGTTCTTCCAGGGCGCCACGTGGTTCTGGGCCGGGCTGTTCCTGGTGCTGACGCTGGGCATGGCGGTCATGATGGAAACCGAGCCGTACAAGCTCTTCATGCTGCTGTCCTCGGCGGTCACAGCCGGCCTCACGCTCTTCGGCGCGGCCGTCTGCGTCATCTGGTTCCTCGCGGTCCTGCGCCGCCTAGGCCTGCGCCTGCGCTTCGTCGGGGCATGATTAACCGTTAGCCTCGGAAGGCTTGGCCGGGAGGAAATAAGAGCTACGCGTCGGGGGTGACGGTGGGCTTGAGCTCCGCGATCCTGGCGAGCAGGCCGTTGACGAACGACGGGGACGCGTCCGTGGACAGGTCCTGCGCGAGCAGGACGGCCTCGCTGATCGCCACGCCGTCGGGCACGTCGTCGGCCCAGAGCAGCTCGTAGATACCGATGCGCAGGACGTTCCTGTCGACGGCCGGCAGCCGCTCCAGGGTCCAGTCCACCGCGTTCTGCGAGATCAGGGAGTCGATCTGGTCCTGGTGCGCGGCCACGCCGCGGACCAGGACCGCCGCGTATTCCGGCACCGGCTGCTCGCCTGTCGACTGGCGCTCTGAGAGCAGCTCCAGGACGGGCAGGCCACGCAGTTCGGCCTCGAAAAGGATGTCAAGCGCCCGCTTGCGGGCCTTGCTGCGAGCGGCCAACGCTATGCCCGGCCGAGGTACTGGCCGGTGCGGGTGTCCACTTTGACCTTCTCGCCGGTGGTGATGAACAGCGGTACGTGGACCTGCGCGCCGGTCTCCAGGGTGGCCGGCTTGGTGCCGCCGGTCGACCGGTCGCCCTGCAGGCCGGGGTCGGTCTGCGCGATCACAAGCTCGACCGCGGCCGGCATGTCCACGTACAGCGGGGTGCCGTCGTTGAACGCGATCGTGACCGTCTGCTCCTCGAGCAGGTAGTTCGCGGCGTCGCCGACGACCGCGGACGGGATTCTCGGCTGGTCGTAGTCGGACGTGTCCATAAACACGAAGTCGTCGCCCTCGCGGTACAGGTACTGCATCTCACGCTTGTCCACGTTGGCTACGTCGACCTTGACGCCCGCGTTAAAGGTCTTGTCGACGACCTTTCCCGACAGCACGTTCTTCAGCTTGGTCCGCACGAAAGCAGGGCCCTTGCCCGGCTTGACGTGCTGGAACTCGACGACATTCCAGAGCTGCCCCTCGAGGTTCAGCGTTATGCCGTTCTTCAGGTCGTTCGTGGTTGCCACGGGTCGTCTCCCATTACAGGACCAGCAGTTCCCTGGTGGTCGAAGTCAAGATGCGGGCTCCCCCGCCCGCCATCACGACCAGGACGTCCTCGATCCGGACGCCGCCCTTTCCTGGCAGGTACACACCAGGCTCGACGGTGACAGGAACCCGATCGGCCAGTTTACCCGTTCTGCCGTATCCCAGCATCGGCGCCTCGTGGATCTCCAGGCCCACGCCGTGCCCGAGTCCGTGCTGGAAGTGCTCGGCGTGCCCGGCCGCCTCGATCACCTCACGGGCGGCGGCGTCCACCGCTCCCGCCTCGGCGCCGGCCTCGACCGCGTCGATCCCGGTCCGCTGCGCCTCCGCGACGAGATCGTAGACTTCCCGCTGCCAGCCGACGGGCTCGCCGACCGCCACGGTGCGGGTCATGTCCGCGTGGTACCCGCCGTACAGCGCGCCGAAGTCCATGGTCACCAGGTCGCCGCGGCGCAGCGGCCTGTCGGTGGGCGCGTGGTGCGGGATGGCGCCGTTCGGGCCGCTGGCGACGATGGTCTCGAACGCGGGCCGGTCCGCCCCTAGCTGGGTCATGCGATAGTCGAGAAGAGAAGCCAGCGCTCGTTCGGACAAACCT
>DATMKQ010000324.1:0-26883 GCA_035571275.1 Trebonia sp.
AAGGTCGTCGCCAACGGCAACCACCGGGTGAAGTTCCCGCTGAACGAGCCGGCCGTCGGCAAGAAGAAGTCGCAGATCGACGAGTACCTGGAGTTCTACCACGGGCCGGGCGTGCAGCACCTGGCGCTCGCCACACCAGACATCTGCGCGACCGTCGACGAGCTACGCGAGCGCGGCATTCAGTTTCTGGCCACGCCCGACTCCTATTACACGGACCCGGTGCTGCGCGAGCGCATCGGCCACGTCCGGGTGCCGGTGAGCGAGCTGCAAGGACGCGGAATCCTCGTCGACAGGGACGAAGACGGCTACCTGCTGCAGATCTTCACGAAGCCGATCGGCGACCGGCCCACCGTGTTCTTCGAGTTCATCGAGCGGCACGGGTCGCTCGGCTTCGGCAAGGGCAACTTCCAGGCGCTCTTCGAGGCGATCGAGCGCGAACAAGAACAGCGCGGGAACTTGTGACCGCGCCTGACGGGGGTTCCGGGGGTCGTCCCCCGGGCTAGCAGAGCACAACGCGGGAACTTGTGACCGCGCCTGACGGGGGTCCGGGGGTCTTGTGACCGCGCCCGGGGCCGCCTACCGCACAGGTGAGCGCGCCCCCGGGCGCAACTGCTGACAAGACCGTCAGCTCTCGCCGACGGGAATCTCCGTCATCAGGTCGTCGGCGGTCTCCATGCCCGCGCGCCACACCGACCTGGCGACGATCTTGCGCAGGTCGGCCCGGTCCTTGTACCGGGCGGCGATGTCGGTGACCTCGCCGAGCAGGCCCTCGGACAGCGTGGTGGGCTGCAGGCCCAGCGCGAGGAACTGGTCGTTGCGGACGATCAGCTCGTTCTCTTCGGCCTCACGGCGCGGGTTCGGCAGGTACGCGATGTCCGCGCCGGTGATGTCGGAGATCAGCTTGGCCAGATCGAGCACCCGGTGTGTCTCGGTCATCTGGTTGAGCACCAGCGGCTTCTCGCCGGCCTGGGGCGGGTTGGACAGCGCGATCTCGATGCACCGCACGGTGTCCTTGATGTGGATGAACGCGCGGGTCTGGCCGCCGGTGCCGTGCACGGTCAGCGGGTGGCCGATGGCGGCCTGCATGAGGAACCTGTTCAGCACGGTGCCGTAGTCGCCGTCGTAGTCGAACCGGTTGATCAGCCGCTCGTCTCGGGCCGTCTGCGGCGTCTGCGTGCCCCAGACGATGCCCTGGTGCAGGTCGGTGACGCGTAGCCCGTCGTTCTTGGCGTAGAACGCGAACAGTAGCTGGTCAAGCGTCTTAGTCAGGTGGTACACGGAACCGGGGTTGGCCGGGTGCAGGATCTCCCGCTCCAGGTCACCGTCCGGGGTCGGCACCTTGACCGTCAGGTATCCCTCGGGGATCGGCGCGGAGCCGGACCAGCCGTACCCGTACACGCCCATCGTGCCCAGGTGCACGACCGCTGCCTCGACGCCGGTGTGCACCAAGGCGGTGAGCAGGTTGTGAGTGGCGCGCACGTTGTTGTCAACGGTGTACCGCTTGGTCTTCTCCGAACGCATCGAGTACGGCGCGGCGCGCTGTTCGGCGAAGTGCACGATCGCGTCGGGCCGCAGTTCGAGCAGCACGGCGGCGAGCCGGTCGTACTCGGTGGCCAGGTCGATGTTGATGAACCCGATCTCGCGCCCGGAAACCTCGCGCCACGCCTGGATCCGGTCGCCGATCGGCACGATCGGGGTCAGCGAGTCAACCTCGAGGTCGACGTCGATCTTCCGACGGCTGAGGTTGTCAAGGATGGTGATGTCATGACCACGGTCCGACAGATACAAGGACGTCGGCCAGCCACAGAAACCATCACCGCCGAGTACGAGGACGCGCATTCCGACTCCGATCGCATTTAGCAGCGAAACCTGCGCCGTGACTTTACCTGCACCGAAGGAACTCCGCCACGGAAGCTCCTCGACTGGGATCGTTGGCCCGCACGACGCTTACTTCTGCCTGGGAGTTTATCCAGTTGTAGGCTCTGCGACGCGTGATCACGGCGCTTTCCGGCCTGCTGGCCCTGGGAACCCGGGGCGGCTGATCATGGTACAGGCCGGTCAGGCCGCTCGTCGCCGCACTCGCGATCGCCGTGACAATGATCACGAGATCTATCTTTCCGAACGGAGGCGTGGTGACTGCCGAACGAACCCTCCTCACTCTGGGCAGGCAATTCTTTTCCCAGTGCCGCTTGCCGCGGCGTTTACCTTTCGCTGCGGGCGGCCGGCGTGAGGAGTTCGCCGACCGCTTCGACGAGGAGGGTCATCTCGTACGAGACCTGCCGGGTGTCGCATTCAGGGGCGGTGAGGACGGCGAGGCTGGAGCCGTCGCTGATGGCCTTGACGAACATGAGGCCGCCCTCCATCTCGACGAGGGCTTGCAGGGGCGCGCCACCTTCGAACACGCGCGCGGCACCCACCATGAGGCTGGTCAGTCCGGAGGTGATGGCGGCGAGTTGCTCAACGGCGTTGAGGGGGATGCCGGTGGACAGGGCGAGCGGCACCCCGTCGGCGGACACCACGATCGCGTGGGCGACGTCGGCGACCCGCGAGGTGAATTCGGTGACTAGCCAGTTCAGGTCCTGGCGGTGCAGTTGGCTCAATGAGCTTCCTCTCCTGCGCGCGGGCTGCGCCCCTGGGCGTCGCGGCTGCCAAGCTGGAAGCCGCTGAGGCGGCTGCGGGCTTGTTCTGCCGACCGCCGAGGCAGTGCGGAGGCCGGGAACGCCGGGGGTTCGGCCTCATGGTCGGGCGCCTGCGGATCGTAGCCCGCGGGTGGCTGGCTGAAGGACGGCAGGTCGCCTGTTGCCGGGCCGCGCCCCGGCCTGGTGCCTGCCGAGCCGGGGAACAGGTTGGCCCGCGGTATCCGGGTCGGCAGGCCGGCCGCGGTCTGCTCGCCGGCCACCGGCGCGCCTGTGGCCGGGCCGCCGCCCCACCCTGGTGCCTCGTTCCACCCGGCGGCCTCCTGGTTGTCTGGCCAGCCGCCTGTGTCGCTGTTCTGCCTGCCCCCGCTGTCGCTGCTCTGCCAACCGCCGCTGTCGCTGCTCTGCCAACCGCCCGTGTCGCCGCTCTGCCAACCGCCCGTGTCGCCGCTGCGCCGGCCGGCCGGCTGGTTGTCCTGCCAGCCCTCGCCCGCGTTGCCGTTCTGCCAGCGGTCGGCCGTCTCGCCGCCGCGCCAGCCGCCAGCCGTCTCACCGTTTTGCCAGCTTGCGGCCGTATCGCCGTTCTGCCAGCCGCTCGCTGGCTGGGAGACAGGGGCCGGGCCCGTGCCCTGCTGGTCGGAGACCGCGGGTCGTCTCGGGCGGAACCAGTTGGACATCGATGTGGCTGGCACCTGGATCTGGCCCGCGCCGATGCCGAGCTGGCCGTCTTCGCCGGCCTGCAACCCGTAGCGATGCCGGCCGCTGAGCCGCCGCCCGCCCATCCGCGCTTGCGCCGCGGACTGCGCGGTCAGCGGGGACCGGTCGTTGTACCGCCCGGTTTCCCGCCCGGTCAGGTTGCCTGGCAGCCAGACCAGGGCGGACAGGCCCTGCGGCGACACCGGGCGCAGCCGGACCCGGATCCCGTGCCGGGCGGCCAGCCGGGACACGGCGAACAGGCCCATATGCCGCGACACCGACACGTCGATCAGCGGCGGGTTGTCCAGCCGCCAGTTCATCTCCGACAGCCTGGGCGCCGACACGCCCACGCCGCTGTCGCGGACCTCGATCAGCACCCCGCCGCTTGACAGCTCCTGGCCAGATATGTGCACCGGGGTGTCCCGCGGCGAGAACATGGTCGCGTTCTCGATGATCTCCGCGAGCAGGTGCACCACGTCGGCGGCCGCTTGCCCGGAGACCGCGATCCCCGGCTGGATGTTGAGCACCACCCTGGAGTACTGCTCGATCTCCGAGGTCGCCGCCCGGGCGACGTCGGCCAGCGGAACCGGCTCGCTCCACTTGCGCACCGGCTCTTCGCCGGCCAGCACCAGCAGGTTCTCCGAGTTCCGCCGCATGCGGGTGACCAGGTGGTCCATGGAGAACAAGTTCGACAGCCGGTCCGGGTCGTCCTCGTTCTGCTCTAGGGAGTCAATCATCCGGGCCAGCCGCTCGATGAGCGGCACACTGCGCCGGGACAAGCTGATAAACATCGTGTTCAGGTTGCCGCGTAGCAGCGCCTCGTTGCCCGCCAGCCGCAGCGCTTCCCTGTGTACCTGATCGAAGGCTCTAGCCACTTTGCCTATCTCATCAGTGGAATCGACGCTGATCGGCTCGATCACCAGCGCCGCCTGCGGGTCGGCGGCCTCGCTGAGCTCGGCGACCCGCTCCGGCAGCCGCACCGTGGCCACCTGAAGCGCATCGGCCTGCAGCCTGCGCAGCGGCTCCACCAGCGACCGCGCCACGATCAGCGTCGCGATCAGCACCAGGAGCAGCACAGCGCCGGTCACCCCCGCCGTGAACTCGGCGGACTGGCGCGCGCCGTGCTCAAGCGACTGGCTGCGCGCCACGATCGAGCCCGCGAGCTGGACCTCAAGGCTTCGTATCTTGCTAATCGTGGCCGACATGTCTTGGTACCACACCTGCGGCACTGAGGTGCAGTAGCCCGTGCCGAGAGCGCAGGTGTACACGGAGAGCGGGATCGGCTTGCCGTGCGCCATCGGCTGCGCACTGGACATCTGGAGGTAGTTGTTCAGCAGTTCCGAGGCGTTGACAGGAAGCCCGGCCACGGTGTTCTGGAACGAGTCCAGCTCGGCGTTCGTCGCTGACGACTCGAACGAGATGAGGTCGTTGCTCTCAAGCTGCCCGGAAGTGAACAGCGACTGCTGGAAGCCGCCGGCGAAAGAGCCATCGATGAGCGCGGCATACAAGATCGCGCGCTGCTGCGATGCCTCGTCCTTGGCCCTGGAGAGCGCGTCAAGCGTGCGCACCTCGTCGGCGAGCACGGGGTCCCCGCTGCCGCTGGTTATCTCGTCATTCAGGTCGAACAGGTCGGCGATCCCCTGGGTGTAATTGTCGACCGTCGCCAGCGACGACTCCTGGAGTGCCTCAGAGCGCAGTCCCGACAGGTTCGTGATAACGCCGATGACGTTTTGTGCTTTTTCCTGCGTGATCGCCGGGTACGAGCCGCCGATCTGCCCAGCGAGGGTCTGCACCTCAGTGGCGACGGTATTGGTGGTGTCCTGCGCCTGTGACATCTGGTTCTTGTACACCAGCAGTTTCGTGCCTGTGGCGGGAGGTTTGGACGTCGTGGCATCGAACCCGGAGGCGGCATCGTACGCGGCGGTCAGGTCACGCTCGTTTTCCAGATCTTGCGCCAGCGTCGTGACCTGCTCGCCGAGAACGGCGAGCTGCGAGGTCCTGGCGAAACCATCCGCGGTGTTCACGGCCGCGGCCACCCGCAGGCTGCCGAATACCAGGCCCATGACGACCGCCATTACGATGACCACGACCAGCCGCCGGGACACCGGCCAGTTACGCAGCAACAGTGATCGACGTCTCGGAGCACGAGCCGACGTGCGCGGCACAGCAGCGTGTCCAGCCGACTTCCTGCCAGCTGGTACGTCGGGGCTATTCATTGGCTACGCCCTCGCCTGTCCATGTCTTTTTTCGAAATAGATAAACATCGACATGAGACGAACGAGGCACCAGGACCGCCTCGTCCGGCACGCAGAATGTGACTAGCTGGACAGTGTAAACCTGTGTATTCGCGTGAAATGGCAAAATTACGATTTGCGTGTGTTTGACCTCGGTGTCGCCTTTGGCCGGTGGGGTGATGGTTGGAGTTCCGCATAGCAGAACGCCAGGCGCAGTCCTTCCCTATACGGGAATGCGCATTTACCGTGATGGCTATGACCCCGGGCGCCGCCGCCTCAGCGGATTTTGATTCGCTCTACCGCGACCTGCGCGCCGCCCACTTGTATCCGCTGTGGCGGATCGAGCGCGACCTGCTTCCCGCGCACCCGAAGCCGCGCGCTATCCCGTGGGTGTGGCGCGCGGCCGAGGTCTACCCGCTCGGTGAGCGGGCGATCCGGGCAGTGCCGGTGGACCGTGGCGGCGAGCGCCGCGTCCTCGGCCTCGGCAACCCGGGACTGGGCGGCGCACCCTATGCGGCGGGAACCCTATGGGGCGGCCTGCAGTGCCTCGGGCCCGGCGAGACCGCGCCCGCGCACCGGCACACCCCGGGTGCGATCCGGTTCGTGCTGACGGGCAGCGGCGTCTGGACCACCGTCAACGGCGACCGGTGCGACATGCGGCCCGGTGACCTGGTGCTGACGCCGGCCTGGTACTGGCACGATCACACGAACAGCTCGGACCAGAACATGTTCTGGTTCGACGGCCTCGACCTGCCGATGGTCGAGGCGCTCGACGCGATCTTCTACGAGCAGTACCCGGAGTACGCGCAGCCCGCGGCGGAGCACAACAAGTCGGAACAGACCTTCGCGGGCAGCCCGGCCAGGTACGCCGCAGCGTGGACGGCGAGTCCGTCGTCGTCGGCCCCGTCGCCGCTGCTCGTCTACCGCTGGCTGGACACCAGCGCCGAACTGACCCGGCTGGCGAGCGAGCGGCCGCGGAACGCCGAGGTCAGCGTGGCGTTCGCCAACCCGGCGACCGGCGGCAGCGTGCTGCCCACGCTGGCGTGCTCGATGCACCGGCTGGCCCCTGGGCTGCTGACTCCCGCCCGGCGGCGGACCGGCAACTCGATCCTCGTGGTCTTCCGTGGCGCCGGCCACAGCACGGTGGACGGCACCAGGCTGGACTGGGCGGAGGGCGACATGTTCGTCATCCCCTCCTGGGCGCCCGCCGCGCACTGGTCCGGCAGCGGCGCCGACCTGTTCGAGCTGTCCGACGCGCCGGTGCTGCAGGCGCTCGGCCTGTACCGCGAAGAGCCGGTCCCATGAGGCTCGCCGTCCTCGAGGGCCTGCGCCTTGGCGTGCTGACCGGCGACGAGGTGGCCGACGTCACCGGCGCGCTGCCGTGGCAGCACGACCCCGATCCGCTGACCGCGGGGTGGTGGCGCCGCCTGTGCCGGGACTTCGAACTCGTCAGGCCCGCGCTCGCCGCGGCGGCCGCCGACCCGGCATCCCCGCGGATCCCGCTGGATGAGGCCAGGCTGCTCGCGCCCGCGGTCAACCCGTCCAAGATCGTCGCGGCCGCCTCCAACTACGCGGCGCACGTCGCCGAGATGCACGAGGTGCAACAGCGCACACTCGGAGCCGTGGAAACGTGGATGATGGAGTTCGACATCTTCCTCAAGGCGCCGTCGAGCATCGCCGGCCCGCGCGACAACATCCGCCTGCCGCCCGAGGAAGCGGCCAGCGAGATCCACCACGAGGCCGAACTCGTCGCGATCGTCGGCACCGGCGGCAAGCGCATCCCGGCCCGCGAGGCGCTGGACGCGATCGTCGGGTACACGATCGGGCTCGACATCACCGTCCGCGGCAAGGGCGACAGGTCCAGGCGAAAGAGTTACGACACGTTCAGCCCGCTCGGCCCGTGGCTGGTGACCCGCGACGAGGCCGGCGACCCCGCGGACATGCGGATCGAACTGGACCGCAACGGCGTCCGCAGGCAGCACGTCGCGGCGCGCGACATGACGGTCCCAGTCAGCCACATCGTCGCCTACGCGTCGGCCGTCATGACGTTGCTGCCTGGCGACGTGATCTTCACCGGCGCCCCGCCGGGCGTCGGGCCCATCGCACGCGGCGACAAGCTCCGGGTGCGGATCAGCCGTTTGGGCGAGATGGAGGTGGGCGTCCGGTGACCACAGTGAGCAAGTCCAAGGCCACGCCGGGCCCGGCGGGCGCCTCGGGCCAGGCGCCCCCGACGCCCCCGACGCCCCCGGCTTACCGGCTCAGCTCGGTCGATCACGCGCTGGAACTGCTGCTGCTGTTCAGGTCCAGGCCGACGCTGCGGGTCTCCGAGGTCGCCGACCAGCTTGACGTGGCCAGGTCAACCGCGCACCGGCTGCTCGGCATGCTGGTCCACAGGCAGTTCGCGGTGCAGGACCCGGCCACGCGCGCGTACCGTCCTGGCCCGCGTCTCGTGGAGATCGGCCTGGCCGCGGTCGGCGCGCTGGACGTCAGGACGCGGATGCGGCCGTACCTGACGGAAGTCGCGGCGCGCACCGGCGAGACCGTCAGCCTGGTCGTGCTCGAGGGCGACATGGTGCACTTCATCGACAGCATCGAGTCGCAGCAGCTGGTGCGGGTCGGCTCCAGGTTCGACGCGCGGATGCCGGCGCACGCCACCTCGGCGGGCAAGGCCATGCTCGCGGCGCTGCCCGCGGAAGAGGTTCTGACCAGCTACCCGAACGAGAAGCTGGCCACGGTCACCGAGCGCACCATAGCCACCCGCTCCCAGCTGCTCGCCGAGCTGGCCCGGGTACGCGTCGCCGGGTACGCGGTCAACTTCGAGGAAAGCGAAACCGGCCTCGGCGCCGTCGGCATGGCGGTGACCGATACCGACGGCCGTCCCACCGCCGGCGTCACCGTGGCGGGCCCGATGCAGCGGTTGAGCCCGGGATACGTCCGCGCGATAGTCCGGGAGCTGCGCGGCACCGTCGCGGCGGCAGTGGCGGAACTCGTCGAGGTCCGCTACGGCTAGCCGAACGCCCGGCGATCAGCAGATACCGGATCGCACTGGCGCAAGTGGTGCCGAACTGGGTATATGTGACTGTGGGGCGGGGACCCCCAGCTTCGCTGGCCTGGCGGCTGAGCTTCGAGCTCTGCCGGGCATCGGCTTGGTGGTTTTCCGCGTGCCGCGGCGACTCTGCCCCGTCTCAAGGACGGCCACGACCCTTCGGAGGAACGTGTGACAGCGCAGGCCATGGCTGCGGAGTACATCAACGTACGGAACATCAGGATCTGGGTGGCGCACGGCGGGGAGGGGCAGCCGCTCCTGTATCTGCCGGGCGCGGCTCCTGAGTTCGACGATCCCGCGCTGTCTCTGATAAGTCAGGACTTCCACGTCTACCGGCCGCACCACCCTGGTTTCGGCCGCAGCGACGAGGACCCCGCGGTCGACTCCGTTGTCGACCTCGCCTTCCGCTACCTGGACCTGCTCGACGCGCTCGGACTCGACCGGGTGCACGTGGCCGGGCTGTCGCTCGGCGGCTGGATAGCCGCCCAGATCGCGGTGCTCGCCCCGGAGCGGGTCGCCAAGCTCGTGCTGGTCTGCCCCGCCGGCCTGCGGCCGCCGGTCCCGGTTCCTGACATGTTCACGATGGACGTGGTAGAGCTCGCGATGCTGGTCCACCACGAGCCGCAGGTCCGCAAGGAGGCCGTGGCGAACATGTGCGATCTGGCGGGCGATACCGAGCGCTTCACGCGCTACCTGCGGAGCCGGGCGGCCACCGCGCACCTGGGCTGGAACCCGTATCTGCACGACCCGAAGCTGGCCGGCAGGCTGCACCGGGTGCGCTCAGAAGTGCTGCTCGTCTGGGGCGCGCATGACCAGTTGCTGCCGCCGGAGTGTGCCCTCGCGTGGCAGCAGGCGCTGCCCCGGTCCCGCGTCGAGCTGATCGAGGAGGCGGGGCACCGGCCGCAGGCCGAACAGCCGGCGGCGTTCGCCGCGCTGATGCGGGATTTCCTGACGTGAAGATCTTCGGGTTCCACCTGATGCCGTATCAGGGGCTGCCCAGCGAACACCTGGACAGCACGAACAGCAGCTGGGTGACGCTGTCCAACGCCGAATTCGATCCGGCGCGCGGGCATGAGCTGTACGAGCGGTACATCGGCGAGCTCATCGCGTACGACCGAGCGGGCCTGGACGGCGTCTGCGTGAACGAGCATCATCAGTCGCCGTACGGCATGATGCCTTCTCCCAACGTGATCGCCGGCGTCCTGATCCCGCAGACGAGTTGCCAGATCGCGATCCTCGGCAACGCGCTGCCGCTGCGCGACCATCCGCTGCGCATCGCCGAGGAGGTGGCCATGCTCGACGTGATCTCCGGCGGCAGGATCATCTCGGGCTTCGTGCGCGGCATCGGCGCCGAGTATCACTCCTTCGGCATGGACCCGTCCCAGTCCAGGGACCGGTTCTACGAGGCGCATGACCTGATCGTCGCCGCGTGGACCAGGCCGGGACCGTTCGAGTGGTACGGCAGGCATTACAAGTTCCGGTACGTGAACCCGTGGCCGCGGCCGCTGCAACAGCCGCACCCGCCGGTCTGGTCGCCGTCCCAGGGGAGCGGCGAAACGGTCGACTGGGCGGCCCGTAACCATTACACCTATCTTCAGACCTACAGCGACATCGGGACAATCCGCCGGGTGTTCGACGCGCTCCGGGCCGCCGCGGACGGGTATGGCTACACGCTGCCGCCCGGTCAGCTCGGCTGGGCGCTGCCGGTGTGCGTCGGCGACACCGACGAGGCCGCCGAGGCTGTCGCGCTGCCCGCGCTCGACATGCTCTTCAACAAGCTGATCCGGATGCCGAAGGAGCTGTTCTTTCCGGCCGGTTACACCTCGCCCGCCTCGGCCGCCCGGATCATGGCCAGCAAGGGCGGCCTCGGCTCTGGCGACGCCAGCGTCCGCGAGCTTGTCGAGCGCGGCTATGCCGTGATCGGCTCGCCGGACACCGTTCGGTGCAAGCTGGAGCAGTATCAGAAGGAACTCGGCTTCGGCGTGCTGTGCCCGATGTTCCAGTTCGGCAGCCTGGACCACGAGGACTTCACCACAAGCCTCACGCTCTTCGCCCAGCAGGTGATGCCCGCCCTGCGCCCGTTACGGGGATTCGGCTACTCTCACCACGCCGCGTCCGCGGGGACGGTGACGGTGACCAGGGTGCCGTCGCCGACGTTCAGCAGGCACCGTCCTGGCCGCGGTTGCTGGCCGATGAGGCTGCGGCTCAGCCGCGCCCCCACTAGGTCGCCTTCCGGCAGCGTGGCCGGCGCCGTCAGGCAGCCGCGCCGCCCTCGTTTGGCGTCGACCTGCCATCCGCTGAAGCCCACGCAGATGCTCTCCGCGTCGCCGCCGAACACCAGCCCGCGTCCTGAGTCGGCGCCGAACGCGATGATCCGGCTCAGCTCGCTGGACGCCTCGCAGTCACGCAGCATCTCCGCGTCGTCGATCATGACGACACCGGGGCCGCTCATCGCCGCGAGCGCGTCGTTGAACTCCTCTTCACCCAGGTCGGCGCCGTCGAACAGGCGGACCACCCTGGGTTCGGCCCCCAGCGAGCGTAGCGGCGACGGCCGCGGCGCGGCGATGATCAGCTGGGTCCCTGATGCGAGGAACGACCGTGCCAGCGACGCGAGGATCGTCGACCGTCCCGACTTCGCCGGCCCGGCCACGACGAAGCACGGGACGCCTGACGACAGGTCAGGACCCATCGCCGTTAGCGTGTCGCCGCCCACGCCGACGAGCCCCCACAGCGGTCCGGCCGACCCCGGCCGCAGCGCCCATCCCTCGTTGAACGAGATCCGGCCCGGCAGCACATCCACCAGGAACGGCCGCGCCGCGGCGGGCACGCCGGCATCCCGCGTCGCGCACGTCGTGGCGATTGCCCGGAGGGCCGCGGCCTGACCCGGCCCGGACGCGTCCGGGCCGAGCAGCGCGACCTGCACCTCGGTTCCCGACGCGGCGCGGAAGGCGCGTCCGGGAGGTATCTCGTCGGGCATGTCCCGCGGCCGCAGTCCGACCATCGCGAAGTCGTCCTTTTCGGCCAGCCTGAACGCGAGCTTCTCCTCGCACAGCGCGGCGATCCGGCCAGCCACGAGCGACCGGTCCCCGGTCATCACTAGGTGAACGCCCGCGCTCGCGCCCTCGCCGAGGATCCGGGTGATCGCGTCGGTCAGCGTGCCGCCGTCGAGCTCACCGAGCGTTGTCGTGAACCCTTCCCACCGGTCGAGAAACACGACGATGTGCGGCAGCCGCCCCGCCGCGGGCGCCACCGCGCGCTGCTCGCTGACGTCGGCGAACCCGCCCTCGGCGAGCAGTTCCTGCCGCCGGGACAGCTCGGCGCCGAGCCGCCCGAGCAGCCGCGTCGCCCGCTCCGCCTGGGTGCGGCCCACCACCGCGCCGCAGTGAGGCAGGTCCGCGAGCGGCAGCAGCGCGCCGTTGCCGCAGTCGATGCCGTACATGTGCACGTCCGCGCAACTGTGCGCGAGGGCCAGCGATCCGGCGATCGTGCGCAGTAGCTGCGACCGCCCCGACCGCGGTGCCCCCGCCGCCATCAGGTGGCCGAAGGTCTCCAGCGCGAGGATGGCTGGCCGCTGCAGCTGAAAGGCTGGAAGATCTTCTATCCCGAACGGAGCGGGGCGACTCCTCGCCGCCGCCTCCTTCCCCTCGATGGCGGGCGTGATGTCCTGGAGCAGCAGCGTTTCCGGCAGCGCGGGCAGCCACGGGCTGTGCTGCGGCGCGATGCCCAGTCGTCGCACCGCTCGCTGTACCTGTTCGACGAGAACCTTGAGGTCGGTGATCTCGTCGTGCTCGCGGCGGGTCGCGGCGGGCCTGACCGGCTCAGGCCGGCCGAGGTCCGCCCACCCGATCAAGCTCACCCATGGCTCCTCGGTGACCGTCCCCGCCGGCGCTCCAGGACGCCTGCCGCCGACCCGGCCGGTCTGGAACGGGATCAGCGAGGTGTGGCCGAGCCGGACGTACGCGCGGCCCGGGGTGGACTTGGAGATCTGCGCGGCGTCCGGCGCGTCGATGACGTCGCCGCTCTCGGTGGGGTCGGTGACGCGCAGCGCGATCCGCAGGTTGGTGTTGGCCCGGATGTCGCCGGACACCACCCCGGAAGGGCGCTGGGTCGCGAGGATGAGGTGAATGCCGAGCGAGCGGCCGCGCTGCGCGATGTTCACGAGCCCGGTCACGAAGTCCGGCAGTTCCCGCACCATCGACGCGAACTCGTCGATGACGATAAGCAGCCGCGGCATGCTGTGCCGGCCAGGGGAGAGGACCCCCCTGTCCCCCCGGAGGCGCTGGTAGTCCTCGATGTCCTTGGCGCCCGCCGCGGCGAGCACGTGCTCCCGCCTGGTCAGCTCGGCGGACAGCGAGACGAGCGCCCGCTCTACCAGGTGGGGATCCAGGTCGGTGACCATGCCCACGGTGTGCGGCAACCGCACGCAGTCGGCGAACGCGCTGCCGCCCTTGTAGTCGACGAGCACGAACGTCATCTCGTCTGGCCGGTTGGCGACCGCGAGCGAGGCGACGATCGTCTGCAGCAGCTCGGACTTGCCCGAGCCCGTCGTCCCCGCGACGAGCCCGTGCGGCCCGTCCTTGCGTATGTCAATGCCGAACGGTCCGTCGTACGACTCGCCGATCACCGCTCGCGTGGACCGGCCGCCGGCGTTCCAGCGGGCCACGATCGCCTCGGCGGTGGGCGGCTCCAGGTTCAGCACGTCGAGCAGGCGGCTCGAGTCCGGCAGCCCGGCCGCGTCGTCGTCGTCGCTGACGTCCCTGATCGGGGCGATGGACCGGGCGAGCCGCGCGCACCAGCCGGGGGTCACCTGGTCCGGGCGGACCTCTTCGATGGTGGCGGCCATCATCTGCTGCACGCGCAGGCCGCCAGGCCCGGCCGCGACGACCGCGTGGCACTCGGCGGGCAGCAGCCGCTCTTCGGCGTCCAGGCAGATCGCGTAGACACCGACCCGCGGCCCCTCGCGCAGGATCTGGATGGCACCAGGCAGCGAGCGCAGCTTGCGGGAGCCGTCAAAGACCACCACGATGTCGGTGCCGTATCTCAACGGTCTTCCGGGGGGGCGCGGGGGGGTCGTCCCCCCCGGAGCAAGCCTCAACGGTCTTCCGGGGGGGCGCGGGGGGGTCGTCCCCCCCGGAGCAAGCAGAGCCTCTTCCTGACCGGACTCGCGCAGCGCCTGCTGCCGGGCGGTGACCACCGCGAGCAGTTCGGCGATCCTGGCGGCCACGGACTCCGCGTCGTTGCCGATCAGCGCCGTGCTCGCTCCTTCCGGAGCTGCTAGTCCCGGGCGGGAGTGCGGCAGCCACCGGATCCACTCCCAGCTCGCCCGGCCCGACGAGTCAGTGAGCACGTAGACCTGCAGGTCGTTGGGGCTGTGCAGGGTGACCGTCTGGGCGACTAGCCAGCGGCCGACCGCGCGCGGCAAGTCGCCGGGACCGGCGACGCCGAGCACGCCGCGTTCGGGGAGCGGGATCGTCACCGGCGCGTCAGGCACGGTCCAGAACACCTGCCTGCGGTGCTGGTCCTGTTCCGGGTCGGTCAGCTCGACGGCCGACGGCAGGTCGGCGGTGCCGGCCCGCAACAGCAGGTAGTCGGGGTCCGTGCGGCGCCGCTCCCACAGCCGGCGGCGCGGGCCGGAGGCGATGGACAAGACGGCGGCCGGGTCGGG
Source organism: Trebonia sp. (assembly GCA_035571275.1). Taxonomy (GTDB): domain Bacteria; phylum Actinomycetota; class Actinomycetes; order Streptosporangiales; family Streptosporangiaceae; genus Trebonia. The sequence goes on from DATMKQ010000324.1 coordinate 14,278, forward strand.
GCAAACACCCCGCCGTGCGATCCTTTCCGCGTCGAGCGCGTCCTGCGCGTCCTGCTCGATCCGCGCCTTGTGCTCGCGGTAGTCGGCCATCCGCCGGGCGTGCGACGTGCGCCCCTGCTTGCGGTCGGAAATGTGGTTGCCGATCAGCATCACCGGGCTGAGCGCGGACATGGCGAGCAGGTAGGGCGCGCGCATGAAGACCGCCATCCCGACGCCCATGACCACGGGGACGACGGCCATCAGCACTGGCAGCGGGCGGCGTTCGCCGGCGGTCGGCGGCGCGGGCAACTGGAACTTCGTCTCCCGCTGCGGTGGCAGCAGCCGCGGCGGCCGGTTGAAGTCAATGCCGCCGCCATCTTCCGACGGGTGCAGCGCCGCGTCCGGCGGCTCGTACGGCGCGAGGCCGAGCAGCGTGCCGCCGACGGCGAGCTGCTGGCCGGGCCGCCACTGGGCGGCGACCTCCAGCGGCTCGCGGTCCAGCGTCGCCCGCACCCCGTCGTAGGGCGCCACCTGGCAACCGCCCCGGCTGTCCACCGCGACCCGCAGCGCGAACTCGGGGACCGCCGGGTCGTGCACGACGATCGCGACCCGCTGACCGCTGCCGATGTCGGCCTCGCCGAGGCTGAGCCGGTGCACCGCGCCCGCGTCGGGGCCGCCCGCCACGCGGACCTCCACCAGCCCGGTCGGCTCCCGGAGCAGGCAGCCCTCGGGGCTGCCCAGGCTGATCACCGACCCGTCCGTGATGGGCGAGTCCGCGAGGGCCGCGTCGGGCGGCACCTGCCGGTAATCGACGAACAGCGGGACGGGTTCGTGTGTCCGGTAGCCGCCGACCACCGCCAGCGATCCCTGCGCTCGCGGGCCAGGGAACCGCACGACTTGTGCGCCGTCCGCGCCAAGCGAAGTGCCGTGCATGAAATGCTCGAGCCGGCCCGCCACCTCGGCGACAGGGGTCGCCGCGTCGGCGTCGAGCAGGATGTCCGCTGTCTGCCGTGCTACCGGCGACACGACCGTGAGCGCCAGCCGCATAACCCCGTTACTCCAGCCCGAAGACTCCAGTTATTTGACCGTAGGCGTGCCGCTTACTGCTTGAGCGCGTTGGCGAGCTGCGTGTCCGTCTCGTGGAAGGCCTTGGCGGCGGCGTCGAGGTACTGACCCATCCCATTGAGACCCTCGATCATCTTTGTCGCACCCGTGTTGAACTGCGTGTACGAGACGTCGAACTGCTTGCTCGAGGTATCGGTCACGTATCCGCTGGCGACAAGATTATCAATCAATTTCTTCAATTTAACCAGGTCAGCCTGGATTTGCTGCTCGCCGCTACGCAGCTGGTTGGCCGCGGACTGCATGTCCGCGTACGTCACGTTGACGTTCGCCACGCCGGACTCCTTTACGGTTCGCTGACATTTGTGCGCTGCTGATCGTGGACGCGCGTTCCCGAAGCAAGGATGGCAGCCTGAAGTGCGGTGTCGCAAGGGATTTCGGGCAGATTAGTTGGACTAATCGCGCTGTAAGAGGATAATGTTGCCTTCGCTGATCGCGCTATCCCTGGGTGCTTGCATAAGAGATAAATAACCATCAATTTGCATCATTGACCAGGGGGTTATTCGAGTGGCCAACGATCGAGGGACGCTGTCCCGGGGGGGCGTGCAGCAGGATCCGTGGGTCGGCCCGACGGCCCCGGCGGGGCGGCGGCTGCCGAGCACGCCACGCGAACGAAAGCCCGCGCTGGCCGTGCTGGCCGTGCTGTTGATCGTTGGCGGCGCGCTCGCGGCGGGCCTGGTCGTGGTGCGGTCGGGTCAGCGGGTCGGCGCGATCGAGATCACCGCGCCGGTCACGGCGGGTGAGCTTGTCCCGGCGAGCGCCATGAGCGAAGTGATGGTCCCCGGCGACACTGGCGTGCGGTACGTGGCCTGGCGCGAGGAAAGCGTGGTCGCGCAGTGGTACGCGACGGAGAACATCGCCGAGGGAACCCTGCTTGACCAGGGGATGATCAGTCAGTCCAACCCGCTGTCCAAGAACGAACCCGAGGTGGGGCTGGCGCTGAAGGACGGGCAGTTGCCCGTCAGCCTGCAGCCGGGCGACACGATCAGCATCTATTCCACGTCCAACGCCAGCAACGGCTGCCCCGGCAAGTCGGGCGGTGTACTGGCGCAGGACGTGACCGTGGTCAGCCTCTCCGCGAGTGCGACCGGCACGGGCACGACGGACGTCGTCGTCGAGATGCCGCCGGGGACGGACGTCGGTACGGTCATGTGCAACTCCGCCAACGGAACCGCCGGAATCGCGATCATCACCCAGGGCGCCTAATCGATGGCGCTGATCACGCTCGCCGCGGACAAGGGAGCGCCAGGCGTCACGACGGCGGCGCTCGCGCTCGCGTCGGTCTGGCCCAACCCGGTCCTGCTCGCCGAGTGCGACCCGTCCGGCGGCGACCTGATGTTCCGGTTTCCCGCGCCGGACGGGCACCGCCTGGACCCGCGCCGCGGCCTGCTCAGCCTGGCCGTCGCGGGTCGCCGTGACTACCAGCAGCAGCAGATCTGGCAGCACGCTCAGAAGATCCACGGCGGACTCGACGTGCTCGTCGGCGTGACCAACGCCGAGCAAGGCGCCGGACTTGGCAGCCTGTGGGGGCCGCTGGGGAAGATGCTCTCCGCCATGCCAGAGGCCGACGCGATCGCGGACTGCGGCCGGATCGGCCCTGACGGGCCGGCGTACGACTTGCTGGCCGCCGCGGACGCGGTGGTGCTTGTCACTCGTCCTGACGTCGCGGAAGTCATCAGGCTGCGGGACCGGGCCGCGGCGATGGCGATGGCGATGGAGCGGCGCGGCAAGCGCGGCTTCGCGATCGACGTGCTCGTGATCGCCGACCCGCAGCAGCTGAAGGATGCGGAAGCCGAGGTCGCGCACGCTGTCGCGCAAGCCGGGGTGCCGCTGCGCCGGACGGTCGGGCTGGCCCGCGACCAGAAGGGCGCCGTGCTGCTCAGCGGCGCCTGGGGCGCCTGGGGCGGCAAGCTCGACAGGACGCTGCTGATGCGGACGGCGAGAGAGGTAGCCGGGTCGCTTTGCTCTGTTTCCCCCGGGGGGACAGCCCAGGACGACTCTTCGCGGCCACTAACGCACCAGGTCAGGGCCGGGTGATCTCGGCGTGGACCATGGGCTTGTCAAGCGGCTGCGGGGCGAGGTGGGCGACCGGCTCGCCGAGCAACGGCGCCTTGACGCCACTAACGGCATGGCGCCCATGTCCGGTGAGGACGAACGGCAGTTCGCCCGGGCGCTGATCGCGCAGGCGCTGGAAAACCACGCCAGGGCCGAGATCATGGCCGGTCGCCCGCCGCTCAACGCGCAAACGGAGGGCGACCTCGCCGAGGCGATCCACGCCGCGCTGTTCGGCGTGGGCCGGCTGCAGCCGCTGCTGGAAGACGAGCAGATCGAGAACGTCGACATCAACGGCTGTGACCGGGTGTTCATCGGCTACGCCGACGGTCGCGAGGTAACCGGCGAGCCGGTCGCCGACAGCGACGACGAGCTCGTCGAGCTGATCCAGACGCTCGCCGCCTACTCGGGCCTGTCCAGCCGCCCGTTCGACACCGCCAACCCGCAGCTCGACCTGCGGCTGCCCGATGGCTCCAGGCTGTCGGCCGTCATGGACGTCACGCTGCGGCCGGCGATCTCGATCCGCCGCGCCCGGATGGGCAAGGTGTTCCTGGCCGACCTGGTCGGCAACGGGACGATGAGCCCTGAGGTCGGGAGCTTCCTCGCCGCGGCGGTCGGCGCCAGGAAGAACATCATGGTCGCGGGTTCCACCAACGCCGGGAAGACCACGCTGCTGCGGGCGCTGGCCAACCAGATCCCCGCCGATGAGCGGCTGATCACGGTCGAGCGGGCGCTCGAGGCCGGCCTCGATCACTTCCCCGAGCTGCACCCGAACGTCGTGGCGTTCGAGGAGCGGCTGCCGAACAGCGAGGGACAGGGCGCGATCTCGATGGCCGAGCTCGTCCGCCGCTCGCTGCGGATGAACCCGAGCCGGGTCATCGTCGGTGAGGTGCTCGGCGACGAGATCGTCACGATGCTCAACGCGATGACCCAGGGCAACGACGGGTCGCTGTCGACGATCCACTCGAATTCCTCGCTCGAGGTGTTCAACCGGATCTCCACGTACGCGATCCAGGCGGCGGAGCGGCTGCCGATCGAGGCGACGCACATGCTGATCGCCGGCGCGATCGACTTCGTGGTCTTCCTGGAGAAGCGGAACGACTACGCCAAAGGCGGACGGCTGCGCCGGTATGTCAGCAGCGTCAGGGAGGTGACCGGGGTGGACGGACGCGTGCTGTCCAGCGAGGTGTTCACGCCCGGGCCGGACGGCAGGGCGGTGGCGCACGCGCCCGCGGCCTGCGCCGCCGAGCTCGCGGAGCACGGATATGTCCCCGGCCGGGGAGGCTGGTGATGGATACCTTCACGACGACCGCGCTGCTCGCCGTCTTCCTCGGCGGGTTGGCTGGTGCCGGGCTGTTCCTCCTGGTGGTAGCGATCCGGGGCGTCCCGGTCCGGGCGCAAGCCGGCCCCGGCAGGCTGGAACGGTGGCTGCGCGACGTGATGGGCTGGCGCGGCGCCATTGCCCTGGTCCTCGGCGCGATCGCGCTCGCGGCGACCGGCTGGGTCGTCGCCGGCGTCGGCGTCACGCTGCTCGCGCTTGGCTGGAGCTCGCTCGGCGGCTCGGCGGCCGAGCGCCGCGCGATGAGCCGGCTGGACGGGCTCGCGGTCTGGACCGAGTCGCTGCGCGACACGATCGCCGGCGCGGTCGGTCTCGAGCAGGCCATCCCCGCCTCGCTGCGAGTGGCCGCGCCAACCATCAGAGGGCCGCTGGAGAACCTGGTGGGCCGGCTGCATACCCGGGTGCCGATGCCGGACGCGCTGCGCCGGTTCGCGGACGAGCTGAACGACCCGAGCGCCGACCTGATCATCGCCGCGCTCATCATCAACGCCCGGCTGCGCGGTCCGGGCCTGCGCGACCTGCTCGGCGCGCTGTCCGAGTCGGTCCGCGAGGAACTCGACATGCGCCGCAGGGTGTCCGCGGAGCGCCGCTCGACCCGCAGGTCCGTGCAGATCGTGGTCGGGATCTCGGTCGGGCTCGCGCTTGGCATGGGGATCTTCAACCGCGGTTACGTGCACGTCTACGACCGCCCGGTGGGGCAGGCCGTGCTGGTCCTCGTCGGCGCCCTGTACGCGGCCGGGTTCCTCTGGCTGCGCAAGCTCGCGAACTTCGACTCGCCTGAGCGGCTGCTCGCCGTGCCGTTCGGTCAGCCCGGGGCGGGCGGCGACGCGGAGTGGGGAGGGGCGCGATGAGTCCTGCTGCCCTCGTCGCCGGCGCGGTCGCCGGCGCGGGCCTGTTCTTCTTGATCTTCGCGCTCATCCCGCGCAAGGTCAGGCTGTCCAAGCGGCTGGCCGCCTTCGACGCGCAGCGGGGCGCCGACTTGCTGCCCAGGTACGCCGACAGCATCTCGGGCAGCGCGATGGACCGGCGGCTCGGCGGCGCGCTCGCCGCCTTCTGCGCCGAGCAGGGCTGGGAGTTTCCGTCGCTGCGGGCCACCCTGGCGCTCGCCGACAAGTCGCTGGAAAGCTTCCTGGCCACGAAGGTGCTGCTCGGGGTGTTCGGCTTCTTGCTCGGCCCGCTACTGCAGGGGGTGGCGAGCGCCGCCGGACTGCACCTGCCGTTCGCGCTCCCCGTCTGGCTCGGGCTGCTGCTTGGCGCGATGTTCTTCCTGCTGCCCGACCTTGAGGTGAAGCAGAAGGCCGAGCAGCGCCGGAAGGACTTCAGGCACGCCGTCGGCGCTTTCCTTGACCTGGTCAGCATGAACCTGGCTGGCGGCCGCGGCGTGCCAGAGGCGCTGATGTCGGCCAGTGAGATGGGCGGCGGCTGGTCGATGTCGCGCATCAGGGACGCGCTGGCGAACGCGCGGATCACCGGGCAGACGCCCTGGCAGGCGCTCGGCGGGCTCGCCGACGAGGTCAAGGTGGACGAGCTGCGCGACCTCGCCGCCTCGCTGGGCCTGGTCGCCGACGACGGCGCGAAGGTCCGCGAGTCGCTGACCGCCCGCGCCGCGAGCCTGCGGCGGCGCGAGCTCACAGACGCCGCGGGCCAGGCGGGGGAGCGGTCGCAGTCGATGCTGGTCGCCCAGATGCTGCTCGTCCTGGGATTCCTGCTGTTTTTGGTCTATCCCGTGATCCCTGCCCTGACAGGGGTTTAACGGTGGAAAAGAGGCAACAATGGATTACCGCAACTACTTCACCTACACCTGGGCGTCGCTCGGCACGCACATGGCACGGTTGCGAGCCGCGCTGCGCGACGGTGACCGCGGCGCGTCGGCGGTGGAGCTGGCGTTCATCACCGCGGGGCTCCTCGTCGTCGCCGGGCTCATCTACCTCGCGATTCACACGTTCGTCCAGAACGAGAGCAACAAGATCCAGAGCAACACGGGTCCCTGACCTCAGGTCCGATCGCGGCGCCAGCGCGGTGGAGCTCGCCGTGCTCGCGCCCGCGTTTCTCGGGGTGATCATGCTGATCATCCAGTTCGGGCTGTGGTTCGACGCGCGCCAGATCGCCCTCGCGGCGGCCCAGGTCGGCGCGCGCGTGGCCAGGGAGGAGTACTTCCCCGAGCGGAATGCGTGGAGCGGCGACGCCACCAGCGCCGCGACGAACTACTACGACGGGCTGAACACCCACCTGCTCGGCACCCTCACGGCCACCTCGGTGACAGGCACGCAGAACGGCACGCCGGTCGTCGGGGTCACCGTGTCCGGTCCGCTCGGATTCTCCGTGTTCAACTGGTTCGGCACCACCTGGACGATCACCGAGACCGTGACCGGCCCGGCCGAGTGCTTCCACCCGGCCGCCCTCGGCGGAGCATGCGGATGAAGCGGGAGCGCGGGTCGATGTCGGTCGAGCTGGCGATCGTGATTCCGGCGCTGGCGCTGCTGTTGCTCATCGTGGCGCTCGGCGGGCGCCTCGTGGAGGCGCAGGGCGCGATCGACGGCGCGGCCAGGGACGCCGCGCGCGCCGCCTCGCTGGCCAGGTACCCGGGCACCGGGCCGCTCGGCGCCACGTCGCTCGCACAGCAGGCGGCTGCCGGCGACCTGTCGGGCTACTGCACCGGCGGCGACCTCGCCGTCACGGTGACCAGCTTCCCCGCGCTCGACCAGCCCGCCCAGCTCGGCGACAACGTCACCGTCCAGGTGACGTGCGACATCAACACGAGCGTCTTCGGTGTGCTTGGGCTCGGCGCGAGGCACCAGATGACGGCGAACGCGATCGCGCCGCTCGACCCGTTCATGTGCCGGGGGACGCAGTGCTGAAGCGGCTGGGGCTGAGCGACGCGGGCGCGGGTGAGCGGGGATCGGTCGCGGTCTTCACGGCGGTCTTCGCCTTCGCCGTGCTGCTGCTGCTCGCGGTCCTCGTCGACGGCGGCAGCACGCTGAGCGCGCGGGAACGCGCCGCCGACATCGCCGAGCAAGCCGCCCGCGCGGCGGTCACCGACCTGTCGGTGCCCGCGCTCCGCGACCAACCTCCACAAGTCGTCATCGACTGGACCACTGCCTGCCAGTACGCGATGAAGGCGGTGCAGGACTACGCGCTGAACTCGGGCGACGCCTCCGTGCACATGACCTATTGCGGCGAGCCCACCGCCCCTCCCGCCGGGGAGAGCCTCGTCCCTCCAGGCGAGAATCCTCTTCAGACGGCCATGGTCACCGTGCAGGTGAAGACACAGTCGGCGATCCCCGGCTTCCCGTCGCTGACCATGACCGCGACCCAGACCGCCACCGCGGCGTGCGGCAACGCCGACATCCAGGAGGTGTGTTAGGTGGCGCCGCCCATTCCCGGTCTGCGCGCCCCCGCCCAGGCGCACCAGCGCACCGCCGGCGATGTCGCGCTCGGCGCGCTCGCCATCCTCGCGCTCGCGGCGCTGACTGTGGGAGTCCCGCTCGCGCTGGCGATGTTCGTGGGCCTGCCCGCCCCGCGCTCGCTGTCGACGAGCATGCTGACCAGCCAGCTCGACCTGACGACCACGCTGAAGCTCCTGTCGGTCATCGTCTGGCTCGCCTGGATCCAGTTGGTGTGGTGCGTGCTCACCGAGATCAGGGGCGCCATCCGCAACGTCGGGGTGCCAGGCCGCGTGCCGCTGGCCGGGCCGGCCCAGTCGCTGGCGCACCGCCTGGTCACCGCGGCGCTGTTGTTGTTCAGCGCGACCGCGGCGCTGTCCCCGGCGCTCACGCATTCACCCGCACCGCCGCGGCCGGCGCACAGCATCTCCGTCTCCGCGGTGGCGCGGCCGTCCGGCACGCAGTCCGCCACGCCGGAGAGCACGCATGCGGTCAACGACCCGGCGGCGTCGGTCCCCCGGCACCAGGCACTCGAGGCCGAGGAGAAGATCTACGTGGTCAGGCCGCCAGAAGGCCGCTACCACGAGTCGCTGTGGGAAATCGCGGAGAATCACCTCGGCGACGGCCGCAGGTACCAGGAGATCTTCAAGCTCAACGAGGACCGGATCCAGCCCGACGGCACGAAGCTCACGATCGCCGCGCTGATCCGGCCCGGCTGGGTGCTGCGCATGCCCGCCGATGCCTACGGGCCGGGTATTGAGACGGTCGCCGAGCACACCCACCGCGCGACGGACGCGGTTAAGGGCGCCGACCAGGCGCGCGAGCGGTCGCACACCCCAGCGCACCGTCAGGCGGACAGCACCTCGGACAGTCATCGCGGCGGGGAAGCCAGCCCGGTCCGTTCCGAAGAAAAAAGGGCGGCACCGGTCACGGACGGGACAGTCGCGCACCAGGGCGCGGCGGTGTGGCCGGCCGAGCTCGCGGCCGCCAGCCTGCTCGCGGCGGGGGTGCTGGCGGCGCTTGGGCAGCGCCGGCGGGAGCGGCTGTGGCAGCGCGCGTTCGGGCGGCGGCTGCCCGCCCCCGAAGGTGAGGCCGCGGTCGCGGAGCAGGCGCTCCGGCTGGGCGCCGACGACCCGGCCGTCGCGCTGCTCGACCGGAGCCTGCGGCACCTGACGCGGGTCAACGCGGCGCGCGGGAAGCCGCCGCCGACCGTGTTCGCGGCGCTCCTGCCACCAGAGCAGCTTCGCCTGTGGGTCGCGCCGCCGGACACCGACCCGCCATCGCCGTGGCGGTCGGAGGACAGCGGTCAGGTGTGGGCGCTGGACGCGGCCGCGGCGCCGGCGCTCGACCCCGGTGACGCGCTCGCCCCGTACCCGGGGCTTGTCACGCTCGGCACCAGCGAGGCGGGCCGGATCATGGTCGACCTCGAGGTCGCGCACGGGCTGATCACGCTGCGCGGCCCGGCGGAAACGGTGCGTGCCGCGCTCGCCGCGCTCGCCGTCGAGCTGGTGACGAACCGCTGGTCGGACCGGATGCGGGTCACCCTCGTCGGTTTCGGCGAAGGTCTTGAAAACATGTCGCCAGAACGGGTCCGGGTGACTGCCTCACTTGATACCGCTCTCCCCGAGATGGAGCAGCGCGCGGCGTCGCTCGCCACTGACATGGCGCTGGCCGGTGTGGACTCGGTGCTGACCGGGCGGGCATTCAGCGGTCAGGCAGGCTCCGCCGGCCAGTGGGCGCCGCACTACTTGCTGATGGGCGAGCCGCCCACGGCGGAGCAGGCGCAGCGGCTGCTCACGCTGGCGCGGACCAGGCAGCGGACCGCGCTCGGCTTCGTCGTGGCCGGGGACGTGGCCGGCGCGTCCTGGACGTGGGACCTCACCGTCGACGGGCGGCTGCGGGCGCCCGCGTTCGGCTTCGACCTGGCCGCGCAGCTGCTGCCGCCTTCGCAGTACGCGGCGGTCGTCTCGCTGTTCGCCGATCAGGGCGACTACCCGCCGGTCACCGACCCGGCGGCGGACGCCGCGCCCGCGGCGCACCTGGCGCCAGGCGCCCGGTTCCCGGTGGAGATCGGGCTGCTCGGGCCGCTGACGGTCAGCGCGCCCGGGCCGGTCGAGCCGTCCCGGCTGACGCTGGCGACGGAGATCGTCGTATACCTCGCGACCCATACCGGCGGCGTGCACGCGAACGTGCTGAGCGGCGCCATCTGGCCGCGCGGGGTCAGCGCGGAAGTGCGGGACGCCGCGCTCGCGCGCATCGCGTCCTGGCTTGGGACCGACGAGTCCGGCGCGCCGAACCTGGTCACCGACTCCTCGGGACGGATGCGCCTCGGCCCCGGTGTCCGAGTGGACTGGCACGTGTTCCGCGCGCTGATCGCGAGGGCGGGTCCCAGCGGCGACGAGGCGGGCTGCCTGGACCGGGCGCTCGGCCTCGTCCGCGGCCAGCCGCTAACGGGGCGTGACCCGTCCCGGTACTGGTGGGTTGGCACCGATCCGTTCGGATACGAGGTCGCGGCCACCGTCGCCGACGCGGCGCACCGGCTTGCGGTGCTGCGGCTTGGTGCCGGCGATCCGGCCGGCGCGATGTCCGCGGCCCGCGCCGGGCTGCTGCTCGCCGACGACGACGAGACGCTCTGGCAGGACCTGTTGCGAGCGGCCGCCGCTACCGGTCAGGAGCGCGTGCTGCGGTCGGTCGTGGACGAGATCTCGGCGCGGGTGGCGGGCGACGATGTGCTGCCGCGGATGGCGCCGCAGACCGAGGCGCTCATCGACGAACTGCTGCCCTCCTGGCGGTCGTCGGCGGCATGAACGGATACCAGCTTGCTAGCGATGGATTGGAATGCGTATGCGAAACACGTTCACCGCGGATAGCCTGGCGGCTTTTCTCGCGCTGGGCGCCGTCGCGTGCTCTGGCGGCGGGAGCACTACCTATAGCGGCCTGCTGACGGTCAGTCCGTCGGATGGGCCGGCGACCCCGAGCACCGCGGCGCAGCACAGCGACCCGGCTAGCACCGTCGCCGCGGCCGGGCTGGTGACGTTCGCGTTCCCGGCCGGCCTGAAGGTGGAGTTCCGCAGCCCGCTGCCCGCCGGCGGGCCCCGGCGCGCCGCGATGATCGGATACGAGAATTACGTCGACTCGGGGTGGTACGCGGTCTATACGCACGGGGGGAGCAAGACGGTCTCGCGGTACGTCTTCGGCAACGCGCTGACCGACTTCCGCGACCTGGTCAGCGAGCTCACCGGCTACCGGCTCCGCGGCACGATCGTCTACTCCGACATCTCGGTGCCTCAGGTCTTCGGCGGTGCGGGCGCGGTGGTGCAGGCCTGCGTCAACGACTCCGGGCTCTACGTCGCGAACGCGAAGACCGGCCGCAACCTGGAAACGGTCTTCCGCGGCGATTTCGAGCACTACCAGGAACAGGCCTCGACCGGGAAGTCCTCCCGAGCCGGCTTCTGGATCGTCAACCACACCATTCAGTCCCCGGGGGTGTGTTCATGAACAGCATGCGTAGATCTTTGGTCGCGGCCGTGTCGGCCGTGTCGGCCGCCGTCGTGCTCGCGGTCGGCTTGGTGGCCGGCGTGGCCGGCGTGGCCGCCGGGCCGGCGGCGGCCGCCGGCGGTGGCGGTGGCGGTCTCCCGCCCCAGTACCCCCCGCCCGGCGGGCAGACCGGCACCGGCTCGTCCGGCGGCGGGACGTACACGGCGAACGTGGCCGAGCACATTACCCAAGGCGGTGACTACTACCCCGGGTTCAACGAGACGTGGTCGCCGCCTGAATGCTGGCTCCAGCCCGAGTTCCTGCAGCCGCAGACGTACCAGGTCGCCGACCCCACGGGCGGGCCAAGCGACGCGGCCAGCTACTACTTCTGGTTCGGTTCGCACTATCGCTCGTTCGAAGGGATCCTCGGGCATGTCCAGGGCGCGCGCTACGAGATCCTCCAGGAGTTCAAGCAGGAGCAGGACATGCAGCGGCCCGCGGCCTGGACCGGTCCTGACCCGATCGAGTCCAATGACCAGTGGTGGGCGCCGAACTGGCTGAACAGCTCGGCCGGCTGGGCCTGCGCGCAGGCCCTGGTCGTCGACAGCAACCTGAGCGACGGGTTCATCGGCATGCAAACGCCCGCCACGCCGGGCGCGGGCACCGACGGTCAGATCAGCAGCCAGCAACTGGCCGGGCTGGCCCGCGCGTCTCTCAGGCTGCCGACGCTGAAGATCGTCACGAGCCCGCGGGTGACCACCGAGGTCAATGTGCCCACCTACGTGTCGGTCGAGTACCTCGGGGACGGCGGGGTCATCAACCCGAATGACACGGCGACTGTCGACTTTGGTGACGCTCCCTGGCTAACGGCAACCGTGCAGGCGACGCTGTCGTCCGTGCAGATCACGTCGAACGCGCCGGCGTCGTCGTACCACACGACCGGCGCCGGGACCCCGGGCCAGACTTGCGCGGCGGCAAACGGTACGGCGATCGCCGGCTGCAGCATCACGTTCGAAGCTCCGAGCGCCAACAGCGCGCCGTGGTCAATCAAGGTGAGCGCGACCTGGACGGTGACATGGACCACCAGCGCGGCCGATGGTGGCACGTTCCCGCCGGCTCCGCGCACGGGGACGACCAACGTCGTCGTCAGGGAAATCACGAGTCAGACCTGACCTCGCCATGAACCCGCTCCTGGTGGCCGGCCTGGCCGCAACCGGCCTGGTGGCCGGCCGGGGACAGCGTGCCGTCATCGTC
>DATMKQ010000325.1:0-7207 GCA_035571275.1 Trebonia sp.
ACGGACGGGCAGGAGCAGGTCGGTATTGACCCCGGCGTCGGCCAGCTTGCGGAATGCCACCGCGCCGCTGCCCGGCTGGTTGTCCATCCGGACGGTCAGCGCCGGGCGCATTTCGTACTCGAACCCGATATCCAGCAGTGCCGCCTGGGCGCCGGCCTCGTCGTCGGCGACAAAAGCGACGGTGCCCTCATCCCCGCGGGCCGTCGCCGACAGGACCAGGTTGATCTGCCCGGCCGCCATCGCCTCACACAGCCGCGCGAGCTCCCCGGGCTGGTTTTCCATATCTACGGTGAACACGCTCATACGCTGCCCCTCTCACCGGAGCACCCCCCTTAGGTCAGAGCCTATCTCGCCTGCATTTCGCCACCTTGTCAGGCTGGCGCGTGGGACAGCAGGAACGCGCCCAGGGCGTCGTTGAACTCGCGCTCGGCTTCCAGGTTGGGGAGGTGGCCCACGTCGTCGATCGTCACCACCTCGGGATGCTTGAGGAAAGCGACGATCTCGGCGATCACCGCGTCGTTCGACCACGGATCGGCCGACCCGCCGACGACCAGCGCCGGTACGTCGAGCTCCGCGAGCAGGGGCCGGTAGTCCGGCCGCTCCGCCCGGCCGCGCAGCGCCGCCGCCGCGCCGGCGGGCGGGGCGGCGGCCATCATCGCGTCGACGCGCACACGCACGGCCGGAGGGCACGCCGGGCCGTAGACCCCGGTGTGCATGTACTCCACGAGCACGCCCATCCCGTCCCGCTCCACCGCGTCGGCCCGCTGGCGGCGGGTCACCCGTTCGTCCGCGGTCGGGGGCTGCATAGTGGTGGCGACCAGTCCGATCGCCCAGTAGCGGTCGGGCTGTGCGGCCGCCATCTCCATCGTCACGAGGCCGCCCATGCTCAGCCCGACGACGGCCGCGGTCTCGATCCCCAGGTCGTCAAGCAGCTCCTCGATGTCGGCGGCGAACTCCCGCATCGTGACGGAGCCTGGCGTCACCGGGCTCTCGCCGAAGCCGCGCAGATCGGGTACGAGCACGCGGAACCGGTCACTCAGGGCGGCTAGCTGCGGTTTCCACATCGTGCGATCGAACGGGTGCCCGTGAATGAGAACCACGCGGTGGCCGGTGCCGGCATCGTCATAGGCGAGTCGCATCCGACGAGCCTAACGTCGCGATCGCCGCAGAAGGAGCCCCTCGACAACAAAGCTCGAACAGGCCGGCGTGTTGTGTTCATGATCGAATAATCGTTCCCCTATAGTGGTGCTGCCGGGCCGCCTCGCGCATGTCCGGAACGTGTTTTCCCTGTTCCGTGCGGTGCGGCCCGGAAATGTCAGGGGTGGCGCGTAGCGTGTGAACCCGGCAACCTCTTCAACCGGCAGGGAGTCCTCATGGCAGCAGGCGGCAAGTCAGCCCCAGAGCGGGCTGGCGACAGGGACAAGGCTCTGGAGGCCGCGCTCGTCCAGATCGAGCGGCAGTTCGGCAAGGGCTCGGTCATGCGCCTCGGCGAGCAGGCCCGCGTACCGGTCGAGGTGATTCCCACGGGGTCGATCGCCCTCGACGTGGCCCTCGGCCTCGGCGGCCTGCCGCGCGGCCGGATCGTTGAGATATACGGCCCGGAGAGCAGCGGTAAGACAACGGTGGCGCTGCACGCCGTCGCCAGCGCGCAGAAGGCGGGCGGCATCGCGGCGTTCATCGACGCGGAGCACGCGCTTGATCCCGACTACGCACAGAACCTTGGCGTGGACACCGACGCGCTGCTCGTGTCGCAGCCGGACACCGGCGAGCAGGCGCTGGAGATCGCGGACATGCTTATCAGGTCCGGTGCCATTGACATCGTGGTCATCGACTCGGTGGCCGCGCTCGTGCCAAAGGCCGAGATCGAGGGCGAGATGGGCGACAGCCACGTCGGGCTCCAGGCGCGGCTGATGTCGCAGGCTCTCCGTAAGATCACCGGCGCCCTTAGCCAGACCAAGACCACCGCCATCTTCATCAACCAGCTGCGGGAGAAGGTTGGCGTCCTCTTCGGGTCGCCCGAGACGACGACGGGCGGTAAGGCACTCAAGTTCTATGCCTCGGTACGCCTCGATGTGCGCAGGATCGAGACTCTCAAGGACGGGACGGAATCCGTCGGCAACAGGACCCGCGTCAAGGTCGTGAAGAACAAGTGCCTCGCCGAGGGGACTAGGGTGTTCGACCCGGTTACGGGACTCACGCACCGGATTGAGGAGATCGTCGGTGGGCGGCTCCCAGTCCACGTCGTGGCCGCTAGCAAGAACGGCGAGCTTGAAGTCGGGGAGGTCCAGTCGTGGTTCGACCAAGGCGATCAGGAGGTCGTCGGCCTACGGCTGCGAGACGGCGCCGAGCTGTGGGTGACGCCGGACCACAAGATCCTGACCGAGCATGGCTGGCGCCTGGCTGGAGAACTCGCCAC
Organism: Trebonia sp.; assembly: GCA_035571275.1. Lineage (GTDB taxonomy): Bacteria > Actinomycetota > Actinomycetes > Streptosporangiales > Streptosporangiaceae > Trebonia. The sequence goes on from DATMKQ010000325.1 coordinate 2,417, forward strand.
GGGTGACCGGGTCGCCCGACCTCGTACGTTCCTCGGCTTCGGCTCGGCCGAGCCTGTGCCGCCGGAGCATGCCAGGCTTCTCGGCTACCTCATCGGCGATGGATACGTGGGCGGGAAGACGCCCATCCACTTCATCAACATGGCGCAGTCTCTGCATGAGGATGCGGCAAGGATCGCCGGAACCCTTGGGTGTGTCGCGAAGCCAACAGGAAATGCGGGTGAGATGGCCTTCTCTCACCGACCTGACGAGAAGAACGGCGTCATCGAACTGTGCCGGTGGGCCGGCATCTTCGGGCACCTGGCATCAACCAAGAAGGTGCCTGTCCAATTCTTCGCGCCGGACGTTTCCGCCGAGGTGATCGGCAACTTCATCTTCGGCTACTTCGAAACGGACGGCCACGTCTCCCGCGAGCAGACGGGCGGCATCCGGATCGGTTTCACGACGGTGTCGGAGCAGCTTGCCCAGCAGGTGCACTGGCTGCTGCTCCGCTGGGGCATCGGCAGCAGCGTGCAGCGGCGCGACCCTCATGCGCAGCGCGGCGGGCTGATCAAGGGCCGCCGGATATCGGGCAAGCTCCCGACCTGGGAAGTGCGGGTGTCCGGCGTCGAGAACGTCGCGGCGTTCGCCGAGGCTATCCCGATGTGGGGGCCGCGCGGGCAGGTCGTGCTCCGCGAGCTTGCCGCCCTCGATGGCCGGCACCGGGGCTCGCAGCGGAATTACCTGTCGGAGGATCTCGCCAAGCCGGTCCTCGCTTACCTCGGAGAGCGCGGAATTAGCCCGCTGCTGGCGGCGCAGTTGATCGGCGAGAGCGCGGGTGATCCGAGGGGTGGCATGCCGGTCGTCTTGGGCGGCAGGCCGCGGATGCGGCGTGATCGACTGCGGTTGCTTGCCGACGCTCTCGAAGACAAGTTCCTGTACGAAATCCTGGGCGACAACCTCTGGTTCTCCCGGATCAAGGAGGTTCTGCCCGCCCGTCGTGCGCGCACCTTCGACCTTGAGGTAGCCGAACTGCACAATCTGGTCACAGAAGACATAGTAGTACATAACTGCGCGCCGCCATTCCGCAACGCTGAATTCGACATTCTGTACGGAATCGGGATAAGCCGGGAAGGCGGGCTCATCGACCTCGGCGTGGAACAGGGGATCGTGCGCAAGGCGGGTGCCTGGTACACATACGAGGGCGACCAACTCGGGCAGGGCAAGGAGAACGCGCGGAACTTCTTGCACGACAACCCGGATATGGCCGAAGAGATCGAGAAGAAGATCAAGGAGAAGCTCGGCATCGGCCCGCGCCTGGACGCGGACGCCACCGAGCCGACCAAGGGTGCCGCACCCACTGGCGCACCCACTGGCGGACCCGCTGGCGGACCCACGCTGACGTCGGTGCCGACCGGCCAGGGGACGAAGGGAACAAGGCCGACGGCCGGCAGTTAATGGCAGCCGGATGACGGGGCGCGCGAGATGACAAGGCCCGGGCGGGGATCGACATGCAAGACGGCGCTCTCGAGGACGGCCCGGAGGCGCGGGCCCGGCTGGTCTGCCTGCGACTGCTGACGCACGCGCCCCAGACCAGGGCCCAGCTCGCGGCCGCGCTGAGCAAGCGGGGCATTCCCGCCGAGATAGCCGATAACGTCCTTAAAAGGTTCACTGATGTCGGCCTGATCGACGACGCCGCGTTCGCCAGGGCGTGGGTCGAGTCACGGCACTACAGCCGCGGGCTCGCCGGCCGGGCGCTGACCGCCGAGCTCAAGCAGCGAGGGGTGGCCGACGATGAGATCCGGGAGGCCGTCGCCGAGCTCGGTCCGGACGCGGAAGTAGCCACCGCGAGAGAACTAGTGGCGCGGAAGCTGGCGGCGACCAAGGGTCAGCCGACGCAGGCGCGGGTGCGCCGGCTGACAGGAATGCTCGCGCGCAAGGGCTACCCGCCGGGGCTCGCGTTCCGCGTGATTCGCGAGGCGATCGGGACGGAGGGTGCAGATGCGGACCTTGGGGAAGAACCACCCTTCGATGAGGCCTACATCGATACGGAGTGAAGTCAGCTCATTCCGCTGAGTAAACTTTCGTGCCCACATTGGTATCACGCTTGCTCAAACCGTTATCAACGCTTAACCTCACGGCAGTGAGGCGTTATACAGCGCTGGACGGGTTACCGGCCCGGACAACCCGAAGAGATGGCCAGTCGCCGCAGTCGGAATTCCGGCGGAGCGACGAGCGAAAGGGGTGACCGTGAGCGGCGGAGTGGCCTTCATGGTGATCGGACTGGTCGCCTTGGCTCTCGCATTCAGCGCGTTCGTTATCGTGCCGCGCCGCTCCGCGCCCAAAGGGCGGAGAACCGCCGACCCAGCGACCTCGCGCAGCACCGCGACCAGCCACGACAGCGCCGGGCAACTCGCCGCCGACTCACTCACCGGGGACGAGCAGCAAGCGCAGGCGGCCCACGCGCAAACACAGCAGGTCCAGGCGCTCGCCCTGGAAAGCGAGCGGCGCAGCCAGCTCGAGAAGGCGGAGCGCGAGGCCGAACAGCTGAGGATCCGCGCGCAAGCCGACGCGGATCAGCTCAGGACCCGCGCGCTCGGCGATGCCGAACTGGTCAGGGACCGCGCCGTCGCCGACGCGGAGCAGGCCAGGGCACGCGCCCAAACCGATGCGGAAGGCATCGTCAAGCGCGCCACCGACGCGGCCGAGCAGGCCGCGCAGGGTCGACGTGAGGTCGAGGAAGAGATCCGCGCGGTCAAGGACGAGATGCGCGAGCTCCGCGGCGACCTCGAACGCCGCGAAACCCGGATCGGCGAGCGTGAGCAGCGCCTCGACGCCGAGATCCGCCGCGTCGAAGAGCGCAGGCAATCGCTCGACCGCCGCAAGCAAGAGCTCGACGAGCGGTCCACCGAGCTCAAGGACGCCGCGGAAAAGGCCCAGGCCGAGCTGGAGCGCGTCGGCGGGCTGACCGCCGACCAGGCCAAGACCGAGCTGGTCGTGGCCATGGAGAATCAGGCCAAGCGCGAAGCGGCCGTAACGATGCGGGCGATAGAGAACGAGGCGCGTGCGGAGGCCGACAAGCGAGCCCGCAAGATCGTCACGCTCGCCATCCAGCGGGTCGCGGTGGAGCAGACCAGCGAGTCGGTCGTCTCGGTCATGCACCTGCCCGGCGACGAGATGAAGGGCCGCATTATCGGCCGGGAGGGCCGCAACATCAGGGCCTTCGAGTCGATCACGGGCGTCAACCTCATCATCGACGACACTCCCGAGGCGGTCCTGCTCTCCTGCTTCGACCCGGTACGACGTGAGATCGCGCGGCTCACGCTCGAACGCCTCGTCCAGGACGGCCGGATCCACCCGCAGCGGATCGAGGAGGCCTACGACCGGGGCAAGACGGAGATCGAACTGCTCTGCCAGCGATCCGGCGAGGACGCCATGACCGAGCTTGGCATCACCGACATGCACCCCGAGCTCATCAACCTGCTTGGCCGCCTCCGCTACCGCACCTCCTACGGTCAGAACGTCCTCCAGCACCTGATCGAGTCCGCGCACATCGCCGGAATGATGGCCAGCGAGCTGCGGATGGATTCGGTGCTGCTCAAGCGGTGCACCGTGCTGCACGACATCGGCAAGGCGCTCACCCACGAGGTCGAAGGCAGCCACGCGATGATCGGCGCCGAGATCGCGCGCAAGTACGGTGAGCCGGACGACGTGGTGCACGCCATCGAGGCGCACCACAACGAGGTCGAGGTGCGGACGGTCGAGGCGGTGCTCACCCAGGCCGCCGATGCGATCAGCGGCGGCCGGCCCGGTGCCCGGCGCGAGTCGCTGGAGATGTACGTCAAGCGGCTCGAGCGGCTGGAGCAGATCGCGTCCGAGCGCGAAGGCGTGGAGAAGGTCTTCGCCATGCAGGCGGGCCGCGAGATCCGGGTCATGGTCAAGCCAGACAAGATCGACGACATCCAGGCGCAGGTGATCGCCCGCGACATCGCCAAGCAGGTGGAAGAGGAGCTCACCTACCCTGGCCAGATCCGCGTCACCGTGGTCCGCGAGTCCCGCGCCACCGAGTTCGCCCGCTAGGGTCCCCGCGAACGGGGACTAGGACAGCCGGACCGGCGCCACCCCCGGCGTCGTGAAGCCCATGATCTGGCCGTAGAAGGCCAGTTCCGACTCCAGGGCGATGATGTTCGTCTCCGCCTTGCGGAACACGTGCGACTCGCCCTCGAACACGATGTACGCGTGCGGGATCTCGTGCTCGGCCAGGTCGGCGGCGATCGCCTCGGACTGCGCGGCGGGCACGACCGGGTCGTCGAGCCCTTGCAGCAGCAGCACCGGGCAGGTCTGCGCCGACACATGCCCGATCGGCGACCTCGCCTCGTACAGCGCCCCGGCCTCGGGCAGCGGCCCGATCAGGCCGTCCAGGTACCTGGACTCGAAGTCGTGCGTGGTCTCGGCGAACGGCCGCAGGTCGGACACCCCGTAGTAGGACACCGCCGCCGCGAACACCGGCGCGCGCGCGGGCGAGCCGTCGGACGACACCAGGGCGCTGGTGACCGCGGCCAGGGCGGTCCAGCCTCCGGCCGAGCCGCCCCTGATGGCCAGCCGCCGCCGGTCGGCCTCGCCGGCCTCGGCCAGCGCCAGCACCGCGGTCATCGCGTCGGCCACGTCGACCACGCCCCACTGCCCGCGCAGCCGCTCCCGGTACGCCCGGCCGTACCCGCTCGACCCGCCGTAGTTCACGTCGATTACCCCGATGCCGCGGCTGGTGAAGTAGGCCTTCTCCAGATTGAGCACGGGCAGCGACTGCCCGGTCG
>DATMKQ010000326.1:0-14274 GCA_035571275.1 Trebonia sp.
CCGTACGGCCATCGGGATTTCGCTGTCCGGGGGCAGTAGCACCAGGCCGACGCTCGACCCGGGGGGCACCACTTCCACCAGCCTGGCCCCGGGCCACACCTCGATGTCGGTGCGCAGCTCGCAGCCGAGCACCTCGGTGTAAAACGCCAGCGCCCGGTCCTGATCGGCCACCGGGATCGACACGCTCTGGACTCTCGTCGTCATAGTCATACTCGGTAAGACCGACGTCCGCCAGGAAAATCATCGCACCGGAAGGCCACCCTCAGAACCTTCATGAGCCACAAAACGGTCACGAGATCACATCAGACTCTAAAGCAAGGCCATTGGTCCGGCCGCCCGAATTCGACCACGCTAACGCGATTTACGACGTCGCCCGTTGCGTTGCCAATGGCAATCAATTGCCATTTCGCGCTCAGGGAAATTCGCCCGGGTAAACGCCAGCCCGGCAGTACGGTAGCGATGCAATCACCCAACGGTGACAGGAAGGGGCGCAGGCATGACCGAGGATCTTGAGGAGATCAAGGTGCGGGGTTCGATTGCCTGCTGCGCCCGCGGGCGGTGACGCGCATCCGGCGTAGAGGGCCCCGTGGGACCGCAGTGATATACGGGGCCGCGCTAGGCGAACCCGGCATGTATATATGTGCGGTTTCCGGTGCTCTAGCACCGGAAACCGCACATATATCGAATCGGCCCGCGCCAATATCCGCTCTGACAGGCCAGCCCGTCGCCGGTCCGTCCGCTCCTGCTCACCACGGCTGCGACCAGCGCAACTTCGCAAGCATCTCTACCAGGAAACTTTGAAGCCCTGCATTTCTGACGCACACCGTGCCACCGCAGACGTCGCCCTCGAATGTCAGTACCCGGCGGTACCGTCCTGGTATTGGCACGCGCAATTACTAAGTGAAAGGGAGACGTCATGGCTAACGATCTTGAGGACTCGAGGCGATGGCGTGACACGATTGAGACCCGGTTGGATAGGGTTGAGGTCAGGGTTGAGGAAGAGGCACGATTGCGGGCGGCGATGGACAAGGACCTTAGCGGGGTGCGAGTGGAAAGGAACGTGTTGCAAGCACTGCACGACACGCAGAGCGAGCACACCACGCTGCTCAGGGAGCACACCACGCTGCTCAGGCAGCACACCACGGAGCTCAGGGAGCACACCACGCTGCTCAGGGAGCACACCACGCTGCTCAGGGAGCACACCACGCTGCTCAGGGAGTTGGACGAGAAGATGCGAACAGGATTCGAACGACTCCAAGTCGGCGTCAACGCGATCCTTGGCTTGCTCCGCGGGGACCCCGACAGCGGCGAGTAGCTGACCACCCCACGACGCGAAGCGGCCCGGTCCGCGCTGGGCTGGGCTGCTTCGGCGGCTGCTAGACCGTCGCGAATGCGTCCTCGAGGATGCCCAGGCCCTCCTCGAGCAGGTCCTCGCCGATCACAAGCGGCGGCAGGAACCGCAGCACGTTGCCGAACGTGCCGCACGTCAGCACCACCAGCCCGGCCTTGTGGCACGCGGCGGCGACCGCCGTCGTGGCCGCCGGGTCCGGCTCGAGCGTTCCCGGGCGGGTCAGCTCGACCGCGATCATCGCGCCGCGACCGCGGACATCGGCGATGACCGGGAACTGCTCGGCCAGCTTGCGCAGCCGGGGCAGCATGATGTCGCCGATCCGGCGGGCGCGTCCGGCCAGGTCCTCGGCGGCCATCGTCTCGATGGCGCCGAGCGCGGCCGCGCACGCGACCGGGTTGCCGCCATAGGTGCCGCCGAGACCGCCGGGGTGCACCGCGTCCATCAGCGAGGCCTTGCCGGTCACGGCGGCGAGCGGCAGCCCGCCCGCGATGCCCTTGGCTGTCGTGATCAGGTCGGGGACGACGCCCTCGTGCTCGCAGGCGAACCAGTCGCCAGTCCGGCAGAACCCGGACTGGATCTCATCGGCGATGAACACGATGCCGTGCTCGGCGCAGAACTCCGCGAGGCCGGCGATGAATCCCTCGGGGGGCACGATGAACCCGCCCTCACCCTGGATCGGCTCGATGATCACCGCCGCCACATTGGACTCGCCGACCTGCGCGTGGATCAGGCTCTTGACCACGTCGAGCGCCTCCGCGCGGCAGGCCTCCGGGCCGTCGGGCCAGCGCAGCGGGTACGCCATCGGAACCCGGTAGATCTCCGAGGCGAATGGCCCGAACCCTTGCTTGTACGGCATGTTCTTGGCGGTGAGCGCCATCGTCAGGTTGGTGCGTCCGTGGTAGGCGTGGTCGAACGCCACCACCGCCGAGCGCCCGGTCGCATGCCTGGCGATCTTCACGGCGTTCTCCACCGCCTCGGCGCCGGAGTTGAACAGGGCCGAGCGCTTCTCGTGCGAGCCGGGGGTCCGGCGGGCGAGTTCCTCGCACACCTCGACGTACCCCTCGTACGGGGTCACCATGAAGCAGGTGTGCGTGAACTGAGCGACCTGCTCCGCTACCCGCGTGGCGACCCGGGGCGCCGCGTTGCCGACCGAGGTGACCGCGATTCCCGAGCCGAAGTCGATCAGCGAGTTCCCGTCGGCGTCGACAAGCACCCCGCCGCCGGCCGCCGTGACGAACACCGGCAGCGTGGTCGAGATCCCGCGCGCCACCGCTTGCGCGCGCCTGGCGAAGAGCGCGCGGGAGGTCGGGCCGGGTATCTCGGTGACAAGCTTGCGGTGCTGCGGCAGCCCGGGGCCGCCAGGGGCAAATGCAGTCATGTCGAAACCCTAACATTGGCAGGTCAGAAGGGGCTAACGCCGACAAGTCACCCACGAGCCAGCGCATGGGGTCTATGGTTTGGGCATGCCTGACGAGCGCGCTGATGAGCAGGAGGGATTGTTCGGGAGCGTCTTCAGCCGCGGTGGGGCGGATGTCGGCGACACCGCGTGGCTGCGCGCGATGCTGGCTGTCGAGGCGGCGCTGGCGCGGGCCACGGAGCGCGCCGGGCTAGCGCCTGCCGGGTCAGGCACCGAGGTCACAAGGGCGGCGGCCGCCGGGTTCGACACCGCGGAGCTTGGCCGGCTGGCCACGCTGACCGGCAACCCGGTCCCCGGGCTGGCTCGAACGCTCGCCCGCAAGGTCACGGCGCCCGTGGCCGCCCGCGCCGTGCACCGCGGTGCGAGCAGCCAGGACATCATCGACACCGCCGCGATGCTGCTAGCCCGCCAGGCGCTCGACGCGACCAGGGCCGACCTGGAACGAGCGGCGGACGGCGCCGCGCACCTCGCGAAGACCCACCAGGCGTCGCTCATGGTCGGCAGGACGATGCTGCAACAGGCGGTGCCCGTGACGTTCGGCGTGGTCGCGGCTGGTTGGCTGGCCGGCCTCGACGCCGCCATCGACGGGCTCACCTGGACCCGCGACACCAGGCTGGCGGTGCAGTTCGGCGGCGCCGCTGGGACCCTCGCCTCGCTCGGCGCCGACGGCGCCCGGGTGAAGGCGCTGCTCGCCACCGAACTCGGCCTGCCCGACCCGCCGCTGCCCTGGCACACCGAACGGCTCCGGATCATCGACGTGGCCGTGGCCATGGCCCGGGTCACCGCCGCGCTCGGCAAGATCGCGCGCGACGTCACGCTGCTCGCCCAGCCCGAGATCGCCGAGGTCCGCGAGAGCGTCGGGGGCGGCGCGCCGCCCGCGTCGGCCACGCCGGTCGCCGCCATCGCGATCATCGGCTGCGCCAGGCAGGTGCCAGGCCTGCTCGCCACCGTCGTCGCCAGCGCCGAACAAGAGCACCAGCGGGCCGCGGGCGCCTGGCACGCCGAGTGGCAGCCGTTCGCGGGCATCCTGCGCCTGGCCAGTTCGGCCGCCGCCTGGGGCGCGGACCTGCTGACCGGCCTGCACGTCGACACCTCCAAGATGGCCGCGAACCTGTCGGCGAGCGGCGGGCTGCCGCTCGCCGAGCGCGTCATGGGCCTGCTCGCCACCGAGCTCGGCGGCCCGCAAGCCCACGACCTGGTCGCGGGCGCCGCCGCCCGCGCCGCCAGCTCCGGGCTGCCGCTGCGCGACGTGCTGCTCGCCGCGCCCGAACTTGAGGACAGGCTCAGGCAGGCCGGCATCACGGCCGCCCAGATCGAGGCCGCGCTCGACCCGGCCGGCTACCTAGGCTCATCCGCAGGCTTCATCGAAGCCGCCCTAGCCGCCCACGACCGCAGCGCCACCGGATGAACCAGATGAATGGGACATTCATCGGCCGATAGCCAGCTGTACGGGCCATTCATCTGGCCATGCGGAACGGACTGACAGGAGCTACATGGCGGAGATCGTCTCGCTCGCGGAGGCCATCCGGCGAGCGGTCGGTGACGGTGACGCGGTCGCGATGGAGGGGTTCACCCACCTGATACCTTTCGCGGCCGGGCATGAGGTGATCCGGCAGCGGCGCCGCGACCTCACGCTGATCCGCATGACGCCGGACGTGATCTACGACCAGCTGATCGGCGCTGGCTGCGCCCGCAAGCTGGTGTTCTCGTGGGCCGGCAACCCCGGGGTCGGGTCGCTGCACCGGTTCAGGGACGCGGTCGAGCACGGCTGGCCGCGGCCGCTGGAGATCGAGGAGCACAGCCACGCGGGGATGGCGAACCGGTACGTGGCCGGGGCGGCCGGCCTGCCGTTCGCGGTGCTGCGCGGGTACAACGGCACCGGTCTCGCAAACACCGGTCTCGCAAACACCGGGCTCGCAAACACCGGGCTCGCGGCCCAGACCGGGACGATCAAGTCCATCACCTGCCCGTTCACCGGCCAGCGCCTCACCGCGGTCGCCGCCGTCAACCCCGACGTCGCGGTCATCCACGCCCAGCGCGCGGACACCAGCGGCAACGTCCAGCTCTGGGGCATCACCGGCATCCAGAAGGAAGCGGTCCTGTCCGCGCGGCGTTCCGTCGTGACCGTAGAAGAGATCGTCCCCACCCTCGACCCCAGGCCCAACGCGGTGGTGCTCCCGTCATGGGCAGTGACGTATGTGGCGCGTGCGCCCCGCGGCGCCCATCCCTCGTACGCGCAGGACTACACCGTCCGCGACAACGACTACTACGTGGCGTGGGACGCGATCGCGCGAGACCGCGAGACGTTCGGCCAGTGGCTGGAGGAGAACGTGTACGCCGGGAGCCCCGCATGACCGACAGCCCGCCGTACTCGGCCGACGAGATGATGACGGTGGCCGCCGCCCGCGCACTCGCCGACGGCATGACCTGCTTCGTCGGGATCGGGCTGCCGAGCGCCGCGGCCAACCTGGCCCGCGCCACGCACGCGCCGAACCTGGTGCTCATCTACGAGTCCGGCACGATCGGCGCCAAGCCCCGCCAGCTGCCGCTGTCCATCGGCGACGGGATCCTCGCCGAGACGGCCGACGCGGTGGTTTCGGTCCCCGAGATCTTCAATTACTGGCTCCAGCCAGGGCGGATCGACGTCGGGTTCCTGGGCGCGGCCCAGATCGACAAGTTCGGGAACATCAACACGACCGTCGTCGGCGACTACGAGCACCCCACGGTCCGGCTGCCCGGCGCGGGCGGCGCGCCGGAGATCGCGGCGTCTTGCGCGGAGGTCATCGTGATCGTCCGGCAGAGCCGCCGCACGCTCGTGGAGAAGGTGGACTTCGTCACCTCGGTCGGCTACGGGACCGGAGCCGGCGACCGCGAGCGTCTCGGCTTGCGCGGCCGCGGCCCGCGGCAGCTCATCACCGACCTGGGCGTGCTCACACCCGACCCGCTAACCTGCGAGTTCACCATGACCGGGATCTTCGGGGGCGTGCGCACCGAGACGATCAGGGAGCAAACCGGCTGGGACCTGGCGATCGCCGCGTCGCCGCGGGTCATCCCCCCGCCGACGGCAGCCGAGCTCGCCGCGCTGCGCGCGTTTCGAGGCGGGCCGGGCTAGGTCCGCTACGGCGCGGGGCCCGTGCCAAGCTGGACAGCATGCGAGGTGCTGACGTCTTTCATCATCCAGAACGATCGCTCCCGACTCTTGAGGACTTCCGTGCCGCGGCCACGCGGATAGCCCCGTACGTGCGTCGCACCCCTGTGCTGCGCGCCACCGTCGACGGCCGCCCGGTGACCCTCAAACTCGAGCACCTCCAGGTCACCGGTGTGTTCAAGATCAGGGGAGCGCTTAACGCGCTGCTGACAGCGCAGCCGGCGCGAGTAATAACGGCTTCAGGGGGCAATCACGGGCTCGGCGTCGCGACCGCGGCCCGCTGGCTGGACATCCCGGCGACCGTGTTCGTGCCCGGCACTGTGCCGGAGGTCAAGGCGCGCCGGATCGCCGCCGCCGGAGCGGACGTCGTGCGGACCGGCAGCAAGTACGCCGACGCCGACCATGCCGCGCGTGAGCTAGCCGACCGCGAGGGACTGTATTACGTGCACGCCTACGACGACCCGCCCGTGGTAGCCGGCCAGGGGACCGTCGGGCTGGAGATCGCGTCCGACGTGTCTGACGCCGACGTCGTGGCGGTCCCGGTCGGTGGGGGCGGCCTGCTGGCCGGGGTGAGCGGCGCGATCGCGCCGCGCCGGTCGGTCGCGGTCGAGCCGGAAGGCTGCCCAACGCTGCACGCGGCCGTCGAGGCGGGCATGCCGGTGGAGGTGGGCGCGGATTCGGTCGCCGCCTCGGCGCTGGGCGCCAGCCGCGTGGGCGACCTGGCGCTGGCCGCTTACCGGGCCAACCCGGTCGGCCTGGCGCTGGTCAGCGACCAGGAGATCCTCGCCGCGCGCGACCGGCTGTGGGAGGACTTCCGGCTGGCGGTCGAGCCCGCGGCGGCGACGGTGTTCGCCGCGTGGCTGGCGGGGCGAGTGCTGGGCGAGAACCCGTGCCTGCTGCTCAGCGGCGCCAATGCCGACTGGGTGCCGCTGAGCAGTTAGGGTATATCTGACATAAGGCGCATCAGATCACGGTGATCCGCGACGGGGAGCCTTCACATGCGCTTGCTGCCAGTGCTGATTCCCCTGATCGCCGCGTTCAGCGCGATAGCCGGCGCCATCGTCAGCGGGCTGCGATTCGCCCGTCCCGGCCGGATGCCGCGGCCGCGCCGATTGGTCAATTACCGCGTCCATTACGACGACTGGCTAGGCGCGCGGCCCGATATCAAAGGCGTGGCGGAACTTGTGGTGCGGCGGCGCGGCCAGGACGTGCCGGACGCGAGCCTGGTGATGATCCGGATCAGCAATGAGGGCGGGCTGGACATCGGCGCAGAGCACTGGGTCATGCCGATGAACTTCACGTTCGACGGGCGCGACGTCGTCGGGGTGGAGGTCTCCAAGCCCAGGGGCGCGCCGCGGGGCCCGATCGCCGACAGCGAGAGCATCAGGATCAGCAAGGGGAAGAAGGCACTTGAGCTGCCGAAGGTCGACCTGAAGAGGAGGGACAGGTTCAGGCTGCTTGTCCTGCTGTCGGGCCCTCGCGATAACCGGGGACCGGGGGTGCGGGGCGACGCGACGATCAAGGGCGCGGTGCGCGGCGGCGGCCTGGTCCGCGAGGTCACGCCGGGGAGGGGAAGCCTGTACACGTTCGGCTGGGCGGCGTTCGCGCTGCTTGCCCTGGTCGCCGCGGTCGTCGTCACGGTCGTCGTCCGGCCGTTCTCGAGCAGCCCGTCGGCCGCGGCGGCGGACTGCGTAGCGGGCAGCATCGTGGTCGCCGGGTCCACCGCGTTCGGCCCGGCGGTGCAGGCCGTAGCGAACAATCTGAGGCAGCGGTGCCCGCGGTCCGTAGTGAGCGTCAACCCGGCCGGCAGCGGCATCGGCAGCCGGGCCGCGGCGGCCGACCTGCAGGCTACCGGCGGCTCTCCGGGCGTCCGCGCGACGGAACTCGTGATGTCCGACGGCAAGGTCAGCAGCTCGGTTTATCCCAGCTTGGTCCCGCACCCTGTCGCCATCGTGATTTTCTCCGTGGTGGTCAACCGCGCGACCGGGGTTAATTCGCTTACCGATAGCCAGATCGCCGGCATCTGGAGCGGGTTTTACACGAACTGGCGCCAGCTGGGCGGGGCGAACCTGTCGATCGACATCATCGCCCGTAGCACCGACTCGGGGACCCGCGCGACGTTCGACCTGACGATCTTGAACCACGGCAGCGAGCTCCCGGCGTCGTCGGAAAGCTGTACCAAGCGCGACCTGGACCCGCGTTCCCCGGTGATCCGCTGTGAGAAGTCGAGCACCACCCAGCTGCTCCAGGCCGTCAATGCCATCCCCGGCGCGATCGGTTACGCGGAAACCGCGCAAGCGTCGGCGTACCCGGATGTCGACGAGATCCAGCTGGACGGGCGAGACGCGAGCCCCGGGGCGGTGAAGAGCAAGGAGTACCCGTTCTGGGCGACCGAGTACCTGTACACGTACGGAACGCCCCCTTCCGGCAGCCTGCTGTCGGCGTTTCTCGGGTACATGGTCACCGACACGGCCAAGAGCATCGTCCAGGGCCCCGACTACGAGGACATCCCGTGCAGCCTGACGACCCTATGCGGCTAGAGGTGCGGTTCGCGGCGGACCTGTACCGGGGGACCGCCGGATACTACGACACGTACCGCCTGCCCTACCCGGAAGCGATGCTCGCCGACCTGGTCCGGCGCGCCGGGGTGTCGGGGCACGGCCGGCTGCTCGACCTGGCCTGCGGGACCGGCCAGCTGGCCTTCCCGCTGCGCCGGTGGTTCTCGCGAGTCTGGGCCGTGGACCAGGAGCCGGACATGGTGGCGGCGGTCCGGGACAAGGCGGCCGCCACGGGCGCGGTGAGCATCCGGCCGGTCGTGGCCGGCGCGCAGAGCCTTGACGCGGAGCCCGGGTACTTCGAGCTGGCCGTCATCGGGAACGCGTTCCACCGGCTCCGCCGCGATCAGGTCGCCGAGCGGATCCTGCGATGGCTCAGGCCCGGCGGGTGCGTGGCGCTGTGCTGGTCCGCCGGGCCATCGGCGGGCGAGGAAGGCTGGCAGCGGGCGCTGGCCGCCACGATGGACAGGTGGCGGGCCGCGCTTGACGCCGAGCACAGGGTTCCCGACGGCTGGGACGTGCCGCGGCGGCAACGGCCCGATCGCGAGGTGCTGTCGGACGCCGGCTTCGAGTGGGCCGGGCGCGAAGAGTTCATCATCGAGCATCGCTGGAGCCTGCGGGAGCTGGCCGGGTACGTCCGGTCGACGTCGGCGCTGCCGGCCTCGGTCCTGCGCGATCAGGCCGACGCGTTCGACGCCGACCTGGCGGCGAGCCTTGGTCCGTTCGGCGACGGGGGTGTTTTTACCCAGACGGTGAGCTTCGCCTACGAGCTGGGCCGCAAGCCCTTGGTGGCGTAGACGACGCAGCCGCGCGCGGTCAGCGTCAGCGGTAGTTCAAGCGTCCGCGCCGCCGCCGACGCGCTCGCCGCGCTGAGCCCGTGCACCCGCAGGGACGCGATGGCGTCGGAAACGGTCGACAGCGTGACCAGGGGGCCGTCCCATCGGTCCGTCGCCACGTGGTCACCGGGTGCGGTGAAGACCGAGGCGACGATGTCGAGCGCGTCCTCGCCGTCGAACGTGGAGGCCGAGCCCCAGCCAGGCACGAGCTCGGCGAGCTCGGGATGGCTGTCCCGGTTCGGCGCGCAGGCCGCGAACAGCCCGCCGGGCCGCAGCACCCGCCGCGCCTGCGTGATCGCCTCGACAGGATCGGCGAAGTGGTAGAGGGTGTAGAGCGCGGCCACCGCGTCCACAGCGTCGTCGGCGATGGGCAGCCGCGAGCCGTCAGCACGTACGCACGGCCGGGGCGCGAGCGCCAGCATGACCGGCGACAGATCGATGACCAGGCAGCGCATCGACAGCGGAGGCAGCAGGCGGGCCAGCCTGCCGTTGCCGCCACCGACGTCAAGCACGGTCCGCGCGCCGGCCGCGGCGAACCGCGCGGCCACATGCGGGTGGACGTCGTCGTGCGGGTGTTCCTCGGCGGCGAGGAATCGCCCTGGGTCGTCGTCGTAGTCGGCGGGCCGGACGGTCACCTCCGCAGGGTCCCACGAGCGGCCGCCCGCCCGCACCTGGGTTTCACCGCGGTCCGGGCGGCGAGTCCGCAATCGCCTACAATGCGCAGGTGGATTACCTATACGCGGCCATCATCTTCGTCTTCATCGTCGCGGTGCTGCTGGTGCTGTGGAAGCGCGAGCACCCGAAGAAGAGCTAATGCCGCGCCGGCGCGGTCACTCACCGGAACCGGTATCCGTCACTCACCGGAACCGGTAACCGTCACTCACCGGAACCGGTAACCAATTTATTAACGCCCGGGCCGGCAGCACCCCCTCCTTCGTATTGTCGCGTTTGACAGTTAGCCGCGAGACGAAGGGAGCCAGTGTGCGTACCCGAGGACTAGCGCTAGCCGCGTTGCTTCCCTTGGCCGCCGGGCTCACGGCCGCGTGCGGAACCACGGCGCCGACGGCGGGCGCCGCCTACGGCACCACCGCGGCGGCCGCGACGAGTTCGGCGCCGGCGTCCGGTACGGCGTCTGCCAAGGCGTCCGGCGCCACGACGAGCGTCGCCAAGGCCACGCTGACCGTCCGCAAGACCGGTATCGGCTACGTGCTGGCCACCAGCACGGGCATGACGATCTACTACTACAGCGACGACGTCAGGAACAGCGGTCACTCGTCGTGCACCGCCGGCTGCCTGACCGCGTGGCCCGCGGTCACCGGCACGCCCGTGGCGGCGGCCGGCGTGAAGCTGAGCGACAAGCTCGGCACGATCACCCGGGCGGGCGGAGTGATCCAGGCGACCTACAACGGATACCCGCTGTACACGTACGGCGGCGACATGTCCCCCGGCCAGACCGGCGGTAACGGGGTCGGCGGCGTGTGGCATGTCATCACGGGAGCGGCGCTGTCCCCGTCCCCGGCCAGCGCCGCCGCCGCGTCCACCCACGACAAGTCGGGCGGCGGCTCGACCGGTTCCTCGTCTTCCCCGTCGGCGACCCCGTCGGCGACGGCTTCGACTACGACGGGCGGCGGCTACTGACGCCAGAAAGTGAACTGCGGGCCCACGGAATCCGTGTCACCAATAAGAGGAGCGGATGTCCTCACCGGACTGAACGGAGAGAAGACTTGGGCACCAGGGCCATGGAGCCAGCACATATACGGAGCGAGACGCAGACGCGGCACCGGGGGAGCGGCCTGCGCAAGCGCGCCTGCGCTGGCGCCGCGACGATCGCCGGTATCGCGGCGATAGGGCTGCTCGCGGCGTGCGGCTCGTCGAATCCATCGAGCCCCGCCGCCGGGTCGACAACGACTAGCGCGGCGACCGCGACGGCCAGCACCCCGGCCAGCGCGACTGCCAGCGCGGCGGCCGCCAGCTCGAGCACCGTCCTGAAGACGGAGCACACCAGCCTGGGCACGGTGCTCGCCGACGCCCAGGGGATGACCGTCTACTGGTTTGCCGCCGACCACGGCACGACCTCGGCTTGCTCCGGCGCCTGCGCGGCGGCGTGGCCGCCGGTCATCGGCATGCCGAAGGCGGCGGCCGGGGTCACCCTCACG
Organism: Trebonia sp.; assembly: GCA_035571275.1. GTDB lineage: Bacteria > Actinomycetota > Actinomycetes > Streptosporangiales > Streptosporangiaceae > Trebonia. The sequence goes on from DATMKQ010000326.1 coordinate 11,464, forward strand.
GGCACTTTGGGCACCATCACCAGGTCGGACGGCTCGAAGCAGGCGACCTACAACGGTCACCCGCTATACACGTTCAAGGCGGACAGCGCTCCCGGCCAGGTGAACGGGAACAAGGTGACCGGGTTCGGCGCGGCGTGGTACGCCATCACGATCGGCGCGAGCTCTGGCGCCTCGACGGCGCCGACCGGCACCTCGACCAGCACCAGCAGCTGGTCCTGATCGGCGGTCGCAGGAACCGGGCAATTCCGGCAATCCCGGCTACCGCCAGCAGGCCCCCACGGGTTTACTGGCGGTAGCCGGGGTATCACCTTTTGGTGCCGTCGCCAGAGGAATCGTCCGTTACGCCGCCTTCGCCACCGGCGACCGCATCACCTCAGACGGCACAAAACCGTCAGGCGGCTCAGATCCCTCAAACGACACAGAATCCTCAGGCGGCTCAGGCGACTGAGGTGCGGCGCGACGGGCCGCCACCGGCGCCGGCCCAGGCCCAGGCGCAGGCCCAGGAAGCGCATGGTCGCCAGCTCCTGGTCATCTACCTCGCGCTGATGCTCGCGCTGCTGCTGGCCTCGCTGGACCAGACGATCGTGTCGACCGCGCTGCCGACGATCGTCAGCGACCTCGGCGGGCTCAGCCACCTGTCCTGGGTGGTCACCGCCTACCTGCTCGCCAGCACCGCGACCACCCAGGTGTGGGGGAAGCTCGGCGACCAGTACGGCCGCAAGTACCTGTTCCTCACCGCGATCGTGATCTTCCTGATCGGGTCGGCCCTCTGCGGCCAGTCCCGGAACATGGTTGAGCTCATCGCCTTCCGCGCCGTCCAGGGTGTCGGCGGCGGCGGCCTGATCGTGCTCACCCAGGCGATCATCGGCGACATCGTGCCGGCCCGCGAGCGCGGCAAGTACCAGGGCGCCTTCGGCGCCGTGTTCGGGGTGGCGAGCGTGGTCGGCCCGCTGCTCGGCGGGTTCTTCGTGGACAACCTGAGCTGGCGCTGGGTGTTCTACATCAACCTGCCGATCGGCGCGGTCGCGCTTGTCGTCATCGCCATCGTGCTGCCGGCGACGTCGGCCAGGCGCCAGCACAAGATCGACTTCCTGGGCGCCACACTGCTCGCGGGGTTCGCCGTCGCCGTCGTGCTCGCGACCTCCTGGGGCGGCACCACGTACGCGTGGAGCTCACCGATCATCATCGGCCTCTTCGCCGGGTCGATCGTGCTGCTCGCCGGCTGGTGGCGGTCGGCGCGGCGGGCCGCCGAGCCCGTGTTGCCGCTGCGGCTTTTCCGCAATTCCGTGTTCACGGTGGCCTGCTCGATCAGCCTGGCCGCCGGGTTCGCGATGTTCGGCGCGCTGTCCTTCCTGCCGCTGTTCCTGCAGGTGGTGCACGGTGTCTCGCCGACGATCTCTGGGGTGTACCTGTTGCCGATGGTGCTCGGCCTGCTGGTGACCTCGGTGGGCAGCGGGCAGCTCATCGCGCGGACCGGCAGGTACAAGGTGTATCCGATCATGGGCACGCTCATCCTGGCGGTGGCGCTGTTCCTGCTGTCCAGGCTGGACGAGGACACCTCCACGCTGGTCATGAACGTGGACTTCTTCATCCTCGGGTTCAGCCTGGGCCTGATCCTGCAGGTCCTCGTCATCGCGGTGCAGAACACGGCCGACTACGCCGACCTCGGCGCCGCCACCTCGGGCGTGACGTTCTTCCGGTCGATCGGCGGCGCGTTCGGCGTCTCGGTGTTCGGCGCGATCTTCAGCAACCAGCTCGCCAGCAACCTCGCCAGCGCGCTGCGCGGGATCCGGCTGCCCCCGGGGTTCAGCGCCGCCCAGATCCAGTCGAACAGGAGCGTGCTGAACGGGCTCCCCGCCAGCGTCCAGCACGACATCCTGCACGCCTACAGCATCTCGCTGCACCCGGTGTTCCTCACCGCCGTCCCGATCGCGCTCGTCGCGTTCGTGCTGTCCTGGTTCCTGCGCGAGGTTCCGCTGCGCACCGCCGCCGGCGACAGGCTCCGCAGCGCCGCGAGCGCGGCCGACCTCGGCGAGGGCATGGGCGGGGCGCCCACCCAGCGAACCTCTGATCAGGAGGCCGAACGGGTGCTCACCCGCCTGTCCGGCGCCGAGCTGCGCCGGTTCCGCTACAACAAGCTGGCACGCGCGGCCGGCCTCGATCTGCCCGGCAGCGGATGCTGGGTGCTGGCCAAGCTCGCCAGGCAGGGCGCGACGCCGGGGCAGGAGCTGGCCAAACAGGCGGGCGTGACCATCGAGGAAGGCCACCCGGTCGCCGAGGACTTGATCGGCAGGGGACTGATCACCAGGTCGGCGGAACGCGTGCTCGCGCTGACTCCGGCGGGGCACCAGATGGCCGAGAAGCTCTTCGCCGCCGAACGTAAGTGGCTGGAGCACCAGCTCGTCGGCTGGTCCCCCGAGCAGCATGCCGACCTAGAGCAGGTGCTCGACAAGCTCTCGCGGGCGCTCCTCGGCGACGACGCGGACCGTCATCTCCTCGAACACGAACCGGTTTCCGTCCGCCCCGCTTCCGGCCCCTTATTATCCGGAACGGAGGCGTGGTGACTCCCCCCAGTTAGCCGGAGCCGCGGCTCAGGCGCTGGCGTACACCTCACGGATCTCCACTGTCATCGGCGTGACGCCAGGCATCGGCGGGACCGGGTAGCGGGCGGCCTCCTCGGCATGCTCCTTGGTGTCGAAGACAATGACGGACAGGCCGATCCCGTCAACCGGCGCCAGCCAGTACGCGCTGACGAATCCGGGCGCCCTCGGCACCAGACTGAGCCTAAGGTCCGCCAGCGCCCCGCGAGCA
>DATMKQ010000327.1:0-9869 GCA_035571275.1 Trebonia sp.
ACCCCGAAGGGTTTTTTACGCGGAGAGTTTTAGTGCCTAGGAGATGCGATCTTTTACGGGATCATGAGCGTTTCCCGGTGGTACCCGTGGGGGGCATCTACATCGCATGCGCGGTCGACTCTCCTGTCCCGGGCATGTGTCTTTTCCGGTTGCATCGAGCGTGCCCTGACCCCGTGGTCTGCGCCGGGCGTCCGTGGGGCAATTCCCAGAGAGCAAAGGCAATGCTCAAAGAGGGACAAAGCGGGCGCGTGAAATAAATTCGAGACCAAAATGTTGCCGTCCCGGAATGGCCGTAGCGAGGCCACTAGATCGATGTTGACGAAATTGCCGACGGGTGTTATGCCGAGGCCAGGTGCTTATGATCACTGATGCGGCGCCGAATGGTTCCATCGACTCTAAGGAGAGCGATGCGCAGGCCAGGTACCCGTCCAGTCTTCTTCTCTATGATGCTCGCGGCCACCGCACTCCTCCTCATACTGGGCTTCGAAGTCGCGGGGGCACCTTCGGCACCAGCCCGTCCAGGCGGAGTGACCACCGTCGTCCGCACAGGCGACACCGTTACCGACGCCCGCGCGGTGCGTGCGGGGAACGTTATCAGCCCTGTCACCAGCTGCGCGCAGCTCCAATTGATGGACTTCACCCAGATCTCAGGCGCGCCCACGGAGATCACTTCCGCCGCGACCGTCACCATCAGCGGGGCAAGTTACTGCGAAATCAAGGGCGAGCAGCCACCTGCCTTGCAGTTCGACCTGCGGCTGCCGGTCAGCACCTGGGCCGGCGACTACGTGCAGGAGGGTTGTGGCGGGTACTGCGGCGCGGTTTCCCCTGGCGCGCCGACGCTTTCCACCGACTGCCCAGCGGTGACCGGCAACGAGCTCGCACTCGCCACCGACAACGAAGGGCACGTCGGCGCCAACGCGTTCGACGCGCTATGGGCGGCGGATGACCCGGCGATGCGGATCTCCTACGCTTACACCTCCGAGCACAACCTCGACCTGGCGGCGAAGGCCATCATCGCCGCCTATTACGGGCGGGGCCCCGCCTACTCCTACTTCGACGGGTGCTCGGACGGCGGGCGCGAAGCGCTGGTCGAAGCGGAGCGCTACCCGCACGACTTCAACGGGATCCTGGCCGGCGCGCCGGAGATCTTTGCCTCCGAGCTCAACGGCGAGGTACAGGCGTGGAACATCCTGACCAACATGGACTCCTCGGGCCACGAGATCCTCACCGCGGAGAAGCTGCCCGCGCTGCACGCGGCCGTGGACAAGGCGTGCGCTGGCCCGCAGGGGTACGTGGTCGACCCTCGGGCCTGCGACTTCAATCCAGCATCCATCCAGTGTCCGGCCGGCCAGGACAACAACTCCTGCCTCACGCCGGCGCAGGTCGGCGTCGTCACCAGGCTGTATGAGGGGCCGCGCGACCCGCGGGGCCAGTCGCTGTACCCGGGCGGCGAGCCGTACGGTTCGGAACTGGCCTGGGCGGGCTGGCTGATCGACCCGGCCGCCGACACGGCGTGGCCCGCCGACACGATCGACTACGGAGCCGCGATCGGCATGCTCAAGTACATCGCGTTCGCGAAGAACCCGCCGGCGTCGTTCACGCTGCGGGACTGGAAGTTCACGCTGCAGGACTATAAGCGGCTGACGGAGCTGAACGGGCTGAACGACGCGACCGACCCGGACCTGTCGGCCTTCGAGCGCGCGGGCGGCAAGATCATCATCTGGCAGGGCTGGGCAGACTCGGCCATCTCGCCGTTCGGCACCGTGGACTTCTACTCCGCGGTGGTCCGGCACGCGGGCGGCTACGCCCCGGCCCAGCAGTTCTCCCGGCTCTACATGATCCCGGCCGGGTACCACTGCGAAGGCGGCGGTGACCCGCAGGTCACCGGTGATCTGCTCACCCCGCTGATGAACTGGGTCGAGCACGGAACCGGCCCGGGCGCGCAGACGTTCCAGCTGGTCGCCCCGACCGCGACGCTGAATTCGATCACGGTCTCGCCGCTTAACCCGGACCGGCCCGTGGGCAACGGCAAGGGCCTGAACAGCAGCTACCCGTGGGTGGGCAGCTTCCTCCGCACGAGCAGTGAGCTGTGGTGCTCAGTTGACGGAATGTTCGTCTCCTGCCATCGGCGGTCCTAGCCCCCGGAAAGGAATCCAGAGCCGTACCGAGGTGCCTGCGCCCGGGGCGGAATCCAGCCACGCGTTGCCGCCGTGCGCGGCCGCGATGGCGTACACGATGGACAAGCCGAGGCCGCTGCCAGCCGCCTCGGCCCCGTTGGCCGGATGCCCGTTAGGACCATAGGGGCGAGCGGCGTCACCACGGTTCCCGCGGTAGAAACGGTCGAACGCGCGCGCGGCGTCGGCGGCGGGCATCCCGGGGCCGTAGTCGGTGACCTCGAGCACCGCGCCGTCGCTTTCCGCGTACAGGCGAACCATGGCCGGGGTACCAGGCGGCGTGTGCGCGCGTACGTTGCCGAGCAGGTTGGCGAGCACCTGGCGGATCCGCGGCTCGTCGGCCGTCACCACCAGGCTGGGCGGCAGCTGCGCGGTCACCTCACGGCCCGGTTCGACCGCGTGCGCGTCGGCCACGGCGTCCCTGGCTAGGGACGCCAGGTCAGTTTCTGTCAGGTCGAGGGAGCTGGTGCGATCCAGGCGGGCCAGCTCGAGCAGCTCGGCCACTAGCATGCTCATCCGCTCGGCCTCCTGCTCGATGCGCCGCATAGCGTTCGGCAGCTCGTCAGGCCCGAGCGCGCCCTGCCGGTAGAGCTCCGCGTATCCCCGGATCGTGGTCAGCGGCGTCCGCAGCTCGTGTGAGGCATCCGCGGCGAACTGCCGCACCTTCTGCTCCGACCGCAGCCGCGCACCGAACGCGTGCTGGATCCTGTCCAGCATCGTGTTGATCGCCGCCGCGAGCCGACCGGTCTCTTGGCGGTCGCCCGCATCAGGCATCCGTGCGGCCAGGTCGCCGCTGGTCGTGATCAGGTCCGCGGTGCCCGCCATCCGGTCAAGCGGCGCGAGACCACGGCCGATCAGCCAGTTCCCGCAGATCGCGAGCAAGGCGAGCAGCACCCCGCCGGTGATCAGCTCGGCGACAACCAGCGCGGGGACGTGACTGCCGATGTCGCTGACCGGACGGCCGATCACGACGATGGCCAGGCCGGACGGCGCCAGCGCGCTCGCTGGGATGGTCTTCCAGTTCCACACCGCGCGCAGCGCGGGTTCGCCCTGCAATGTCAGGTCGAATGGCACGCCAGCCCGGCCCAGCTCGTTCAGGTGAGCGGTCACCTTTCGGGTCGGCTTGCCGGCCAGGCCCCGGAGTAGCTGGCTGAGCTCCGCGCCGGCCGCCGAGCTGGGCGTGAGCTCACCGGTCATCCCGGTGCCCGGCGAAAGATAGGCGGCGGAGTACCCGGCTGGCGCCCTTTCGATCTTGCCCACTGGCAGCCTGGCCGCCAGCCGGAGCTCGGTGTTGAACTGATTCTGTTCTAGCCCGCCAAGCACCAGGGTGCTCACCACGCCCATCGCCACGAGAAAGATGGCGGTCAGCGCGATCAGTCCGGCGAGCAGCCGGGCGCGCAGCGACAGCGACCTCCGCCCGGTCACCCCGGTCACGGCGGGCGCAGGCTATAGCCGACGCCGCGCTGGGTGTGGATCAGCGGCGGGCCGAGCGGATCGAGCTTGCGCCGCAGGTAGCTCACGTACGTCTCGAGAACCTGGGACTGGCCGGCGTACTCCCAGCCCCACACGTTTTCCAGCAGCTGCTTGCGGGTTAGCATCAGGCCCTGGTTGCGCATCAGGTAGGCCAGCAGCCTGAACTCCGTCGGCGAGAGCTCGACCGGTACGCCTGCCCGGCGCACCGTCCAGTGATCCTCGTCAAGCTCGAGGTCAGCCACGCGGAGCTTCCCGCCGTCATGCGTGCCCTCGTCGTCGTCCCGCTGCTTCGATGCCCGGCGCAATACCGCCCGCACGCGCGCCACCAGCGCCTCGACCGAGAACGGTTTCGTGATGTAGTCGTCGCCGCCCAGGGTCAGCCCGGTGACGGTGTCCGATGTGGTGTCCTTCGCCGTGAGGAAGATGACCGGCACATCATTGGCGCCGGCCCGAAGTCGGCGGCACACCTCGAAGCCGTCGATGTCAGGGAGCATGACGTCGAGCACGATGAGGTCCGGGCTGTCGGCCGCAGCGAGCTGGAGGGCGCCCATGCCGGTAGCGCTGGTTGTCACGGCACAGCCGTGGAACTTGAGCGCGACCTGGACAAGCTCACGGATGTTCGGCTCGTCGTCGACGACAAGTACCTTAGGGATCGGGTCACCTTCTGTCATGGGGTTCTCTTGCCTCATTGTGCCCCGTTCCGTGCCTTGTTCGTGCCGTGCTCCGTGCCCGCACAGTATGACCGCGTGGCCTGGGACTCCTCCCAGGAATCCCTGGGAGGAACCTGGGACATCCCTGAATTCGGGCTGGCCAAGTAGGTGGCTCATAATTCGCGATTCGCCAATCTGGAGCGACTGACCTTCCCCGCAGGTCCCTCTGGGATAACCTCATGCCTACGCCGCGGCTCGGCCGAGCGCATATGCCCGGTGCGCGATAAATGTCGGCAACGCCCATGAAGCCCATCATTTCGGAGGAACACCGGATATGAGCGATGACGCCTATGGTGCGACCATCGCAAAACGCCGCCTTTCTCGCCAGCTTGGAGAATTCAGGAAAGCCGCGGGATATACCGCGAACCAGGTCTGCGACATCCTCAACTGGGGTCGCGGCAAGGTCGGCCGCTTTGAGGCCAACCAGTGGAAGCGGCCGGAGATGAGCGACATTCGGGACCTCATCCGCATCTACCACATCGCGGGCACCGAGCGTGAGGAGATCGAGCGGCTGGCGGTCCGGTGCCGGGTCCGCCCGTGGTGGCGGGAGTACGGCGAGATCTTCGACAATGAATTCCCCGGCTACGAGAACGACGCGACCAGCATCCGCGCCTACATGCCGCTCGTCCTACCCGGTCTGCTGCAGACGCCCGCGTACATGGAGGCCCAGCTCGGTACCGGTCCCCGAGCATCGTCTTGGTGCCGCAGAGCCGTGGGGGCCAGGTTGCGCAGGCAGGAGATCCTGGACCGGACCGACGGGACCGCACCCGGCCTGAGCGTTGTGATCACTGAGGCGTCCCTGCTCTACCGGTGGGCCGGCTGGAAAGAGCGCAGGGCGCAAGTGGAGCACCTCGCGGACATGAGCCGCCGGGATGCCGTCGACCTCAGGATCCAGCGTTTCGACGACGGACCGCCGGCCGGCATCTACTCGATGGTCAACATCTTCGGCTTCCCCGGCGACGAACCGCCGCTTGTGTTCGAGGAGACCGACTATTCGGTCGCCGAGGTCACCGACGCGGAATCAGTGAGCGGCTACATCCGGTCGTTCGAGCGTGCCTGCGAGGCGGCACTGGACCCCGGGGAAACCACGGTGTACCTAGAAAAGCTCGCCGAGCGAGTGGAGTAAGCGCAGCGAGCGAAGACCACGAAGCACGACCAGCAAGACCAGCACGACCAGCACGACCAGCACGACCAGCAAGACCAGCACGACCAGCAAGACCAGCGAATGGGGTGGGGAGATGATCGACCTGTCCGACGCCATCTGGCGGAAGGCGAGCGGCAGCGCACACAACGGCGGCTGCGTCGAGGTGGCCCGCAATCTGCCTGGTGTTGCGGCAGTCAGGGACAGCAAGCGCCCCCAGGCCGGCGCGCTCGTCATCGACCGGGCCGTCTTCGCCGCCTTCCTCGAGGAGGTTCGTCGCGGCCGCCACGACCCAGAATCCTCTGCCACGAGACGCCCCGGGTCAGTCTTGCTATCTGAGATACATGACATGACATAGGGCAAAAGCGCGCCCCCCATACGCAGACAAATCGGGCGCGTTTCGGGCCATTTCTAGCCCTAAGACATACAGTCCCCACCCGAACACGCTCAGTCACGTGATAACAGCAAGAAAGCCCCACGGGCCGCACCACCGGGGCGCTGCCGGTGACGTCGACCTGCTGCGCAGAGGCACCTGGCGCTGCCGTTGAAGTCGACCTGTGCGCAAGCGCCACCTGGCGCAGTCGGTGACGTCGAAGTCGACCTGTGCGCGGGGCGCCGCCTAGCGCTGCCGTTGAAGTCCCCCAAGGCGGCGGCCCCCGGCCCTCTCATTAAGCAGCCGGAACGGGCCGAACGTGCCGGGGGAGAAGCCCGGCCGCCAGACTCAAGTTCTCCACCATCCACCCATCATAGAACGCCAGCCTACAGCCCAATCTCCGAAAACGAATTCGAATTAAAATCGCCCCTCAGGAATAATGACAAGTTAGCACGAACATCAGCCGCAACAACTGACAACCAAGACGCGAATCGGCTCAATCGTGCTCAGAACCTATTTCGCCGAGCCGCCTCAAAGTCGTCCAGGAACCCGAGGGGGGCAATAGGTACTTATCCGTTTCTAGTAACCGAATATACAGCTAAATGGCACCAGGCAGACGCATTCAGAACGACCGCGTGTCCCCTGCGGAAAGGGGTTTTGCCTCCTTATTAATGTGGCAAAGTGTACTGTGAAGTGACTCACTTGACTCAGAACGTGTGCTTCACAGATTGGCGATCGGAGCCAGGACGGCGGTGTCGGGACGGCGGGGGCCGCCGGACCGGTGCCGGCAGATGGGCGGGCGGCCGGAGGCGTCGAGATGGATGACGGGTTGCGCATGGTCGAGGTCGGCGCGTGCAGCGCCTGGCCGCTTCCGGGGGACCCAACCTGCGCTGGCGTCGCCCGGCGCCTGTTCAAGCGCGCTGCCGCCGGGCTCGTGCTCGAGGCCGCCCTGGTAGACGACGGCGTCACGATGGTCAGCGAGCTTGCGGCGAACACCCTGCATGTCCAGCGCGACCACCATGCGCAGCCGCGGCATCGCGCCACCCCCGAGCTGTGGTTCTACCTGCGCGGCCGCGGCCAGCGCCGGGAACTCGTCTGCAAGGTCTTCGACTCATTCCCTGGCTGGCTGCGCGGAAACGTGCCCGGCCGCGGCAACGGCCGCGCGCCCGCCGACGCGCTCAGCGGCCGCGGCCTCGAAGTGGTGCACGAACTATCCCAAGGCCGCTGGGGCCATCACCCAACGCGCTCCAGGCTCGCTGGCTGGGAGGTCCGCGGCAAGGCCGTCTGGTTCTCCGTCCCCGCCCCGGCCGAGAACGAAGACCAGACCGAGACGAGGCCGCCGGACACGCCGGACCGGTACGCGTGGATGTCCGCGGCCCAGGCCATGACCGAACTAGAGGCAGGGATGGCCGCCAGGGGTTTCGGCGGCAGGATGGTCCGCGCCGACGACCTGCGCGCCGACATGGCCGTGCTGTCGGTGTCCAGCGGCGTCACGGTCTGGTGCCGAAGCGGGGTGGCGTGGCTGCGGGCCCCGGGAACGGCTGGCCGCCAATGGAGTTACTCCGACCTGGTCGAGGTCGCCGAACAGACCGTTCAGGCCTTTGAGACGCTGGCGGCCGAGGCTGACCAGCAGCGGCCGCTCGCGGACGCCAGGGCCGGCGCTTTAATGCCGGTTTAGCCCGGCACCTGTCTAGCCAAGCACCGCGCCCAGCGACGCGTACGTACGCATTACCTCGTCCCAGAAGCGGTCTACGTCGATATCAGTCGCCACCGCAGCGTTCGGGATAATCGAAGGCGAGAAGTCGGTCACCGTCATCCCCGACGTCAGCCGTCCCGTGGTTTCTACCTCAACCGCCGCCGGCGTGTACGTGAAGACATCGGGGGAGACCACCGACAGCACGGCGCACACGTCGTGCACCGCCGGTTCGCCGATCCCGCCATGCGAGTCGTCGTAACGGGACAGCGCCGGCAGCACCAGGTCCGTCCCGAGCTTGCCGAAGTCGCGCATCCGCTGCTGCACCGCGTGCGTCGCGCGCGCCCGCAGCGTGACGTCGAGCCCGATCATCCGCACCGTCCAGCCCGCGTCGAATACGATCGCCGCCGCCTCGGGATCGGCCCAGATGTTGAACTCGGCGGCCGGCGTGACGTTGCCGCGCCCGGCGGACCCGCCCATGATCACGAAGTCGCGCACCCACTGCGCGAGCCCCGGTTCGCGGCGCAGCGCGAGCCCGATGTTGGTCAGCGGCCCGGTGGCGACGAGCGTGATCTCGCCGGGCGACGCTGCTATCCGCTCGATGATGAAGTCGATGGCGTGCCCGTCTTCGGCCTTGCGCGTCGGCGGCGGCAGCACCGCGCCGCCCAGGCCCGACTCACCGTGTACATGGCCGGCCCGGCGGTCCTCCCGCAGCAGCGCGGCGGCGCACCCCGCCGTGACGGGCACGTCGCAGGCCCCGGTGAACGACGCGACCGCGAGCGCGTTCGCTGTGGTCTTGTCAAGCCCGACGTTGCCTGCCACGGTGGTGATCCCGGCAAGCTCGATCCCCTGGTGCCCGACCGCGAAGGCGATTGCCAGCGCGTCGTCGATGCCTGGGTCACAGTCGAGAACGATTGTGCTGCTCATGCTGCAAATCCTGCCCCTCGGTTCAATGCCGGAACAGACGGTACCGAACGGTGCCCGGCCGATCCTCACCGGTCCGCCTAACCCTTTGTTGTGGCCGGCGCCAAGGTTGATAGCCTCATCACCGAGGAGCGAGGAGGTCATCCCAATGCACCAGCCGCCCATCCCGCAGATCGATTCGTCCGACCCGCAGGTCGCCGAACTGATCCACGACGAGGCGCGCCGCCAGTTTGAGAAGATGCGGCTCATCCCGTCGGAAAACTACGTGTCGCTCGCGGTGCTCGAGGCCAGCGGCACCGTGCTGACCAACAAGTACTCGGAGGGGTACCCGGGCAAGCGGTACTACGAGGGCCAGCAGATCATCGACCCGGTCGAGTCGATCGCGGTCGAGCGGGCGAAGGCGCTGTTCGGGGTGGAGCACGCGAACGTGCAGCCGTACTCGGGCTCGCCGGCCAACCTCGCGGTTTACCTGGCGCTCGCCCAGCCGGGCGACACGATCATGGGCATGTCGCTGCCGATGGGCGGCCACCTCACGCACGGCGGCCAGGCGTCGGTCACCGGCAAGTGGTTCCATGCCGTCGGGTACGGCGTACGGCGCGACACCGGCCGGGTCGACATGGACGAAGTGCGCGACCTCGCGCTGAAGGAACGGCCCAAAATCATCTTCGCCGGCGGCACGGCGATACCGCGGATCGTGGACTTCCCGGCGTTCGCCGCGATCGCGGAGGAGGCGGGCGCGGTGCTCGTCGCCGACATCGCGCACATCGCCGGCCTGATCGCCGGCGGCGCGCACCCCTCGCCGGTCGGCTACGCGCCGGTGATCACGACGACGACGCACAAGACGCTGCGCGGCCCGCGAGGCGCGATGATCATGACCGACGCCGAGCACGCGTCCGCGATCAACCGGGCTGTGTTCCCTGGCCTGCAGGGCGGCCCGCACAACCACACGACCGCGGGCATCGCGATCGCGCTCCGCGAGGCGGCCCAGCCGTCGTTCCGCACCTACGCCGCTCAGATCGTCGCGAACGCGGTCGCCCTGGCGTCGGCGCTGGTCGAGCGCGGGTTCGACCTGGTGTCCGGCGGCACGGACAACCACCTGCTGCTTGTCGACCTAACCTCCAAGGGGATCGCAGGCAAGCCCGCTGCGAAGGCCCTCGACCGGGCCGGCATCGAACTGAACTTCAACACGGTCCCGTTCGACCCGCGCCGCCCGTTCGACCCATCGGGCATCCGCCTCGGCACCCCGGCGATCACGACCCGTGGCCTGCGGGAAGAGCACATGCCGCAGATCACGGCGTGGATCGATGAGGCGGTCAGCGCGGCGCTCAAGGACGACGAGCCGGCCATCGAGCGGATAGCGGCGGAAGTCCGCGAACTGCTC
>DATMKQ010000328.1:0-2166 GCA_035571275.1 Trebonia sp.
GCGCGCCCCGGTCACCGGGCTCCCGATCCCTGAACGTGGCGGCCAGGTAGCGGCCGAGCGGCGGCGCGAGGAGCGCGGTGACCGCGCAGACGAACAGGAGCTGTTCCCACCCGGTGAGGTTCATCGCAGTCCGTCCAATGCCAGGTTGAGTTGCAGCACGTTCACGGCCGGCTCGCTGAGGAAGCCCCACTGCGCGGGTGTCGTGTGCTGATGCAGCAGGGCAAGCACCCGGGCGAGCGGCAGGTGCCTGGCCTGGGCCACGCGCGGGGCCTGATCGAGGGCGTTTTGCAGGGAAATATCGGGATCTAGGCCGGAGCCAGAAGCGGTCACCGCGTCCACCGGCACCGCCGCGTTAGGAGCCAGGTGGTTGAACTGGCGGTAGGCACGCACTCGCTGCGAAACCTCGTTGATGAGCGTCGGATTCGAGGGGCCCAGGTTGCTCGCGCCGGAGGAGGAACCGTCGTACCCGGCGCCCGCGTTGGACGGGCGCGGCTGGAAGTAACGTGGCAGCGGGTTGCCCTTGGCGTCGGTGAACGACTGGCCGAGCAGGGCGGAGCCGACGAGCTTCCCGTCGGAGTAGATCAGCGAGCCGTTCGCCTTGTCGTGGAAGAACAGCTGCGACAGGCCCGTGACGACCAGCGGGTAGCCGAAGCCGAAGACGAGCGTCGCGATGACGAGCGCGGCGATGCTGACCGAAGCCTGCCGCAGGATGCCGGATCTCATGAGTACGCGCCCCCTGAATCAGTGCAGGCCCGTGGCGGTCAGCAGCAGGTCGATGAGCTTGATGAACGCGAACGGCGCGATGATGCCGCCGACACCGTAGATGAGGGTGTTGCGGCGCAGGATCGCGGCACCGTCGAGCGGCTTGAACTTCACGCCGCGCAGTGCGAGCGGGATCAGCGCCGGGATGATCACCGCGTTGTAGATGACCGCCGACAGGATCGCGGTGTGCGGGTTGTCCAGGTGCATGACGTTGAGCACGCGGAGCTTCGGGTAGGCGACGACGAACATCGCCGGGATGATCGCGAAGTACTTGGCCACGTCGTTGGCGATGGAGAACGTGGTCAGCGAGCCCCGGGTGATCAGCAGCTGCTTGGCGACCTCGACGACCTCGATCAGCTTGGTCGGGTTGGAGTCGAGGTCGACCATGTTGCCGGCTTCCTTGGCGGCCTGCGTGCCGGTGTTCATGGCCAGGCCCACGTCGGCCTGGGCGAGCGCGGGCGCGTCGTTGGTGCCGTCGCCGGTCATCGCGACCATGTGCCCGCCGCGCTGCTCCCGGCGGATCAGCGCCAGCTTGTCCTCGGGGGTGGCCTCGGCGAGGAAGTCGTCGACGCCGGCCTCGGCGGCGATGGCCTTCGCGGTGAGCGGGTTGTCGCCGGTGATCATCACGGTGCGGATGCCCATCTCGCGCAGCTGCGCGAACCGCTCTGGCATGCCCTGCTTGACCGTGTCCTTGAGGTAGATGACGCCGAGGACCCGCGTGCCCTCGGCCACGACCAAGGGCGTGCCGCCGCCCGTCGCGATCCGCTCCACGATCGGGTCGAGGTCGGCGGGGATCGTGCCGCCGCGGTCGAGCACCCACTGGCGAACGGAGTCGGCCGCGCCCTTGCGGATGCCGCGGGCCCGCTGTCCGTCCCCGGCGGGCAGGTCGATGCCGCTCATCCGCGTCTGCGCGCTGAACGGGACGAGCTCAGCGGTGGTGAGGTCAGGCGAGGTCACCGGCAGGCGCTCTTGCGCGAAATCGACGATCGAGCGGCCCTCTGGCGTCTCGTCGGCCGTCGACGACAGCAGCGCGGCCTCGGCCAGCTCGTGGCCGGTGACGCCGCGGACCGTGATGAACTCGGCCGCCATCCGGTTGCCGTAGGTGATCGTCCCGGTCTTGTCGAGCAGCAGGGTCGAGCAGTCGCCCGCGGCCTCGACGGCCCGCCCCGACATGGCGAGGACGTTCCGCTGCACCATCCGGTCCATGCCCGCGATGCCGATCGCCGACAGCAGGCCGCCGATCGTGGTCGGGGCCAGGCAGACGAACAGCGCGACAAGCACGACCGTGGACTGAACGGCCTTGTCGTAGACCGCCATCGGCTGGAGGGTGACCACGGCGACGAGCAGGATCAGCGTCATGCCCGCGATGAGGATGTCGAGCGCGATCTCGTTCGGCGTCTTCTG